>JBKJRY010000116.1:0-6407 GCA_046593045.1 Chitinophagaceae bacterium | reverse complement strand
TGAAAATAAAATAAGCCTCTTTTCCACACTACGTGCAGAACTGAGGCTTATTTAGTCATATAGCTTGCGATATTGAGGTTAATAACGCATGTCTTAAAAATATGAAATATATAGATTGTTATGTTCATACACTACTTGCCTATATTAAAAATGGCAAATGCGTTAAAGGTATTTTTAAAGTTTAAAATATTTCTTATTGCCTTGAAAAAGCCATGTAAAAGTCACGATGATTTAATCTCGCTAAGTTGTGGAAAATGATGAATTAATATTCATCGTAAATTTTAATGAGAATTTTTAATTTGCAATTGAAAATCATTTGTATTTTTCCAAAAAAAATATTGCATGGCATTAGAACCCTGGCGCACGGGAACCGTTATACGCATTGAGGATGAAACTTATAATACCAAACGCTTTTTCATTAAAGTAGATGAGCTTGAAACTTTTAATTTTAAGCCGGGACAATTTGTAACACTCGACCTTCCGATACACGAAAAAAAAAATAAGAGATGGCGCAGCTATTCCATTGCAAGCTGGCCTGATGGCACTAACGTGTTTGAACTACTAATAGTATTGCTTGAAGACGGTGCAGGTACTCCGTACCTGTTTAATGAAGTGAATGTTGGAAGTGAGCTTACTTTTCGTGGCCCCCAGGGCGTGTTTACCTTGCCTGAAAATATTGAAAAAGATCTTTTTTTCATTTGCACCGGGACAGGCATTGCACCTTTCAGGAGTATGCTTAATTACATTCAATTGCATAATATCCCGCATGAAAACATTTATTTGATTTTTGGTTGCCGTACACAGAAAGATCTTTTATACCATGAAGAAGTGAAAGCATTGGAAAGTAAAATTGAAAATTTCACTTATATGCCTTCGTTAAGCCGTGAAGGATGGGAAGGGCATAAAGGTTATGTACATAGACTATATGAAGAAATTTGCAGAAAGAATAATGAGGCTTGCGAGGATATGCAGAATTTAAAACCTGCATCATTTTATTTGTGCGGATGGAAAGCAATGATTGATGATGCCCGGCAAAAAATAACTGCTTTAGGTTATGATAGAAAATCTGTTCACCTGGAATTATATGGATAAAATATTTCTTTCAAAATCGTGGGACGTTTTATTAAAATAGCCAAAAAATGTCACAATATGAGAAATAGAAATCGGAATGTAAAAGCCCTTGCCATTTCAATTTTTGTTCTGGCTATCTCTTTTTTTAATTTTACGAGACTTTCCGACAGTGATTGCATCAGGGCTATACATATCATTACTCTACTCGTTTGTGGAATGGCAATTGGGGTTTTTCTTGCCAACCTGTTTGCACTGATAAGGAAAAAGTAGCCCCGGATATTTCTGTAACAGCCTCTTATGTCTTAGGAATGGTTTTTGGGGAAAAAGTAAAAAATCATTCAGATGGAAAATACAAATATTGACGCTACCTACAACCGTCCGGAGGGCGAACGTAAAATAGATTCACCTGTATTGCTAGTTGACCTGCCTTCCTACATTAAGCAGATAAAAGATGAAAAAGCCTGGGAAGAAAATAACAGGAACGCAATTACCGTGTATAAAACAAACAAGATTCGAATTGTACTTATGGCGTTTCATAAAGGAGCAAATATGCAGACGGAACGTCCTGAAAATATTTTTACGATCCAGGTCTTAAAAGGAAAGCTCAATGTTGCAACAAATTATGCTTCCACCGAGGTTGACAAAGACATGATCATTGCAATTCATGATAATGTGCCTTACACCATTTCGGCTTTAAAGAAATCTCTTTTCTTATTAACCATTGCTGAGTAAGTTATGTTCTAATTTTTATTGAATTTTTTCCAGCACTGTTTTTTTAACATCCGATAGTAAAATTCTTTCCTGCAACATGCTGTCGCGATAACGAATAGTAACTGTAGTATCTTCTTTGGTTTGATGATCTATTGTTACACAAAAGGGAGTTCCGATGGCATCCATGCGGCGATATCGCTTGCCGATGCTGTCTTTCTCTTCATAAAATGTATGAAAGTTTTGCCTGCATTCCTGCATTAATTCTTTCGCTATCTCAGGCAATCCGTCTTTCTTCAACAGTGGTAATATAGCAAGCTTGTATGGTGAAATTTTTGGAGGAATTCTCATAACTACCCGGCTGTCTTCAGTACCATCTTCTTTTGTCCATTTCTCTTCTGCATAAGCGTTGCTTACAACGGTAAGGAATAGCCGGTCAAGGCCAACAGAAGTTTCAACTACATAAGGAATATAATTTCCATAAGGCTTTCCATCTTCCTTAATATCGTTATCAAAATATTGTAATTTCTTTTTACTTAGCTCCTGGTGTTGCTTCAGGTCAAAATCGGTACGAGAATGAATGCCTTCCAGTTCTTTAAAGCCAAATGGAAATTTAAATTCGATATCTACGGCGGCATTGGCATAATGCGCCAGCTTCACATGGTCATGATATCGCAGTTTTTCTGCAGGAATGCCAATGCTTTCATGCCATTTCATCCTCTCAGCTTTCCAGTAGTTGTACCATTCCATTTCAGTGCCGGGCCTTACGAAGAACTGCATTTCCATTTGCTCAAATTCACGCATACGAAAGATGAATTGCCTTGCTACAATTTCATTGCGGAAGGCCTTGCCGGTTTGTGCGATGCCGAAAGGAATTTTCATCCGTCCTGTTTTTTGCACATTTAAAAAATTTACAAAAATTCCCTGCGCAGTTTCAGGTCGCAGGTAGATTGTATCGGCATCGCCGGCAACGCTGCCAAGCTGTGTAGAAAACATTAAATTGAATTGACGAACATCAGTCCAGTTGCCGGTCCCACTAACTTCGCATTCGATTTTATTATCTTCAATTAATTCTTTTAAACCAGTAAAATCATCATTTGCCAATAACTCATCCATTATTTTCAACAAAGCAAACTCTTCTTCTTTTTCCCCTTCCAGCGCCAGCTTTTCTGCGTGTGATTCTATTAAATGATCAACCCTATACCTTTTTTTGCTATCCTTATTATCAATCATGGGATCGCTGAAATTATCTATATGGCCGCTTGCTTTCCAAGTGAGCGGGTGCATAAAAATGGCCGCGTCTATTCCCACAATATTATCGTGAAGCTGCGTCATGCTTTTCCACCAATAATCGCGGATATTTTTTTTCAATTGGGCACCATATTGGCCATAATCATATACAGCACTTAGCCCATCATAAATTTCACTGGAAGGAAAAATGTAACCGTACTCTTTACAATGCGCAATTATCTCGCTAAAATTATTTGATTCATTCGCCATAGGTCGGCAAATATAAGAAGACACACTAATCTTAAGGTGGAGAAGTGGTTTTTTAATTTAATTCATAAATTTTTCACCTGTTAAAATTCTCTTTTAAGATAGCAGGATATTATAATAAAATTCTGCATGACGAGGTGGTTAAAAAAGATTACTGCCCCGGTTGGAGTTATTTCTATTTTTCAAATATTTTCCGGAACAATTGTTCAAAGCTTTTATTCAGCGCTCCCCATCTGAACTCATGATTAGGAGTTAAGTATTTGTAACCTTTAAAACTGTTTGAATTCACGACAGGACATTTATTGACATTATCTCCGGTGGTCCAGCCGTAAAATCCTACAACCTTATTTATAAAATCGACCCAGCCAATAACAATAAAATCCTTTGACATAGGATTTTGTTCAGTTGGATATCCATAGGTCCAATTATCGTTGGGAACATTTAATGTTGATTTTTTTGCAACCTTCGTATCCAGTTTTTTACCGTTTATTAAAAAATCATATTCATCCGAATTTCTGTCTTTATAATTTTCCCTGTCAACTTTGTACGGTATATTGTCTGTGTACAGTAATTGTTCAAAAGCTAATTCTCCTATGCAACCTAAGCGAGCCTTTTCAATACGGCTTTCCTTTGATAAACCAAACCTGGAATACAATTGGTTACTCACCATTTCAATAGCCCGCTGCTGCGCTTTTTGATAATTTAGTTCAAAATCAAAATCTTTAACTATCATGAATGGGAGTTTACATACTCATTTCCTTACGGCCCTGTTGTTGTTTTGTTTGGTGTGGATTTTTGATAATTTATAAAACCTGAATCCCGGTTTTGATAATTCTTGTGTTTTACTTATTGATCCCGAAGACCAAATATTTTCAATAATCAAGTCAATTCTTTTTTTTGTAATCTGCGAAATGGTTTCAAATCCGTGCTTTCGGGCTAATGATTTTACCGGTGTTTTTTCATTGAGCTGTACACAAATAAACTTCCTGTTGCCATTATCTTTTGCATTCATTTCCAATACCGCCTGGGCAGTGGACCCTGAGCCTGCAAAAAAATCCAAAACAATCCCTTCTTTATCATCAGAGAATCCAATTAAATATTTTAAAAGAGAAGGTGGCTTAGGAAAATCAAAAACTTTCGCACCAAATAATACTTCGAGATCACTTCCTGCTGTTTCATTTGTTGCCACGCCTACTTTTGAATTAATTAGATTTGGGGGCACTTCCGCATCATATTCCAATCGCTCATAAGAAGGGCTGAATCTTAAAGTTGGAATATTAATGATGGTTCCATAGCTTATCTCCCTATCAAGTTTTGGCTGTGTCCATTTAAATTTTGCCTCTAGGCAAACGGGTAATATAAAATATCCATTTTTTACTTCAGTGTTTTTCAGCAATTCAACGCGGTAATTTTCGGTTCCGTAAATTCCTTTTTTAATTTTTTGATCGGCAATCTTCGTCCTTACAATGTTTGCAGGAAAAGCCAGGGTATTTACTTTATTCGATTGATTAAGGAGCCCATTTGAGCTGATCGTTTTTTTTCTGATACCTTTAAATCTTTCTGCATCCTTAATTTTCTGGTAGCACAGGATATACTCAACCACCTTTTTACTTTTTTTTGAAAGATTCGCAGGCGTTTCAGACTTAGCCCAGCAAAAAATATCTATATAATTATTAGCCCCAAATATTTCATCCATTATCAGTTTTAGGTTAGCAATTTCATTATCGTCAATACTTATAAAAATTAAGCCATCGTCCCTAAGAAGCCTTCTTGCAAGTATAAGCCTGGGATACATCATCGATAACCAGTTGGCATGAAAATGTCCATTGCTTTTATTTTCCTGCCTGTATTGTTTCTCCTTTATAATTTTTCCATGCTTGTTGTTGACACCGTTGCGATGTAAATATTCGACGGGCGTTTCAGAAAATTTATCAGCATAAGTAAAACTATTATTTCCTGTATTGTATGGGGGATCGATATAGATAGTTTTTATTTTACCCTGGTATTTTTCCCCAAGAATTTTAAGCGCGTCAAGATTGTCGCCTTCGATAAAAATATTTTCTGAGGTGTCCCAATTTATAGATTCCTTCGGAAAAGGAATAAGTGCAGTAGTTGAATGGCTATTTGTTAATTGGAAAGCGTCGGATTTACCTGGCCATGTAAGCTCAAAACGTTCAACTGTATACAATATCTCATCACCAAATAATAACTTTAGTTGTTCTACATCCAGTTTGCCGTTCTTAAAAGCACCAGGAACAATTGTTTTAAGTTTTTGCCATATCAATGCCCTCGACTTAGATGATGCAACTTCCATTCTTAAATACATAATTTACAACTGAAATTATAAAAAATGAAAGGTACTAACTCGCTACTGAACTAAATGATAGCAATAACAATTACGTGAAATTAAAGGGGGACTCAATATGAATCTATCTATCATTCGCCAGCCCTGATTCTTTCAATTCTTGATTGAATATACAGTAAGATGTGCGCAGCGATGAGTAATTCACAAACGATTTCTTTGACAATCATGATAAGTTGTTTTTTAAGGTAATGGATATACAATTTTAAACGCAGCAACATAAATATTATTATGTTCCATGGGGTTAAGTTTGATCGCATTAACTAAAGCCTATCAATAATTTGAAACCGGAAATAAATAAATTCAAAGGTATTTATACCTTGTCTTCCGCTTTTTCAGCATTTTTTACAATATCACCAGGTTTTAAAACAACATTTTTAACCATAGTTTTCCAATCTTCTTTTTGCCTTAATAAAAATTCAAGATCAATGCTAAAATGTTTGAACTCTTCTTTTTGAGCATTGATCATAATAGCTTTGGCATCTTTATCTTTTTCGACGCTTATCCTTTGCTCGTACCAGTTTATGGCATCCGCTTCTTCAATTAAAGACTGGATCATTCTTGCAAATGTTCGTACTTTTTGAGACAATTCATTCGCCGGCTCATGGTACTGTTCTATAGGCATAAATTTTTTTTATAAGGTATATAATAGCAATACTTCGGTAAGTTTTAGAATGTGGAAAAGTGGAAAACTAAGTTAGGATAAAAATAAAAAAGGCATTAGAAATTTGTATGCTAAACCCAAATTCTAATGCCTTCAACAAGATCA
>JBKJRY010000087.1:0-13898 GCA_046593045.1 Chitinophagaceae bacterium | reverse complement strand
TGACAATATTTGACAAGCCAAACTAAATACTCTATTGTGTTAAATCATTTAGGACAAAAAATCAGAGAACTGAGAGACAAGCAAAATCTCCTTTTGCGACAAGTAGCTGCAAAACTTGAAGTGGACACCGCTTTAATGAGCAAAATAGAAAGAGGAGAACGCAACGCTTCAAAGCAGCAGGTAATTGACATTGCCAGTTTTCTCAAAGCAAACGAGGATGAACTTTTAACGCTCTGGCTGGCTGACAAACTTGAAAGCGCAGTTGGTGACGAAAATCATTTAGCATCTGATGCTTTGAACATCCTAAAAAAGAAATTGAAAAAATGAAGAAGGGCATTAAACTTATAGACAATTCATCAAACGAATATCAGCTTGGTGGTGTGCTAAATGAGTTGATTAATGACAAATCCTATTCGCAGATTTCCATTGCGACAGGTTATTGGGATTTACCCGGTATGGTGGAAATACTTCCAGAACTTTCTCAATTTTTGGAAAGAGAAAATATTACTTTCCGTTTGCTACTTGGCGAAGAACCTTCTGTAAAAGCGTATCAGGTTAAAAAACCCGCACAACAAGACCCTGATTTCCCCCAAAAATATTTGAAGAAAGATTTAGAGGACCTGCAACTGAAAGAGGAGTTTCAAAAAGTTGCCGACCTGTTGGACAAATACATGAATGAAAACAACACAGGGAAAATTCAAATTAAAATTTATAAAAAAAATTTCCTTCATGCCAAGTGTTACATATTTGGAACTGACGAAGAAAATGCCGTTGGCATCATCAGCAGTTCCAATTTCACCAAGCAGGGAATGTTCGGAAATCTTGAACTCAATCAGTTTGAGGACAACAATGCAACAGTAAATTTTCTTCGTAAAAACTTAACGCAGCATCCTTCGCACCGGACATGGTTTGAAGAACTTTGGAATAATAGTGAGGACTGGTCAAAAACTTTCAAAGAAGAAATCTTAGCGTTGAGCAAGCATGGTGGAATTTGTTTCAGTGCGTATGAAATGTATATCCATGCCTTGTATCGCATCTACGGACAGGACTTGCAAGACGAAAAAGAAAATAAAGTTGACATTGATGACCCAACATCAGGCAAACCACAACTTTTGAAATTTCAATTTCAAAACGCAAACAGTTTAATAAAGAAATTGGAACGACAAGGCGTTGCCATGCTTTCTGATTCCGTTGGTTTGGGAAAAACCTACACTGCAATTAAAGTGATTGAGTATTACAAGCAGAATATGAATCAGCGTGTGGTTGTAATCGCACCAGCAGGGCTAATTCCACAATGGAGAAAAGCATTTGATGATTTCAGGGTAATTCATATTCCGGAGATTTACAGTTTGCAGGACATAGAACGAATAAAAGATGTTCGTGAAAATCTGCAATCCATTCCCGTTGGTTTGTTTGTGTTTGATGAAAGCCATAACCTGAGAGCATCAGCCGGACAGCGTTTTGATGTGTTCATTAAATGGAGACAGGAAAATGAAAACGCAAAAACTTTAATGCTCACTGCAACTCCAATCAATAACCAGTTAGCCGACTTGACAAATCAAATCATGTTGGGTTCGGGTGGCGATATTTTTAAGTTGGGAAAATTTTATGACCGCAGCAGACAAAAATATTTCACCTTGAAAGAACGGTTGGAACTTTTGCAAACCGATATGCGAAAACAAATTAATAATAGCGGTTTTATCAATTACCAACAAATCAAAGAACAACTTACTCCCCTTCTCAACCGCTTTATTGTAAGACGGACAAGACAGGGAATTGAAAAAGAATATCCCGAAGGGTTGGAGATAAATGGTAAACTGCAAAAGTTTCCGAAATCGTATCCCGATAATTTGGAGTATGAAGTTCATAATCAATTCAAATCGCAACTGCTGAAAATGGCAGAGCAAAACACAGAACTGACAAGGGCTTTCAACTATGAAATAAACAGTTTAGCAGAGTTGGAATACTTAGCCCATCCGCTTGACCTATTTGAACATTATACCGAAAGAGATAAACCAATTCACTCATCACTTGAAATTATTTACACCGCTTTATTAAGTTTGGGTTTTCCCTGTTACAGATACAACATTTACCGCCATGCTTATCACGGAAGAAAGAGAGGAGAATTAGAATTGAACGCAGACGAAAACCGTGAACTTAGCAGGCAAATCGGTATCTACGGAATTTTCAGAACAGTATTTTTAAAACGTTTAGAATCTTCGCTTTTCTCTATCAATAAATCAATTGATAGTTACGAAAGAAAACTAAAAGATTTTCAAATCAAATTGGAGAAGTACAATAAAATTATTTCTGTAAAAAACCTTTCTGCTTTGAATAAAGCCATTGATGCTTACAACGAACAGAATGCAGAAGAAGATGAACTGGATTTTGACATAGAATCGTTTGAAGAAGGTGAACAGGAATTTGTAACCATCGTTGCAGACGAAGGCATTTTCAATGTGCCACAACTGAAAGCAGACATTCAAAAAGACCTTTCTATTGTCAGTATTTTGAAACAACAACTTGCCTTGCTTTTAAAGAAGGATGATAAAATTCAGGAGTTAGCAAAACACCTTAATCAAAATGAGGACAGAAAGGTTTTAGTGTTCACCTACTTTGCCGATACGCTGAAATATCTTGAAGAAAATCTTCCGCAGTATTTGGTAAAGAAAAAAAACATTGAATTTGCACTTGGTTCAAAAGGCGAGGTTGAAGATTTTGCCAAACGTTTTGCTTCCGTTTCAAAAAAATACCGGCTCAAAGACGGAGAAAAAGAAATTGATTTTCTGATTGCCACCGACAAGCTTTCGGAAGGGCAAAACTTGCAGGATTGCGGAATGATTGTGAATTATGATTTGCATTGGAATCCTGTAAGAATGATTCAGCGAAACGGAAGAATAAACCGTTTGGGAACTATACACGAAGAAATTTTTATTTACAATTTCAGACCCGAAGAACAGTTGGAAAATTACCTGCAACTGGTGAGGAAACTGCAAGCCAAAATATATTTGATTCGCTACACGGTAGGAACAGACCAATCCATTTTGGATGAAGACCCGACACCACAGGATTTTACCGAAGACCTTTACAGCCGTGATGAAAAGAAACGTATGGCAGCATTTCAAAAGATATTTGAAACCTCTGAATTGCTCGCAGCCGAAGATTTGTTTATGGACGACCTGAGAGCATTTGACCGCAACGAAGATTTTACTTCTCAATACAAACAGCAAATTAAAAATCTGCCGAAAGGAAAATGGGGCAAAGTGCAAATGCGAAAGGAGGAAGATGATTTTATTCACCTTGCACACCTGGCGGCAGGTGAAGAATCAACTTTTGAAGCGGGATATTTTGTAGCATTCAGCAGAGATAAAATCGGTGAATTGTTCACAACCGCTGAAGGTCTTTTATCTATTAAAGCGACAAGCGAAAAGAATGAACGCTTTGCCGACAATACCGATAACTATCGGTACAAAAGCAAACCCGAAACGGAAGCATATATTTTAGATTTCATTCAACGCTACCAGTTCTCGGAAGAAGAGCATCAGGTACGATACAACCAACCCCAACAGGCCGCTATTGCATTTGTGATAAATAAAATGATGGAATACGGTTATGCTGTTTCTGAAATTGGCAAAGTGAGCAACTCGGTTTTGCATTCGCAAAATGCTTACATTAATAAGGAAAATTTAAAGTTGGTTCGTTTGATAAACCGTTTGAACCGCAGAGGTGAACACATAGGCGATGAAGTCATCAAACAATTTATTTCATTGGCAAACCAATACAAGCCCGAAGAAAAAACAGAGAAAGCGCCATTGAGTGAAATCATTCAAATATTTGCATGACCATATCGTTGAAGTCAACGAAATGGTTTTAAAAAACTAAGAAAAGGAAAAGGATTGAATACAATGATAAAATATACCGCTATCACCTGGGTGATTATACCGGGGAAATAATTCAAACAACAAATAAAGAAGTTATTCCCAAAATGGAAACAACTGAATCAAGAAATCATTGCAATGGCAAAAAAAATAAATGCACCCAAGGATGGCTTCAATGTGATTCTGCTTTACACAACTCCGAATGGAAATGTGAAAGTGGAAATCTATTTACAGAATGAAACTATCTGGCTTACACAACAAAAGATTGCCGACTTATTTGGAGTGGACAGAACAGTAATTACAAAGCACATCGGAAATATTTTTAAAGAAGGTGAACTGATTGAGCAAGTGGTATGTGCAAATTTTGCACATACCACTCAACATGGTGCTATAGAAGGAAAAACACAAGAAACGATTTCAAAGTTTTACAACCTTGATATGATTATCTCTGTTGGTTACAGAGTGAACAGCACAAGAGCTACAACATTTCGCATTTGGGCAACGGAACGATTGAAGGAATACATCATCAAAGGTTTTACAATGGACGATGAACGGCTGAAAAACCCGAACAACATTTTCGGTAAAGACTATTTTGAAGAACAACTTGCCCGTATTCGGGACATACGCAGCAGCGAAAGAAGATTCTATCAAAAAATCACCGACATCTATTCACAATGCAGTGCCGATTACAGCAAGGACACAGATATAACTAAAAAGTTTTTTGCAACCGTTCAGAATAAACTGCATTGGGCGATGACAGGACAGACCGCTGCTGAACTTATTTATTCAAGAGCCAACAGTAAAAAAGAAAATATGGGATTGGCCACATGGAAAAATGCACCCAAAGGAAAAATCAGAAAGACAGATGTTGGCATTGCAAAAAATTATCTGAATGAAAAAGAATTGAACGGGCTGAACCGTATCGTTACCATGTATCTTGACTATGCCGAAAGTCAGGCAAGCAAAGGCATTGTGATATATATGAAAGATTGGGTAAAAAAGTTAGATGCTTTTCTGCAATTCAATGAAGAAGCAATTTTGAAAGATGCCGGAAAAGTTACGCATGAAGTGGCGCTGACATTGGCTGAAAAAGAATTTGAAAAATACAGTATCGTTCAGGATAAACTTTTAGAAAGTGATTTTGACAAGGCAGTAAAAAAACTGAAGAAAAAATAAATGACCATCACCGATATAAATAATATTCTCTCTAATCTTTCGGAACAACAAGTTTCAGAAGAAAGGCGAAGCATTGTCCTTCGGCTTTCTTTTGGCTTGCTGCAATGGATGAACATCGAACCCAATCCCGCAGATGGCGGGAGAAATAAACCGCAACTCCTTTCACCGCAAACGCAAAAACTAAAAGATTTTTTGGCAACCGCACCGCAAACAGTGCAACCGCAACTTTACCGTATATCAGGCGATAATCAAAATATCCGTGTCCGCTTTGCTGTATTGAAAAAATTGAAGAGAGATTACATCAGCCAGTTGGTTGACAACGACCCAGGACTTAGCAGTTATCAATCATTCGTAAAAGGACTAACACCACAGAACAACGGAACAAGTTTCATCCCGACACAACCTTACTTCATTCACTTCGTAACCACACCTGATTACGACAAGCTGGTTTTAATTTTCAATCAGGGCGAACAAAAAAGAATTGTATCGTTTCGAAACCGGTTAACCAATACGCAATACAATAAAATCATTTTAACGTGGCAGGGAATCGGCACAAAATCGAAACCCGAAATAGCCGACCTGCTTTGGAAATCGCTTGACATAAAAGAAGTAAACAAAGAGTTCTACAAGCAAATTAAAGAGCGCTTTGATGCACTGTTAGGAATTGTAAAAACGCAACATGCCGAAAAAAATACCGGCACAGGCGCCACAGCAACCGAGAATCAGGTAAAACAATTTACAGTTCGTTTAATTGGCAGATATATTTTTTGCTGGTTCTTAAAAGAGAAAGGAATTATTCCCAATGCCTTAATAAGCAGTAATGCAATTCGGCAAACCGATAATTATTATCAATCCATTCTCTTACCTCTTTTCTTTAAAACTTTAAATACAAAAGTTCAGGACAGAGAAATATTTCAAATGGCTAATCATGCTAATCACAAAAATCAAATAAATCATAGCTCAGACAGTATTCCTTACCTCAATGGTGGTTTATTTGATGAAAACGAAGAAGATAAACTCTTTATTAAACTTAAATTGGATGCATGGCTTCTGACTTTTGTAGAAATTTTAGAGAGCTATGATTTTACGGTGGACGAAAGCAGCAGCCAATATCAGCAGGTGGCAGTTGACCCGGAAATGTTGGGACGCATTTTTGAAAATCTCCTGGCAAGCCAAAATGAAGAAACTGAAAAGTTAGCCAACCAACGCAGGGCATTCAGTGCATATTATACTCCACGGGAAATTGTGGACTATATGGTGAATGAAAGCATCAAAGCGTATTTGCAAACACAATGGGAGCAGCACATCGTTGAGGAAAAATCAAAACTGATTAACAATCCTGAACCGAACACCAATTTATTTGGCGAAAAAAAACCGCAGCAACTGAGCATTGAGGTAAAGCGCTACGAACTAAAACCCGAAGAAAAAAATAAAATTGAAAAGGCAGTTGAAACTTTGTTTACCTCAAACCCCGATGCAGGACATCTGAAAAAAGACGAAAAGAATTTGCTACTTAATTTTTTAGAGCAGATAAAAATTCTTGACCCTGCTTGCGGCAGCGGTGCTTTTCTGATGGGAATTTTGCACAAGTTAGTAGAGTTGAATGAAGTGTTGGGAACTGTAAAGAGCAGTTACGAATTGAAGAAAGACATACTGAGCCAGAATATTTACGGAGTGGATATAATGCCTATGGCAATTGAAATAGCACGATTGAGAGCATGGCTGAGCTTGGTGTTGGAAGAAGATTACAAACCCAACGACCCCAAACACAACTTTGGTGTGAAGCCATTGCCCAACCTTGATTTTAAATTTGTATGTGCAAACAGCTTGATTGATTTAGGGCTTGATGTCTTTATACAGGAAAGTAAGGGCACACTGCACGAAGGCTTTACTCAGAAATTAGTAAAGGACTTAAAAAATTTGGAAACTTTACGAACCAACTTTTTTAACCCAACCCTTGCCAGTAGCCAAAAGGAAAAACTGAAAACCAATTATTTTGAAAAGCGAGATAAAGTAGTATCCGATATTGAAGCAGCGCACGACCCCGTGCTGAAACAAATAGCTCAAAAAATTAAACACTGGAATCCTTTTGACGATAGCAAACCAAGCCCTTTCTTTTCTCCTACATGGATGTTCGGTATTGATAGTGGTTTTGATATTTTAATTGGAAATCCACCTTATGTTCGTCAAGAGAATATCACAGAATACAAACCATATTTCAAAGAAAAATTTGAAACCTTTGATGGTAGAGCAGATTTGTATGTTTATTTCTACAACAAATCCCTTCAACTATTAAAGAAATTTGGCTGCCTGTCATTTATTAGTTCAAATAAATTTTTTAGAGCTAAATATGGAATTCCGCTAAGGAAGTACATCTCTGGAGAATCAACAATCAAATCAATTATTGACTTTGGAGAATTACCCGTGTTTGAAGCGGCTGCAACTTTTCCAATGGTATTCATTACTCAAAAAGGGGACTTACAAAAGAATGATTTCACTTTTACACAGGTTAAAAGTTTGGATGCCCCCTATCCTGATATTCCGGCATTAGTCCATCAACAAGGACACCAACTTTCTTTTAAATCAATTGATGGTTCAAATTGGAATTTAGGTTCAGCATCTACCAATGACCTTTTAGAAAAATTAAAACAATCTGGCACTCCGCTAAAAGATATTGTCAAATCAGATATTTATTCAGGAATTAAAACTGGCTACAACAAAGCATTTTATATTGATAGTGCTACAAGAGATAAATTAATTGCTGCCGACAAAAGGTCAATCGAATTAATTAAAAAACTTGTCAGTGGTGATGATGTGAGAAAGTGGACATTAAAGGATAGTGGGCTGTTTTTAATTTATACTCACAATAGAATTAATATAGAAAATTATCCATCAATCAAGCAGCATCTTTTAAGTTTTAAAGAAAAATTGGAAAACAGAGCAATCAACCAACCTTTTTGGCAAATACAGCAACCACAATATCGTCCAGGTATTTGGGATAATTCCAAAATTTTATATCCTGATATTTGTAAGGAATCTCGCTTTACAATTGATACGGAAGGTTGTTATCTTGACATGAATGGATTCATTATTCCTTCAGAAAATTACTGGTTGCTATCTATTTTGAATAGTTCAGTCGTTTGGTGGTTTCTACAAAAGACATGCTCAGTTTTAGGAGATGCCGATACAAATGGTCGTTTACGTTTAAAAAGTCAGTTTGTAGAAAAAATTCCGGTTCCCAAGACTAATGCTATTATTGAAAATAAATTAAGTAATATTTCAAAAAAATGTATCTCCCTAAAAAAGAAAAATCAAGACACCACCACTTTAGAAAAAGAAATCGATTTGATGGTTTACAAACTGTATGAGTTGAGCTATGAAGAAGTAAAGATTATTGATAAAGATTTTTGGCTGAGTGAGGGGGAGTATGAGAATTACCTGACAGAAAAAGTAACTGCATAAATGGAAGTCAATCTAACAAACGCCATCAAATATTTCTTTGCGAATCCATCGCATGAGATGTTGTATTATGAAGCAGTAGCAAACGCTATTGATGCAGGTGCAACAAAAATTGAGATAAAAATTAAAATGAATTCGTTTGCTGATATAGATTCACTAACAATAGAAATCAAAGACAATGGGAAAGGTTTTAATTATGAGAATTTTGAAAAATTCAATAACCTTTTAGATGTTGATGATGAATCACACAAAGGAGTTGGCAGATTGGTTTTTATAAACTATTTCAAAAGGGTAGAATTTACAAGCTACTTTGATAATCAAGTGCGAACATTTGAATTTACTGGAGGGTTTAAAGGTGAGAATGTTTTAAAACCTGCTGTTGGCAAGAGCAATGAAACAATTTTAATTTTCAAAGGTTACAGGAAGGGAAAAATAAATGCGTAGGATTATGTAAGACCCGAAGCTATAAAGAAAGCACTGTTACAGCACTTCTTCCCTTTATTGTATGGTTTGAAAGTAGAAAAGAAGGAGTTAAGAATTCAAATCACTTTAGAAACGAAAGAACAAAACCTTGACCATGGTTTTTATACTGACACAAAAGAATTAATCGTAAGTCAAATTCCAGAAATGGTTCTAACTTCATTTGATGCAAGTGGTGTTGACTTGTTTGAAAAGCTTGACCTTTATTATTCAGTAAAGGAATCAGAGGCAGAAACAAATCCGATAACTGCTTTGTGTGTTAATGGAAGAACACATCATGTTGATATTTTGTCAAAGGGTGGTTTGCCATTTGGTTATGAAATAATTTTTCTGCTTTACTCCAAACTCTTTACAGGAAAGAGCAATTCTTCACGACAAGAATTGAATATGACAGAACCTGAATTGAAAACAATAAAAAAACTTTTTGGCGAAAAGGTTACTGAAATACTAAATGAACAAATTCCAAAAATTCAGGAACAGAACAAGAAAACAACAGAATCATTGACTGAACGCTTTCCACATTTAGTTGGCTACTTTGACGAGAACCCAGTTGGCTTGATAGACAGAAATATCTCACTTGAAAATGCACAATTAAAATTTTTCAATGCACAGAAAGAAATTTTAGATTCTACTTCTCTATCAGACGAACAGTTTTTAAAATCATTGGAAATTTCATCACGTCTTTTAACCGAATATATTCTTTATCGAAATATTATTATTGATAAACTTAAACAGGTTGACCCAACAAGCAGCGAAGCCAATATTCACAATATCATTGTGCCAATGAGACAAACTTTTAGAAAAGGCAACATCATTAAAGATATTTACAATAACAACGCCTGGTTGCTTGACGACAAATACATGTCTTACACAACAATTTTAAGTGATGTGGATATGGATAAAGTTTTGAAAGAAATTTTGTTGGAAGGAGAAACAATTAAAAAGGATGAGACAAGACCTGACATTGCTTTGATTTTTTCATCCGACCCAAAAGTAAAAGACACCAAGTTGGATGTTGTTGTGGTTGAACTTAAAAAACTGGGAGTTGGACTTGCAAAAAAAGAGGAACTGATAAGCTAACTTAGACAAAGAGCAAGAAAACTTTTGGCTCATTATGGAACAAGAATTCAACGCATTTGGTTTTATGGCATTGTTGATTTTGACAAAGAATTTATCCGTTCACTAAAAGAAGAAAAATATCTTGAAGTATTTTCCAACGACCAATATTATTACAAAGAGTTGGATATTATTCCTGACTACGATGAAAACAAGTTGATTCCAATTGGTGTAAATATTTTATCATTTGATGCCTTCTTAAAAGATGCAGAAGTAAGAAATTCTACTTTCTTGACAATCTTAAAAGAAGGCCTTAAAAGAAATGTAGAGAGTTAAACCACATGAGCATAAGCCAACACACCAAGTCAGGCACATTTGCAAGGCACACAAAGCCGACACACAAATGCCAACCTTGCAAAAGAGCCTGCCTTGTTCCCACGCTTCCGGGACACATGCTTTGTTGGACACATTCATTTTTTTCGACACACCAAGACGAAGGGCGAACATACATCAGGCGGTTTTTTGGCAATATGGCGAGACAAAACTTTTCAACCAGGCTCAAATTATGTACGATTTAAAAATATTTAATACAGATGCAGAATTATTCAGTAATTGCGTATGTTCGGTAACGCATTTATTATAAACCAGGCAAACAAGGAATAACATTAAAATTAAACTGAATAAATGAGCTTATTTTATAGGTCATCAATTTTTACTTATTTGCTGCTTCTGAGTATTTCAACCAAAACTTCAGCCCAGGATAATACTGCTGCAGATACCCTTGCAAATTATAAAATTATAAGTGCTGGCCCGCAATACAAGAGATCAGGCTCGCATAATTTTTTTTGGGGAAGGAACTATCGTAAGGAGTGGTCGAAGCCAGTAAAACTCCCCGTATTTTTATTGAATAGTGAAGAAGGTGGATTAATACCAATGAAAGAAGGCGGGGGGCACCAAACAACATCACTTCATCTTGAAACCAAAGAGGAAAAAGATTATTCACTTCGTTCTGTTGATAAAAAGCTAGGTAAGGTATTACCAAAGGAATTTTTAGGAACGTGGATAGAACAACTGGTAAACGATGAGGTGTCCATGTCGCATCCTTATGCTGCAGTTACTGTGCCTGCGATGGCAGATGCCGCCGGTGTCTATCATACAAATCCCAGGTACGTTTACCTTCCCAACCAGCCAGCGCTTGATAGTTTCAATGAAAAATACGGTGGCCAAGTATATCTTTTTGAGCAGCGTGTAAAAGGCAACTGGAAGAATGCTGATAATCTTGGCAACTTCGATGATTTTATGGATACGGGTGATATGATGAAAAAACTTTTTAGTGAAACTGAGAACCGGGTAGACCAGGCCACTTTTCTAAAATCGCGCTTATTTGACATATTTATTGGAGATTGGGACAGGCACGAAAATCAATGGGAGTGGGGGACGAGAAAGGACGGAGACGAAAGGGTATTTGTTCCATTACCTGTTGACCGGGACCAGGCATATTTCAAGCACAATGGAGTGCTGCTCGACCTGGCAATTGCGGCTTCAGGGATGAGTTATTTTCAAAGTTTCAAAAGCAAGGTTGGTAATGTAAATACGTTTACTTATGAAGAAAGAGGCCTTGACAGGCTTTTCACTAACCAGCTAACAATGGCAGATTGGGAGTTAATAGCAAAAAACCTCCAGGCTTCGCTTACCGATGATGTTATTGAGACTGCAGTAAAAAAATTGCCTCCTGAGATATATGAGATTTCAGGAGAAAAAGTCATTAACGCGTTAAAGTCCCGGCGGGAACAAATTCCCGAATATGCTACAAAATATTATCGCTTTTTAGCTAAAGAAGTAGAAATAGTAGGCACTACGGGAACAGAGTATTATGAAGTGAATCACATGAATGAAAATGAAACATCTGTACAATTATTTAATAAAACAAAAGATGGCAATAAAAAAATGAAACCTTTTTATTCAAGAACTTTTCTTGCAAGTGAAACGAAAGAGATAAGGCTGTTTGGATTGGGCGGTGAAGATGTCTTTACTGTTAACGGGGATGTTGATAATGGAATTAAAATAAGAATAATCGGGGGTATAGATAAAGATTCAATTATTACTACTTCGGCTGGTGGTTCTAAAACAATTGTATATGATAATCCTGGCAATTACGTCCAGGCCGGAAACCTTTCAAAACTGCACCTTTCTGAAGATACTTCCATCAATTCATATGTTTTCAGAAGTTTTCTTTATGATAAAAAAGGAATAAAACCTACATTCTTTTATAGTGATGAAGATCGTTTTTATTTTGGCCTGGGTTATGGTTGGGAACACCATAAATGGAGAAAGCTTCCCTATGTGTTTAAGCAATATGTCGGGGTAAATTATTCTATCTCTCAAAAAGCTTTCAGTGTTGGTTATAAAGGATTATTTCCCGGGGCAATTGGAAAATTCAATCTTTCACTGCTTGCAAATTATGATTTAGTGAGATGGAGAAATTTTTATGGCCTTGGGAATGAAACGTTGTTAACTACTGATGATAGAGATTATAATCGTATGAGAACTAAAGAAGCAATAGGAAGTGTTGGCTTAAACCGAAGGTGGGGGAAAAGTACTTTTTCATTGAATGGCTATTATCAAACCATAGAAATTATTAATGATGAAGAAAGATATACTGCTAAAATAATTGCCCCGTTAGTAACTTCTGTTTTCGATACCAAAAATTTTGCGGGTGCCGTGTTCAATTATAACTTCAGCATGCTTAATGATCTTGCTGTTCCTACGAGTGGAATTACATTGAATGGGAATGCCTCTTATACGGCGAATGTAAAAAGTTCTAATACCGCATTTTGGAAATATGGTGGAAAAATTCAATTGTATATTCCACTTGTTTCTAAATTTTCAATTGCAACGTCTGCCGGGGTTTCAACAGTAAGCGGCGATCCTGAGTTTTACCAATATCCATCTATAGGTGGTGGAATGGATCTGCGGGGATTTCAGCGGCAACGCTTTTATGGAAAGACGGCATTTTACAACAGCAACGAATTACGGTTCATAAGTAGTTTTAAAAGTTTTCTTCTTAATGGTAAAGGCGGTTTCCTGGCGTTTGTTGATAATGGACGTGTATGGATGCCTTCAGAAAAATCGAACACGTGGCATATGGGATATGGCGGAGGAATATTATTAGCTCCTTTTAATAAAGTACTGTTTGATGTGACCTATGGAATTTCTGATGAGGATAAGCTGATACAACTTCGCTTAAGTCTAAACCTGTAAAGCGGTTGAAGATAATTGACCATCAAGTGAAGCTTGTCTTGCTGAAATCGACTTTATTAAAAAATGTTCCAAACCCCGGGCACATTTTTATTTCAAGCTGGGTCGTAATTTATCGACCTGGGATTTAACAGAGGTTAAATTATCCGGGCCAGGGTAGAGCAATTTACAGACTGGAAACAAGAGGTCGCACAGTTGCCAGTGATGAGCAAATCGGTGTATTCGGTCTGTCTGCCAAAACAGTTTATCCATTCAACGAAAATGCAGGGTAGTATTCGCGAAAGCAATGAAGTATTATTTGACCCACAGCACTCTTAAGGCGGTTGAAGAAAAAATGAATACCAGGCAGTTCATGAAAGTTCATAGATCTTATATCGTAAACCTGCGAAAAATTAAGGACATCCAGGATAATTCAATTGTGATAGAAGGGAAAGTAATAATCATAAGCAAATCGTTGAAATGTATCCCTCCGTTTAAGTACATATTGTCAGCGAACATAAACAAAGATAGATTTGCTGTTCAATAAAATCCCATGCAATTACAACCTGAGACCCGTGTGCAAATGTTTTCGATGATAGAGCAATGGCGCAC
>JBKJRY010000044.1:0-4013 GCA_046593045.1 Chitinophagaceae bacterium | reverse complement strand
CTCCATCATCATGTTTACCATTGACCGGCATGCAGCACTGTCTTTGCCTGCCATGTCCATCATTTGTTTCATCATTCCATTATTTTTCATCATCATTTGCATACCATGCTTGCTTTGCATCATGTGCTTCATCATGTTTTCCATCATTTGGTGATCATTGGCAATCACTGTCATTACTGAATCCTGCATGGCTTTATCCTTTAGCAATTCTGATGCAGAAGGATGCTGATGTTGTGCAAGAGATGACAAGGAAGCCATTACGGCGGCAATAATTAATACTGATTTAAAGATTTTCATTTTGTTTGAATTTGATTGTTATCAATTTTGTTGAAATATTTTTTTCCTTTCCACAAACTCTTCTTTTGCGATCTCACCATTTGCGAATCTTCTCTTTAGAATATCAAGCGGAGTATCCTTTTTTGTTCGCTGGCCGGGAATATCCCATGGAGTTGCAAAGACCCAGATGAGGATAATGATCCAGATTATCCACCAGAATACGTTCATACCCCAGTAATAATTGTTGTAGTGTTGCATAGTTTTTATTTTTATGTTTTTATAAGTTTTAACTAACAGAATTTTAATGTAATTCTGTTTTACTAAGTAAGAGTACTGTACAAATTATACCCAGGACTAAAGTTGTCAGGCGCACAACGTGTAAAAATTATAAGCCCTTGTAATGGTATTCGCTTTCTAACTTGTTTAAGGTTTTTAATAGCCAACCTTACATAGTTTAAGGGAAGGGATGTCAGATCCGGTAAGTGCAAATAAAAGTCAGGAATGAGGAAAAATGACTTCGTGTAAAACCGGATGAAGACCAATAGCTGTTTATTGATTCTATATGTGTATAATCTAAAGCCTCTTTCTTCTCAAAATAACGAGCTAAAATAAATGATGAAGTGCCCGGGCTAATCCAATATTGCTGAATGGCTTTGTGACTATCTGTTTTTGCGCAAAAAGTTTTATTACTGCAGCAATCTTTATGAGTTGAATCGTTGTGATTACAACCGCATTGCACTGCGCCTCCAAAATTTGACAAGGCTAATCCCGAAAATTTTCCACCGCAATAATGGAAATTAATATTAACTTGTAATGATCTGCTGCTGTAAATTGTCAGTAATAATATGGATATTAATTTATTCATCAATTTTGAATACTTAGCAAAAATAAAATAGTAGAACCTATTAAAAAATGATTCGAATCATGGCTTGAATTGATTTTCATCGTATTTATTTGTTCTATCTTAAAACTTCCTTGTTCCATCTTAAAACTTCTGTAAATCAAAACAGATAAGGGTTTGTGGTTAAATGAATTTGAAACGCCAAGAGAAATAGCAACCATTTTCTGCCCTATGCCGGAAAGCAGTCGCTGTACTGTTTCTATGCATCCGTTTCAGCACATATTTTTGATATTTAAATGAGTTTGTACCATCTTGCAGATATTACATTGGATTCATTTGCAAAATGTGATTAAGTTTATACATCTTATGAAAACTGTCATACGACGCTAAATCCGCATCTGTTTTAAATTGTGCATCCAAGGCATCATGAAATTTATGGTTGTCAGGAAATGCTGCCTTTAGATTGGCTTTATCTAAAGCCTTTGGTGCAGCAGTAGCATCTGTACTAAAAAAGTACATGGGGCGATACTTCTCTGCTTCTTTTGGCGAATGACCAGGATGCTGATAAACATACAGCAATATATGTTCACCGGGATTAAGGATTTTATATTCCTTATTATCTACAAACCTATAGTCAACACCTTTGGTACTGCGATAGCCATAAGTGTTGTTTTTATTTAGTGTGTAGGTAGTGCCCTTGTGTTTAACTTTTATTTCATCATTATTAAATAAAAGATTGTCTTTTATTTGGTGCGTTTCTGATTTATAGTTTATGGCATAAGACAAATTTTTGCTTTGAAAATCTTCGGCAGTTTTATAGATGCCACTGCTGTCTTTTTGGGCAAATGCACCACATGTAATGAATAAGGATGAAATCAATGCCAATGTTGTTTGCTTTCCTTTCATGATTTAATTTTTAATTGTTTAGAAGTATTTAATAATCTTCCATAAAAGTAAAGTCCTGTTTTCTGCCCCGGATTGATGCTAATCAACAGTGCATTTGTTTTTCGTCAAGCAAATCAAGATGGGCAACTAACAGAAAATAATTTTCCTATACAGCTTTGTATTTCCAGCTTTTATTTATTCTTTAAAAAATTTTAGTTGGCGATTTTTGTTATTATTACCAGTTCTGAAAGACCCTTTTAAAGATTTCTTGATTATTCTCAAAGGGTCGATTGATTAAAATCAATCGGCTATAATTTTCTTGTTCTTACTTTTACGTATATATTTATTATGCTAATGCGATTTAAGACTTATTGATAAAGTTCCCGGCTAAATATTATACCAGGAAAAACTAAAATCATACAATTCAATGATGTGCAAAGAAAAATTCGCATCAGTATGGAAGTTCCACAGAGTCTTGAGATAGATAAACGCTTAGTCAGTTATAAGCAGCGTTAAGGCTGGCAATATGAATTACTTTTTCTAAAAATTTGTTTATGGAAATTAAAATAAAGGCTGGGGAAACATTTGGGAAAGTTCAGGAAGAATTCACCCAGACATTTCCTTATTTAAAGATAGATCTTGTTTCAACCGGTATAGTTTCAAACGAACTACGCCTTACCAAAGAAAATGGACACAACAAAGTTGATGACAAAATTTCATTTATAATATCCACTGATAACACTACAGTGAAAGAAATTGTGTATCAATTTAAAGAACTATTTAATTTATCAGTTAAAGTTCAGCGAAAGTCTGACGGCCATTGGGTAGAGACAATTCTGACTCAAAACTGGACACTTACCAAGCAAAATCTTGAAGGGAAAAATTTAGCAGATTTTAATTTCCGGAACCTAAAGGGAGATTGATTCTATTTAATATTGAAGGCTGCGTAACCTATTTTCTTCAAGGACAATTATTTTTCCTTCTTTTAACTCAATCAGCTTCTCAGCTTTAAAATCACTGAGGGTTCGTACGAGCGACTCGGTAGCAACACCCACAATATGCGATAAATCCTGTCTTGAAATAATAAGTTCCGGTTTTGGGCATTGTTTGGTTTTAAATTTATCAAAAACTTCTATTAGCCCGATAGCTACTTTTTTACGGAGAGACTGGTATGCAATAGTCAATAGTTTTTCTTCATTTTCCAACACATTTTTTGTAAGTAGTTTTATAAATTGTTTTGATACCTGGGGGTTATTATAAATTAGCTGTAGAAAATCTGCTGTTGGAATAATCATTAATTCTGCATCCTCCAGCACTTCTGCCGTATCAGAATAATTAGTTTCTTCCAGAACGGTAGTATATCCTATAAAATCGCCATCAGTATAGATGCCTGTTATCAACTCCTTTCCAAACACATTCACCTTGAATGTCTTTATTTTTCCATTTATTATATGATATACAGCAAACGGCCTTTTCCCTTCTGAATAGACCAATTGTTTCTTTTTGTATATACTAATTTCCCTTTCATCGGAGGTGAGTTTGATATCAGCGGATGCTGCAACATTTTTAATAAGCTCGTTAACATCTGAAATGTCCTGTGATAAGTGATTCTTTAAAGTCTCTGCCTTCTTTAATCTTATTTCAATTACTTTCAGTAATTCGATATCGTCAAAAGGTTTTGTTATGAAGTCATCGGCGCCCATTTCCATACCTTTTCTTAATTCCGTCTTTTCTGTTTTTGCAGTAAGAAATATAAACGGAATTGTGGAAGTATCCTTGTTTCTGCTCAACAAGTGCAACACGCCATAACCATCTAATTCAGGCATCATAATGTCACAAATTATCAGGTCGGGCTTATGCTTTAGTGCCAGGTTCACACCAACTTTGCCATTAGGTGCTACTAACGTTTTGTAGTTAGCCAGTTCAAGAAGCTCGGCAGTATTTTCCCTTAACGCCTTATTGTCTTCAATCAATAAAATTTGTTTCATCATTTATTTTTAGAAAGAAGTAA
>JBKJRY010000050.1:0-3510 GCA_046593045.1 Chitinophagaceae bacterium | reverse complement strand
CCAAACTTGTAAAAAACCAAGAACTTATCGAGTACACTCATCAAGAGCTTAATGGATACGACAACCGTGAGAAAATTCCAAGCTATAGAAAGACAGTAGGAACACTTTATGTCGACTTTCAAGCATACACTCATCAACATGCCGGGAAACCCTTACCTATCTCAATGATTGACGAAAAATATAGAGAAGCATTCAAGTATGTATATATCAAAGAAGGAATAGCCTCAATTGAAAAACTTGCCAGTGATGCAGGAAGCGGGAAATCATCTGCACAGATGTATAAACCATTACCAATGGAAATGCTTTCTTTTTTGCAAGAACCTGCTACACGTATTTATAAGAGTGACACAAGGCTTGATGTTACAGCAGCCAGAATAGGTTTCGGGACGAACGTAATTATAGAAATACCTAACTCTATTCGAACAAAATTGCTTGACTTTGTTATGTCGCTCGGTGAAAATTTTGGATATGACATTGAAATTGAGACTTTCAATAAAAAGGCAGAAATTAATAATCAAACAATCATTCATGAAATGAATACAACTATCAATAATGCCGGAGACGGAAACATAATTAATACAGGAAATGAAAATCAAATCGAAAACAATGTGACACTTTATAAAGGCGATATAGAAAGACTTCAAAAAGAGCTGCGACTTCAGGGCATCGAAGAAGCCGACATTGAAGAAATAAGTGACATTGTAACTATTGAAGAGCCAATTAAAGAAAGTGGCAGGTTGGGCGAAAAATCAAACGGTTGGATTTCTAAGACAATTAATAAATCCTTAAACGGAATTGGTAAAATTGCGACAGGAGTTTCAGCAAATCTACTTGCGACATTTATTAAACAATATTATGGAATGCCTTAATGGAAGCACTACCGCCAGTCGAGTAAGCAAGGGGACTTTCACCCCCTGCTCCTCACAGAACCGTACGTGAACCTCTTGATTCATACGGCTCTTCAAGATGCATTGGCAATCAATAAGCGGGGCATACACTCCAATGCACAAATAGGCCCGGCTGCATTTTATACAATGTACTGAGCCATCGGCGGCTCTTACGCAGGTTCATCCGCCTGTTCCATTTGCACCATTTCTCAAGCCGTCTGTTTACAAAGCGCCACAGGTCGTTCAGGTCTCTTTTGATAAAGTGACAGTAGTAGTTTTGCCAGCCCCGCACTAATGGATTCAAAAGATTTGCTACCACGTATATACTCCCCGTTCGGGTATGTATTTTCAGGCTGCGTACCTTATCCATTATCGCTTTCTTCGATGCCTTTGACGGCGAGGGAAGTATGCGCAGTTTCCATTCTCCATCCGATTTTACCCATTGTGGTTTAAACTCGTAACCTCCCATTTCAAAGGTGTGAACTGTATGTTCACTTCCTCTTGCTTGGCTGCGATTCAAATTGATGATCCGGGTTTTAGTGGAATGGATAGTTAGCCCGCATGCAGTAAAACGTGTCTGCAACTTTGTTACTGAAGGCGCAACAATCACTAAAAGCATTTCAGAAAAAAGAGAGAACTTAAGAAAAAAGATTAAGTTATAAATTATGGAATTCGATTGCATCGTTATAGGAAAAGGATTGATAGGCTCTGCGGCTGCAAAATATATAAGTCTCGCAGGCAAAAGTGTCGCCATCATCGGACCTGACGAACCACTGGATATGCAGGAAGGCATTGTGTTTTCAAGTCATTATGACCAGGCACGTATTCAAAGAATTATCGGAACAGATGCCACGTGGACATTGCTTAACCAGCAATCTGCCGCACAATATGCATCTTTACAAAAAGAAACTAAAATAAATTTTCATACGCCGGTGGGGTGCCTCTATGTAAATCCTCATGGGAGTGACAAGTATCTTGAACAGGCAGCGCCATTAGGTAAAAATTTTAATGCTCGTTATTCCCGTTTTGAAGACGGTAATTCTCTAAATACATCTTATCCCGATTTCCATTTTCCTGCTTCATCAAAAGGCCTATTTGAAGATGCACCATCAGGTTATATCAATCCAAGGTTATTAATAAAAGCACAACTGGAAGTTTGTGTGAAAAATAATGGAACTATATTAAACGATATTGTTGAGGATGTCATTCATGAAAATACAGGAATAAAAATTATTACCAGGGAAGGAAAAAATATCCGGGCAAAAAAGGTTTTGGTTGCTGCCGGAGCGTTTACCAATTCTTTACAACTCCTGGATAAAAAATTATTCTTCAGGCTAAAAAGTGAGACAACCATTTGGGCAAAAGTGAGTAATGAAGAAGCACGTCGGTTGAATACATTACCATCACTGCTATACGAAATTGATACTCCTGAAATTCAAAATATATATTTAATTCAACCGGTTCAATATCCGGATGGTGCATATTATCTTAAGATGGGTGCCAACATTTCCGAAGATATTTATTTTGAGAATTTAGAAGACATGCAAAAATGGTTTTGCTCCGTTGATACAAAATTAAATTTACAAATACTACAGAAGGCTTTAATGCAAATAATGCCTGGCATCAATGTAAAGGAATTCGTTGCAAAAAAATGTATTGTGACGCGTACAAAGCATGGCAAACCATATGTAGGATCGATGAATAGAAAAGGATTGTTTGTAGCTGCCGGCGGCAATGGATATGGAGCTATGAGCTCAGATGCTTTGGGATACATCGCTGCTCATTTATTGATTAAAGAAACTTTTCCGGAGGAATTCGATGAGAAAGATTTTGCACCGATTTACGCAATCAACTCTAATATTCGCCTTAGGGGATAGAAGCAAAAAAAAGCTGCACCAATTGATGCAGCTCATTATTTTCGTTGGGTTCAAGGGTTTGTATTAGTTGTCTCCAGTCTTCACACGGTTCTGTTCATCAGATGCTCCACCGGTTCTGCGGCGTTGTTGATTTTTGATTGGCTTACCAAAACGATAGCTAAATGTAAGCGATACAGACCTGCTGTCTCTTATGTTTTTTATGGACACGTCTATATCCTGGTACTTAACATAGCCGCTGAAGTTTTGAGATTGAAATATATCTCTTACACTTAATTTCACAGTTCCTTTATTCTTCAGGACTTGCTTTCCCACTCCTGCATCCATTCTCCACATTGGGTTTATCACTATTTGCCCTTCTATCCCTTTGGACCTGTAAAAGCCGCTCAATTCTGCGCTCCAGCCTTTTTTGAATTTAAACTGGTTATTGATATTGGTGAAGAATGTTATATAATTTACATTCAGAAAATCGCTATTAAGCGCTCCTTTAAAATTATCATGAACTACATTACTATAAATGTTGGTAGAGAAAAATTTGGTCACCGGGAAATTTGCGCTCACCGCCAATCCGTAATTTGTTTTCGATGCTATATTATCTTTCGTTTGGAAGGTTTTTCTTTCACTGGTGATTTGTTTTAATACATCTGAAATAGCATTATTTGTTTTACTGTAGTTAATTGTTGTGGTTAAAAATCCATTGTAGGTGTGTGATAATTCTATATTATCAGTAAACTGCGGCTGCAATAAAG
>JBKJRY010000013.1:0-32418 GCA_046593045.1 Chitinophagaceae bacterium | reverse complement strand
AACCGCAGCCTTACTTGAATCTGAGTCTGGCATTCGTAAGATAGGCCTTGGAGGTCAGGGTATTCTTTGGTCCGATTCAAAAGTATTTGCCGCGCATTCTACGAACGGCGGAAATGCATTGATGTTTGCAATGACCGAAAGGGCCTTGCAAATCATGAAGGGAAATTCTTTTACGAGTCCAATGGAACTGCTCGATGAACTCTTGCTACAGGTATATGAGTATGGAAAAAAAATAACGGGTAATCCGGACTTGAGAAAAACATTTGCTTTAAACTCACTCGTGTGTGTTGATAATGCGGCCTGGCTATTGCATGCCGCGGAAAATAATATCGATCACTTTGACGATTTGATCCCGGAAGCATATAAACCGGGTTTATCATACCGGCATGATAAGGTTGCAAGTATGCCTTCGTTTGGTGTGGGTACAAAAATTGAAAAGATCAAAGCTGCCATTGATGAGGGATATTTTATTTTGAAACTTAAAACCGGTGCACCAGGTACTCAAAAAGAGATGTTGCAAAAGGATATAGATTTCCTGTCTGCTGTTCATTCAGCCATCGGGCACTATAAAACACCTTACACTAAAAATGGAAAAATTCCATATTATTTCGATGCCAATGAAAGATATGATGAGAAGGATACACTTTCACGTTTCCTCGACCATGCAAAAAAAATTGGCGCCTTTGATCAGATTGCTGTTGTTGAAGAACCTTTTGGAGAAAGGAATGAAATGTATGTGGGCGATATGGGTGTAACTATTGCAGCTGATGAAAGCGCACATACAGTTGAGGATGCCGCTATACGTATCGAACAAGGGTATACAGCAATTGCAGTAAAAGCAATAGCCAAAACATTAAGCATGACTATGAAAATTACCCAGCTTGCTTATGAAAAGAAGATCCCCTGTTTTTGTGCTGACTTAACTGTTAACCCGATCCTCGTAGACTGGAACAAATGTGTTGCGGCCCGTTTACAGCCTTTTGCTAACATCGGTATAGGCCTGCAGGAAACCAATGGTCATCAATATTATAAAAACTGGGATACAATGATGACGTATCACCCAAGGGCAGGAGCAAAATGGACGCAAACTCACGAAGGGGTATACCTCACAGACAAATCTTTTTATGACGAAAGTGGAGGAATTTTTCAACCTTCACCTCATTACGAACAAATGTTTAATAATACAGAGTGATGGAACTGTTCATTTGAAACCAATAATATGCGGGCACCTATGAAAGCGGTACAAACGAGTTTGGGGTTCTAACGCATTGGATAAGTTAGCCCAAATTGTACTTTGGCTTCAAACTGATGTTGGTGTAGCCGGATACAAAACCATCTGCCCCGCTTCCCTGCGGGGAACACACAACATCGGCAGCTTCATTTTATTTTTCGCGGCATTTTTAATTTTGAAGAGTAAGACCAACATAGTGCCAAAGAGTAACTGGATTTTTGGCTCACTTACTCCGCGGTCTGTAAATATCGGTTACAAGCAGCTTGATGGTCGTGTTCCCAACATTACTACCGGAGTCTGATAATGGGCCACTTACCAACGACATACCGGTTGGGAAAGTTACCGTATCCTTTCTTCCGGTAGCCTGAATAAATAATGCCATTTTACCTCCCTCAAGAACATAAACCGTATGATCGGGATGGTTATGCAGTGCCCATGAATCTCCAGGCTTTGCAGTAAATTCATACATCTTTACCCCCAATGTGTCATGGAGCTTTTTAGAAAATTTCGCTCCTACAGTCAAAGGTTCCATCGCGGGATCGTAGGCAGGCATGGAACCATTATCGCTGTTTGTTACGAGCGGTGTTGTATCCTTTTCAGTCTGTTCGGAAGTGGTTGCGGGTTCGTTACAGCCAATTATAAGTAAGACTGAAATCATTACCAAAAAGCAAGTGTTTTTTTTAAATTGTCGCATGATTTAAAATTTTTGAAGGTGAAAATTGTCTTTACAGCCATGTTTCCAGAGGTGACTCGCCATGAATGCTTTCAACGTAATTTAGGGCATTCCATTCGTAAAGAATCCTTTGCATTGTTGTTTTGATAACATTAGTTCAAATGAATAAAATATTAATGAATAAAATATTAAACTAAAGTATGAAAACCCCGCAGCATCATTGTATCAAAATTGTTGCAGTCTATTATAATATCGTTGTATTTATTCCATAACCGTGAGGTAGGAGTTCTCATCAATACCAAACAGTTGTTGAAAAGGCGGACAGTCAAATAATGGTTTCAGGAAAATGTCACGTGCGAAATCCCAGTGATGGCAAAGTTGCCCCTTAGCCATAACACTTTTTAATAGTTGAACTGCCGTATCCTTATTTCCCGCCAGGGCATATATTCTGGCTTTCATGTAATCAGTTTGATATTCAAATTCGTTCCGGCGCCAGGCGATCAAGGGGTGGTCTTGGTATTTTGAAAAAAATTTCTCTGCTGCTGCAAGGTGTCCTGATGATGCCTCTACCATAGAGAGGTAAATTAAAAGATCATCGTTGCGGGGATCTTTTTCCAGTTGCTTCTTCAAATAAGCCCGGGTGGCTTTCCAATTCTTCGATAAATAAAGTGCATCAGCCAGGTCAAAGACACCTGCTTTGTCTCCTTGCATTGATCTGAAGCGATCAACTGCTTTCTCCGCAAAATATTTCGAGGATTCGTTTTCAGAAATAAGGGCAAACTCATACGCAGCTATGGCTAGATCCTCTGCATAAAGTTTCTCGTTCCCGGCCGTAACTTGTTGTATATAATGCTCAACTTCATCTTTGGTCTTTCCCAACTTCACATCCACATTTATCGTCAACGTTGGTACCACCTGGGTTTGAAATTCCTTCGGAACTGATTGCAGATATGCCAGCGACTCGTTGTACCTGCCCAGCATGTTTAAAGACTCCACATAGTTCCAAATTTTGAAATGATACCATGCCAGACCTACATCATTTTTTATCGGATCGTGCAGTTGCGATAGCACCTTAAGCGCCAGGGTGGGATGATACGTTGACTTAGCCCTGTGAGCCGCAATCAAGTTAAAATAATAATCCTGCGGGTATTCTTCGAGGCTGCTTAAACAAATACTCAACGCTTCTTTATAATTTCTGCCAAGCAGGTTTCTAAATTCGTCATAAACATTTTGCTCATACTTCGTCAGATGGGGAATATCACTTATTGATTGCACGATGGAATCTCTTGGCTGGCCCATGTAAAACCAGCTTAAGAATATTTTCGCCATAGCAAGATCCGGCTCTGTTTTTACGGCTTTCTCAAAATACGAACGGGCTTTGGATGGATACATTCCAACTTTCATTTCTTCTAATCCTTTGAGATAGTCTTTATACGCATCATAATTAGGCGGATTTAATTTACCGAGCTTCACTTCTTCCAGGTTCGTGATCAATCCCGCAATTTTTAACCGCAGCATTTCAATCGCCTGCATTACACTATCCCTTGATCCCTTAATGATGGGCATGTGATATACGAGTTCCTGGGAGGCGGCATCTAACAAACGGGTGTCAAAAAAAAGTTGTTGGTCTTTAAGAAAATAGCTGCCGGTAATAAAATATTTTGCATGCACTAACTCACTCAATGTTGGCCTGTCTTTCGGATCATCAGGCAATATGCCGATGTAAGACTGGTATTCCTTTATTGTAAAAAAAGGGACTGTCTTTACTCCCGGCAATTCATCGAGCTGACCGCTGATCCAGCTACTGGTAATGTCTCCCACCTGGTTCATAGTTGTGTCGCCGGTTTGGTTGATAAAAGGAATTATCGCGATCCTTGAGTTGTCCACCAACTTCAGCACCGGGGGTTTCTTTTTATAAAATAAAAAAACGGTGGCAATTATTAATACTATTATAGCGATGGTGCCGGCTAACCAAATATTATTATTGCTGCTCTTCTTTTTTTCCTTTTCCGGTAGCGAAAGTATAATATCATGAGCATCGAGAACGTCCTGTATTTCCGGCAGTTGATAAAATTTATACGCGGGGCATCCGGCGAGGTTTAAATTGTTCATTTGCTTCCTCGCTTCTCCCGGTGAGATTCCCCATGTTTCCTTAAAACACTTATTGAAATAGGCAGGGCTTTCAAAACCTACTTTATAACATATTTCAGCAATAGTGGCATTCCCGTTTTGGATATAATAAACTGCTTTCAGCAGGCGGAGATAAAGAATAAATTTCCCGGTTGAAAGACCGGTATCTTTCTTCAGCTTTCGATGAGTTTGCTCGCGACTAAGATGAAGCAATGCAGCAAGCTCATTTCCTGAAAAGGATTTTTCATCCAAATTGGAAATAACAAGCTCCGCAGCGCGCTTTATAAAATCGGAATTGATTGACTGAATGCTGCTCATCGTATATAGATGATGTTGTCCACTAAGTTAAACTTTTTTAATCTTTGATGATATCGTTATTCCCCGGTTGAATTGACAGTATTTCTCTTTCTTCCTGAAAACTGTCAAACGTTTTTAAATATTCAGCAGATCGAAAAAAGGTTCCTATTGTTGGATGATTTTATTTTTAGACGACAGTAATTACACCCGGCAATGGTTCTCATTTCGCAAACCATTTAAGTAGTTTGAATAGCCGCTTATTTGGAGCCTTATTCTTTATCTTTATAATAAACCGTAGAATCACCAACAAATTAACTTACTGGAATGAATAACAATAAGAAAGGCAACAGTTTAACCAGGCTTGAGTTTTTAAAAAATTCGGGGCTTTTAGCAGCCGGGATAACACTTGTCCCAGGCTTTGTGCGTGCAATGCCGCGAGATGAAAATTATAATAGCAATGGGGTTGCTGCAAAAATTTCAGCCTATCAGATTGTGATATCGGCTAAAGCCGATGCGCTGGAGAAACAGGCTGCACAACAGCTTCAGCAATATCTATCTAAACTGGGCGCATCAGAAATTGCCGTCGTGGCTGAAAATGAATATAGTGGTAAGAGGGCCATCTATATCGGAAAAACAGGTTACGCAAAAAAACATGAAGTTGATTTTACAAACATCCCGGGCGATGGATACACTTATAAGTCAGGGGGCAATAATCTTATTATAGCCGGGGGTAATAAAAAAGGTGTTCTTTATGGCGTTTACGATTTTCTAGAAGGATTAGGCTTCCGGAAACTGGCGCCGGATTATGTGTATGTACCGAAAGTAAAAGAGATTAACCTGGCGAAAAAAGACACTACTTTTACCCCGTCCATCACGTATCGCACAACATCTTACGGCGAAATGGGTGACCAGGAATATTCCGACTGGAACAAGCTTTCATCCAGGAACGACTGGGGATTATTTGTCCATACGTTTGCTACGCTGTTGCCACCCACCGAATACGCACAAAACCACCCGGAGTACTATTCGCTGATAAAAGGTGTACGTCAGCCGGCCACGCAATTGTGTTTATCAAACCAGGAGGTTGCAGATATACTGGTAGCTAATCTTAAAAAGAAGATCGAAGAGAAACCCGACGCTACCTATTGGTCGGTTAGTCAGAATGACAACGACCAGTATTGCCAGTGCGATAATTGTAAAGCACTCAATAAAAAATATGGCGATGTTCCAAGCGGTTCTGTTATTTATTTCGTCAATAAAGTAGCCAAGGCTATTCCGGATAAAATTATCTCAACACTGGCGTATTGGTACACACGCAAAGCACCCCAAAATATCACGATTGAACCCAATGTAAATATTATGCTCTGCAATATTGAGAGCCGCAGGCAAGCGCCTGTTTATGAAACCGACCCTGCATTTTCAAAAGATTTGAAGGATTGGGGCGCATTAACAAATGACATCCTGATCTGGGATTATAACATCCAGTTTACCAATTTTTTTGATCCCTTTCCAAACCTTTATACACTAAAACCAAACATTAAGTTTTATACAGATAACCATGTGAACGCTTTATTTATGCAGGCAAATGCAGAGCCTGCAGCTGAGATGGCATTACTCCGCAGCTATATGATCTGTAAGTTGATGTGGAACCCGGATGCCGAGGAAAAAATAATAATAGATGAATTTCTGAATGGTTATTACGGCGCTGCTGGGCCACATATCCGCCAATACATAGAAAGTATGCAGGCAGCTTTGGTAAAAAGTGGCATGCAGCTGAATATTTTCGGCGACCCCGTTGATGCAAAAGAAGCTTATCTGTCTGCTGAGATGATGACGCAGTACAACCAAATATTTGACAGTTCCGAAAAAGCGGTAAGCAATGATCCTGAATTATTGAGGCGGGTAGAGGTAGCGCGTTTGCCAATCATGTATGCCGCTATACAGATAGGCAAAACGGAAATTGATACACCCAGGAGTTTGTACCAGCGTAATGGTGATGGTATAGTGACAGGCAAACCTGAAATGAAAAGTCTCGTGAACAAGTTTACCGAAGGCTGCATACGCGAAAAGGTTAAATTGGTGAGAGAGCGAAGTGGAAGCCCGGAACATTTGCAGGAAGCATACAACCGCATCTTTCGCAATATGGAGCAAACCGGTAAGGATAAATCATTTAAAAAAATGATCACATCAATTACCAATCCCGGCGATAAGTCTAAAGGCGTGGAAAGCCTGACTGACGGGATTTTTGCATCGTACGAATCGTGGCAGTCTCCTGATCCTAACTGGGTGTATTATACCGGGAGCCACATGGATTTTATACTTGATCTTGGCGAAGTGATGCCGGTAAGTTCTGTAAATATGGATTTTCTTAATCCACAGGCTCAACCCGACTGGCACTTGATGGCTTTGCCGGGATACGTCAGCTATGCGACGTCGTTAGATGGAGAAAAATACAGTGACACGATACGGGTTGACAATCCTAATAATCCTAACCCCTCAGAAAATCCCGGGATCAGTAAAATTTCAATCCATTCGTTTAAAACAAATCTCACTGGTTCTGCACGTTACATAAAGGTTCATGCAGAAAGCCTGTTGAAGGCGCCTTCATGGCATATCCGTGCGGGACAGCCGATGTCGATTTATACAGATGAGATTGTGGTAAGCTGAGGGGAATATTCGTTTACGGGTAGCAAGGGGAATTATATAGTCAATATAATATATTCGTTTGCATAATGCAGAAGCATAATAAAGTTCACTGCTGAATACAGCTCCATTGCGGTTGCAGTACGAATTTTATTATTGCCTTGAAAATTTCAAGCGGTCATTAATCGTACTTCCTTCTATTTCCAAATAGTATACTCCTTTGCTTAAACTGCTACAGTTTATATCTAAAAGGTTGATTCCACCAGTTAATTTATAGTAATCACTACTTATCACCCTGCCGGCGTTATCTATCACTTTAATATTCACCTGCCCGGGATTTTCCGTAAAGACCCTTACAATCGCTTTCTCCAAAACCGGATTGGGATATAATGAAACCAGTTTAGAAACCCCCAGAGTAATTGCAATTATTTTTGAATAAGAATGACGACCATCTGCATCGATTTGTTTTAAGCGATAAAATAGTATACTGGAATTTAGACCTGAAATGTTTTTGTCGTCATAGTGATATGTATTGACGCCAGCTTGATTTACCGCTGTTATTTTTCCGATCGCAACGAAATGTCTGCTGTCAACGCTTCTTTCTATCTCAAAAGAGGTGCTGTTGAATTCATTTGCAGTTTTCCAACTCAATTCTGAAACATTGTTGAACAGTTTTCCCTGGAAATCAAGCAGTGAAAGAGGAAGCGTACCGGAAGAGCTTGCGATTGGTATAAGGTCATAATTTATATAAGGATATGATCCGTCTGGTCCGGTAAAATCTTTCTTTTTCGTGTAAGTGCTGCTTGCCGGATCCCAGCTATAGATAACCCCTAAGTTATTAGCGCCCCCGCTATAAGTCATTCCAAAAAAAACATCGTTACTTAACGCGAGGCGGCCAAAAGGAGACTCGCCATTTGCTGAATTGAAATCAATTTTTTTTGTGTAAATATTCGTAGCGGGATCCCATTCAAAAATAGTCCCGGTACCGTTGGCGCCCCCCTGGTTGGTAGTCCCGTAAAACTTATTCTTATACAAGGTAAAATTGGTATATGGATGTGAGCCCTCTGCATCGGTCATGTTTATCTTAATTGTAAAAAGGTTCGTGGTTGGATCCCATTCGAAAATAGTGCCGGCATCGTTGGTGCCACCCGACGCAGTTAACCCGTAAAATTTGTTATTATAGAGTACCAGGTCCCCGACTAATGAAAAAGCCCCACTAGAAGTATAAGGGTCTAAACTTATCCTGATTAAAAAATCATTCGTCACGGGATCCCACTGATAAATGGTTCCTCCATCGGGCCCCAAAGATGTTCCATAAAATTTCCCGTTATATAAGACGAGACCGCCGTAAGGAAAAGTCACATTATTAGGTACGAGATCGATCTTTTTTGTGTAAATATTAGCAACCGGATCCCATTCAAAAATAGCCCCAAGCCCACCAATACCGCCAAGATGGGTAGTTCCATAAAATTTATTATTATACAATGTGAATTGTGAAAAAGGTTCGTAACCGCCATCCACGGTCATGTCTATCTTCTTCGAGTACTGCTGGGTGGCAGAGTCCCATTCGAAAATTACCCCATAATTATTCGAGCCACCTCTCAATGTGCTTCCGTAAAACTTTCCATTATACAGGGCAAGGCTGGCTTGGGGTCTCAGTCCATCGGACCCGTTAAGATCAATCTTTTTTACAAAAACATTTGCAGCAGGTTCATACTCAAAAATTACTCCCTGATCATTACTTCCACCTTTCCAGGTATGACCATATAGCTTTGAATTAAAAAGTGTAAGGCCCTCCAAAGGTTCTATTCCTGTAGAAGGTGACAGATCCACTTTTCTGGTATATGTGTTCGTGGAAATATCCCATTGAAAAAGCACACCGCCATTATTCGTCCCTCCTAAATTGGTGAGGCCGTACAAACTTCCCGAGTACGCTGTCAGGCTGGCCCTGGGCAGACTACCATTAGCTGTCGTAAGATCAATTTTATCAGCATACACATTCGAGACGGGATCCCATGTAAAAAGGACACCAGCATTATTCACGCCGCCTTCGCTTGCAGTACCATAAAATACATTATTCACCAGGAGCAGGTCTGCTCTTGGATAACTTCCGGTGGAAGCAGTGAAGTCATATTTTTTTGTGTAAATATTCGTAGCAGGATCCCATTCAAAGATGACGCCTAAATCGCTGGTTCCACCGCCATAAGTGGTGCCATAGAATTTATTGCTATAATGACTTAATGCTCCCTCGGGATTTTTGCCTTCGCTGGCAGAAAGGTCTATCTTTTTCGAATAAACGTTGGTGTTAGCATCCCATTCAAAGATGACGCCTGCATCATTGGTTCCGCCTCCCTGGGTAAGGCCATAAAATGTATCACCCTGTAATTCTAAACTGCCTGATGGAAAACTTCCCCCTGCTGCACTAAAGTCTATTTTTTTCGAATATACATTTGTAGCAGGATCCCATTCAAAAATGACCCCCATATCATTTGCTCCGCCAAAACGGGTCATGCCATAGAACTTGGCTTGGTATAGAACAAGGGCACCAACGGGGTAGCTACCGCCGCTGCCATCCAGGTCTATTTTTTTTTGATAACTATTAGTAAGAGGATCCCATTGGAAAATCACCCCGTAATTCTGGGTACCGCCTTCAGTAGTAATGCCGTAAAACTCACCGTTATAGTTAGCGAGATTGGACTCCGGCCTGGCACCCGGATAATCAATAATAAATTGATGTCTTAACTGAAAATTATTGCCGGTAGCATCAACGCTAAAAATGACGCCTCCATTGTCATCTCCACCAGACGGTGTCATGCCCCAGAGTTGGTTGCTTACCTGTGAATTAGTTATTAGAGTAGATAAGAGTAAGGCAATTAATAGGGGAAACTTCACTTTCATATTGTCCGGTTAGTAACGTGATTGTAATAGATAGGAGCTTAGGCAAATCAATATCAATCTAAAGTTATGGAAATTACCGCGAGAGAGAAAAAACGAATTGAATAATGTTTCGGATTTAGAAAGCCGGCAAGGCAATACAGCTTTTTAATTCTTTTGTTGTTGAAAAAATGCGGCCACAGCACAGAATGCTTTATATTTTATGATGATCGATTCTAAGAGCTTACAACCTTATGGTTTGTTGTGGTGTTGGTTTATATCGGCAGCCGGAAAGAAAAATGGATAGAGCTAAATGTTTTTTAGTATTATGAGTAATCACATCCACTTGATTTGGCAAATTCAGGAGGGATATGAGAAAGATGCTGTTCAGAGAAATTTCCTGAAGTTCGTATCGCAAACTATATAAAGAGACTTAAAGAAGCATCATCCAAAAGTGTTGGTAAGATTTTATGTAATTGCAAAAGACAGGAAATATCAGTTTTGGAAACGCAATCCGTTAAGTATATATCTATGGGCCAAATTAGTTTTTATACAGAAAATGGAATATGTTCACAACAATCCTGTGGCAGCAGGTTTATGCGTTTACCCCGGAGACTATAAATATTTGTCTGCAAAGTTCTATGAAAGCGGTATAGATAAGTTTGGGGTTCTAACGCATTGGATGGGTTGCCTAAATTGTACTCTGGCTTCAAAATTTGCAGAAAAAAAAAGTATTATTAAAAATAAAAGGCTGCAACAAATACTTAATAAATGTTGCAGCCTTTTGATAAAAAATTTATTTCAGTTTGCCTATTTGCTCATGATAATATTGAACGGTTTCTATTACGTCAGGTAAACTATGGTACCAGTTTGACTCATGCTCAATTGAAAGCATACCATCAAAATTTTGGGTTTTCAATTCCTGGAATATAGCAGGAAAATCTATTACGCCCTTACTTACAACAGTATCTTCAGCATGTGTGTCACCAAACTTGACGATGTCTTTTAAATGGACACCATATACATGACCTGCCAGCTTTTTAAGGCATTCAACGGGGTCCAGGCCATTACGTGCCCAATGACCAACATCAGCACATGAGCCAATATTAGGATGCCCCTGCATAGCAGCTAAAACAGAATCAGGTGACCAGTATGCATTAGGCTTTGGGTGATCATGAATAGCGATTTTTATCCCGTAAACACCGGCAAGGCTGTCTGCAAAATCCCAATGTTTTTTAAGCGGCTCAGAAGTTATGTAACTAAGTCCGAAATCTTTAGCCAATTGGAAAGCCTTTTCCCATTCTTCATTTGTATTGGGAACTATTACACCCATAGCAACAATGCTTATACCTTTTGATTGGAGCATTTGTTTCAGTTTTGCTTTACTATCGTCTGTCATGCGAATACCAAAGCTGTCCATCATGCCTGCACCCAGGGGTTGACCCCAAAATGCCTCGATATGCTTTACCCCGGCGCTATCTACTTTATCAAGCGCTTCGGCAAAGGAGAACATCCTGAATGTCCACATCTGTACGCCTATTTTCCAGTTATCAGTAACGCTACCGTTATCCGTCATAGCAGTGGCAGTTGAATCTTTTTCCGTTGAATTTTCAGTGGAGGAGGAATTGCATTGCGTGAGCGCAATAATGCAAATGAAACCAAGTAAAATAAAAGCAATCTTTTTCATTTAGTGTTTTTTTTATTTAGAACAGCAATATAGCAAAGAAAAAACGTTTTCTGCCCTCGTTTGTCTTTTCCTGACTAGCCCGAAGCTCAAATAGTCGTTGCATGGTCGTGCAGATGGTTTTGTAGCCTGGCAATCACCAATGGTAATCCATTCCTTTGGGACCCAGCAGAGACGTATGATATGAATACAATTAAAGCTTTACGGCCTTTCAAAAGATTTTGAAAACGACAGGACGGGGAAATCTTTCCCATTAACGACTTTCCTTAGAACGCGCTTTTATTTCCCGCCTGATCTTATATTTATCAAAATTAATAATGAAGACACTGGACAGGATGATGAAGAGCGCAATAATTTGTAATAAATTGATATACTCCCCGCCAAACAACACCCCCAGCAAGACAGCAACTACCGGGTTCACATAAGCATTGGTACTCACCTGTGTTGCTGAACGTACCTGTAATAGCCAGATGTACGCGGTATAGCCGGCGAGAGAGCCCATAGTAACGAGATATATAACGGACAGCCATGCCCGGAGTTCAACTTCCCGAAAATGAAAATGGCTGGTTTCTCCCGCAAAGAGAGCCATTACTATAAAGGACGCCGCAGCAAAGATCATTTGCCAGGCAGCACCCACCATCGTGTTGCCGGTAGCATTATATTTTGAATACAACGAACCAAGGCTCCAGCTGATACTCCCCGCCACAATCAGCAGCAGGAAAAAGATATTGAGTGTCTCGTTGGCGACAGGAATCTTTGTGAATATTTTTTCACCAAATAAAAGAATGACCCCGGCGAAGCCGGTAATGATGCCGGTTAAAATATATTTATTACCGAAGTTGGCTTTTCGGTTGCGTCCGTCAAATAATACAATATATACCGGAGCGGCAGAAACAAGCACTGCAACAAATGAACTGGGCAGCGTGGTTTCAGCCCAAATGATGGCACCGTTGCCAATAAACAACAAAAGGTTTCCGACAATGAAGGATGCTTTTAACTGTACCCTATTAAAGAGTGGGTATTTTTTTATTGCGCACCATGCCAACAGCAGGAAGCCTGAGGCAAAAAAACGGAAAGCCCCCAGGACGAATGGTGGAAATCCTCGCTCGGCAGCCTGAATAAAAAAGTAAGTGGAGCCCCAGGCTATATAAATTATTGCAAAGGCTAAGATAACTGTAAAAAGGGGCGCAGCTTTATCGCGGGAATCTGTCATGAGGATGCAAAGATGTAGCGCGGACTCTTAGCAACAAAAATGATTTTAAGCATACAGTTTTCCGACTAATGTTTATAAGCGTAGTTGCCAAATATGTTTGTATCCCGATAAATATAAAGACGTAATAATAGAAAGTCTTGCAGTTATGATGAGAGAAAAATGGATAGAGCTAAATGTTTTTTCTATCAAGAGTAATCACATCCACTTGTTTTGGTAGATTCAGAATTATAGTACATCAAAATATTAATTGGCCAATATGAGCTATAAAAATTGAGCAATACTGCGGGAGAGGTTAATCATAGTTATATAAATAACATGAAACACTTTAAATATATTTAGTGAATCAAAACTTTAGACGATGAAACTTTTTCTCCCACTCACCGGCTTATTATTCATTTGTCTTTTTTCTGTTGCTCAAACAAATAATAAAATAATTCTTGGAACGATTGATAGTATTGACTCCAAAATATTGCACGAGAATAGAAAAGTTTGGGTGTATATTCCAAACAGCGGACCAAATGATATTTATAGTAAGCAACATTATCCTGTTGTTTATCTCTTAGATGGTGATGCGCACTTTTATTCTGTAGTTGGTATGATTCAACAGCTAAGCTCCGTGAATGGAAATACTATTTGTCCTGAAATGATTGTGGTAGGTATTCCAAACACAGACAGAACAAGAGATCTTACGCCCACTCATGTGGCAGTTGATGCGCCGTACATGGATAGCAACTTCAGCAAAAGTTCAGCTGGTGGTGAGCAGTTTACTTCCTTCATTGAAAAAGAATTAATTCCATACATTGATTCAGCATATCCTACTCAACCGTACAGAATGTTGATTGGCCACTCTTTTGGCGGATTGCTTGTTATGAATACCTTGATACATCATCCTGGTTTATTCAATTCTTACGTGGCCATTGATCCAAGTATGTGGTGGGATAAACAACAATCTTTATCACAGACAAAAGCAGCCGTTGAACAACAATCTTTCCAGGGCAGATCACTGTTCCTCGGCATAGCAAACACAATGGATCCGGGAATGGATACATTAAAGGTTCAGAAAGATACAGCATCACAAAGCCGGCACATACGATCTATACTGGCATTAAATAAGTATTTGATTCATAACAGTCAAAACCTGTTAAAATTTAAGAGTAAATATTATATTGACGACGACCATGGCTCTGTGCCATTGATTGCGGAGTATGATGCGCTGCATTTTATCTTCAGCTACTATCCTTTGAAATTATCTTTCAATGATTATACAAATATGGACAAGTCTGTGGTTGGTAAGATCGAAAAGCATTATGAAGACATCTCAAAACAATTTGGTTACAAAGTAGTTGTTCCGGAAAGTATGATCAACAATCTAGGCTACCAGGCATTGGGCACAAAGAATTATGAGCTCGCTGAATATTTGTTGCACATGAACACCCTAAATTATCCCAACAGTTATAATGTATACGATTCTTATGGAGACTATTTTAATACAAAAATTGATAAAGTAAAAGCGATTGAAAATTATAAAAAAGCGCTGTCTATAAAAGAAGTAGCGGACACCAGGAAAAAACTCGAAAAACTGGAAGGGAAATAATGAGATAGTTCAACCATGAACAAATTACCAGGTTATCACGGCGGGGTTTCAATTAGCATGCAACGTGAGTGGATTGAACCCCGACGCTGAATACTCCCTGAACCTGGAAGAAGTCCACTCACAAAATCTTAAGGGTGCCTACAAATCCACGAAATGCATTGGCTTAAAATGTCTCACAATTGGATTTCCTTAAGAGATGCGCCAATCATGGGTTTCGATCAAGCCCAGTGTGAAGTCCAATAGAGTTACTGCTGCCTGGATTTACCTCCGTCAAGCCCGGCCGGCACACAACCTAATGTTTGTGCGTTCGTACTTCTTTTTAGTCTTTCATTTTTTCAAGCGAGGCGCCATAAACATGCAATTTTTCGTTCTCAATCTCGATTTCTTTTTCAACCACTAACCCAACTTTTTTCAGCAATCTAATAGAACTTTCATTTTCGGGAACAGTCGTAGCTAGAATGTATAAGAGCTTTTGTTTCATAATTAACTTATTTAAAACTGCATGTGTAGCTTCATAAGCGTATCCATTTTTCGAAAATGTCGGGAGAAAGGCAAAGCCAATGTCATGATGTTCTAAATAGTCTCTCTTAATAAATGTTACTATTCCGATTGCCTGTTGGTCGTCAACGAGTTTCACTACCCAATAAAATAGATTTTTGTTTCCCAGCACTTTTTGGATATATGCATTCGCTTCGGTTGGAGACCCTATGTTTCGATTTCCTATAAACTTAATCCAGCCTTCTGTATTGACTAACTCAAGAATAAAGTTATCATCGTTGGCGCTTAAAGGTTTTATTACGAGTCGATCTGTCGTTATCAAAGACTGAAAGTTCATTTAATCGAATGTTTATTTTGTCTACTGGTTAGTAGAATACCCTTTTTTGCATATAACCCTTTAAGTAGCTCCTTTAAAAAGTCGGTGGTGCAGTCGTGGTTCTGCCTCCATCCCTCTGACGAAACAATTATTTTTTCTCATTTTATTTATCCTTAAGATCCGACGGTCCCTGTCTTGACTTGCCCATCTCGCCGGTAATTGACAATAATAACTCCACTTGGTGTGATAGTGCTCTCTGTTAGTGTAAATGCTGCTGGGCTCGTCCCATTGTCAAACAACTTTTTTCCTTCACCAAGAGTCAACGGGTAGATTTTGAGCCAGAGTTCGTCCACTAAATCATTCTCAAGTAGCAGCTGAGTAAGCTCACCACTGCCCCAGACTTTAATGTCAGAACCTTCTGAATTTTTAAGCTTTTCGATATCCGCCAGGCTATCGAGGAAAACCGAGTTTTGCCAATCTGACTTTTTCATTGTCCTGGACACCACGTACTTTGTAACATCATTGATACCTGGCCAATTGTCTGCATGTTCAGGCCAGTATGAGGCAAAAATCTCAAATGTTTTTCTGCCAAGAAGAAGATCCGCAGGTGCCATCTGTTTTTCTATGATCTTACCACTAACTTCATCAAAATAAGGCGCAAGCCAGCCGCCATATTTGAATCCGCCTGATGTATCTTCCTCAGGCCCACCGGGTGCTTGCATTACTCCATCTAATGTAATAAATGATAGGGCGATTATTTTTCTCATATTATTTGACCTCCTCTTTTATTTGTTTTTTAAAACTTCTTCAAAATTTGTTTGTAACAATATAAAATTAGCAAACAAAGTTCGTGCTATTGCAGTATAGATGCGACAATCTTAGGGGCTGAATACGACAGTTATCGATGGTCCATACATAGATAAAAAGAATTACAGCTGTCACGTCCTGCAAAAAGTTGACGTTTTTTATTCATTGAAATTATCTAAAGATTTTGGCTCCCACATCAGCAACCCGGCTATAGGCTCTTTTATTCGTCGGGGTTTCACCCTCACTCCTTTATTGTATGAGGATCATTCGGTTAAAACACCGCCCGGACTAATAACTGCTCTTGTTTGATAAAAGTTTTTAGAGTGGGAGAGGAAGAGCATCAAGGACAGCAATAAAATGGAATGATTCTTCGGTTTGACGGACGTGACAAAGTTCTTCCCTCCATTCCGGTAATTTAAAACGACAGTTCGGATCAACGTTGGTTTACAATTTTTCTGACATAATCAACAAGCCTGGAATTACCAACTTCAGGTTTGATTTCTGAAGGAAGTTTTCTGAGAAACCATTCTGATTTCCAGATTAAAGATTGCCCGGACTGCAAATGTGTGTAGGGTCCCTGGTGTTCCACTTCAACATAACTTTTTCCGGCAGCTACCGGGCTGGCATACCATTCCACTTCACCTTCTTCAGGGGCATTCTTTTCCAAAGGAAGATCTGCGAATCGCTGGATCAGGATCGTTTGTCCATTTACTTCTGCCAGCCACCCTTCCGATCCATCGGAATACAACTGACGATCGCCATTAAGCGGCACTTCTTCAGCGCGGTATTGATACCAGCTAATGTGTTCGTTTTCTACCGTAAACGGCAATAAGCCGCCTCGTCGCTTACCTTCTCCAAAAGGAAAAAACGCTATGCCATCCGTGTGAACTCGTGTTACCTCCCAGGGTGCCAAATCTTTTACTGAATCGGAAACATTTGTAATCGTGTATTCTATAATAAATGATTTGCTCTTCGGATCGCTTGAAAATTCTTTCGTTATTGTCAGCCCGGTTTTAATACTTTCCGGGCTTCTCATCACTATCTTCCCTTTCTGTATCCGTGAAGTATATCGCTTCTGGTCAATTTCCTTTTCAGACCAGGACCATACGGACTCCGGGCTGAGCCAAAACGAAGAACCCCAGTACTCCCGGTGCACCAGGCTGTCTGTTAAAAAATTATAGCCATCTATTTTTAAAGCACTGACCTTGGCGCCTGAAGCAGGATCAATTTCCATTACCTGGTTCGGTAGATGTAAACTGAACACGCCGTTGTCTTCCCGCATAGATGATTTACCCGCTTGTTTAGCGGCATTACATCCAATGAACAGGAGGCCGCTGAGCAGAAATAAATTCGGGATTTTCACAATTGATTTTATGAATTTCAAAATATTAGTTGATTAACAGCTTAGCCGATTTGCGTCTTAAATTGAAACACGGGTACCGGGCAGGTATTGCCGATATGCAGCAAATAGAATCCCATATGACCGACTAACTGATGCTGAGTAAAGATATAAAGTTGATGCTAAATTCTGCTGCTAAATTTTTCTCTGTCCCTGCAGTTTTCATTGCCAGGCAACGTGAGTGGGATGAAACCCCGACGCTGAATACTCCCGAATCCGGAGGAATTCTACTCACGAATTCTTACGGGGTTCCTGCAAATCCATGAAATGCATGAACCCTGCCATGGTTCGTGTCGCACGAAACATTCTTAGAAATGTATTCTCTTAAATTATTTGATCACGTTACCACTTTACAAAGCCCCGTAGATTTCTACCAGTGTCTGTAAGACTGTGCAGGCTCTTTTATTCGTCGGGGTTTCACCATCGCTCTTTTACGGTGTGAGGATCATTCGGTGAAAACACCGCCGGGACCGCGATTCCGCATATCCCACTCAACCATATAAAATGCTGATCGGACATTCTTTTGGTGGCCTGCTTGTTATTAATACTTTGATACATCATGCTGGTCTATTCAATTCTTACGTAGCCATTGACCCAAGTATGTGGTGGGATAAACAGCATTTTTTATTGCAAACCAAAGAAGCGCTTGAAAAAAATAATTTCAATCACAAATCTTTGTTTCTCGGAATAGCAAACACAATGGATCCCGGAATGGATACACTAAAAGTTCAAAAAGATACAGCATCACAAAGCCGGCACATAAGATCTATATTGGCATTAAATAAGTATTTATATCTTAACAGGCAAAACCATTTAGAATTTGAAAGCAAATATTATAATGACGATGACCATGGCTCTGTGCCATTGATTGCGGAGTATGATGCGCTGCATTTTATTTTCAGCTATTATCCATTGAAATTATCTTTCAATGATTATACTAATATGGACAAATCTGTAGTTGTTAAGATCGAAAAACATTATGAAGACATCTCAAAACAATTTGGTTACAATGTATCTGTTCCCGAAAGTATGATCAACAATTTCGGCTACCAGGCATTGGGCAAAAAGAATTACGAACTCGCTGAGTATTTGTTCCACATGAACACCATAAATTATCCAGGCAGCTTTAATGTATACGATTCCTACGGTGACTATTTTGATGCAAACAGTGATAAAGTAAAAGCGATTGAAAATTATAAAAAAGCACTGTCTATAAAAGAAGTTGCGGACACCAGGAAAAAGCTAGAAAAACTGGAGGGGAAATAATGCGAGTAATTGCGAACAGGCACAAGAACGGCAGATATCTTTATTTCATTCCTGGGATAAAAGACTTACGCAAAGTATCGAAAGGTTACTATTCATCTGCAGAATTTTATCATAAGGATCATCATCTCGTAAAATAAGTTTAATCATATACTCCCCTAACTACTTAACCAAGTGAAACAGCAGGAAAAATAATCTTTTTAACTTTAAACAAATTGCTGCAACTATCTAATGACCTACATTAGAAGATTGAATTTGTTAGATTGAAAAATAGCGGTATGCACAATAAGTTACTTCATGAAGGAATAGAGAAGCTTTCAAAAGGTGAATGGAAAGAGGCAAGAAACACCCTGGAAGCGGCGTTGGAAAAAGATGCATCTGCCGAAGTGTATGAAGAGCTGGCCCGTGCCTGCTGGTGGCTTAATGATATCAACGCTGTATTGGAATATTGAACAAAAGCTTACCAGCTATTCTTTGATAAAGACGATAAATATGGCGCTTCACGCAATGCCGGTTGGCTGGGTATAGATTACCTGGAACTGAAAGGTGAATTTGCGGTAGCCAACGGATGGTTCCAGCGGGCTGAGAATTTGCTTGAAGGGCTTGAAGCATCACTAGAACTGGGTTTAATGAAACTGCTTAAGGGAAGGCTGGCATTCGTGACTGAAAGTGATAACGAAAATGCACACAAGCTTTTAGCGGAAAGCATGGCATTGAATAAAAAATTCGGAAACATGGAAGGAGCAATGATGGCCGAAGCAATGAAGGGATTTATACTTATCACGGAGGGAAACATAAAGGAAGGAATGGCTTTGCTTGATGAAGCTACTCTTATCGCTACTACCGCCGATGAGCCAAAGGATATCAATTTCATTACACTCACGTGCTGCATGCTTATTGATGCGTGTGAAAGAACCCGCGATTATGAGCGTGCAGGGCAATGGTGCACCAAGGTGCAAGAAATTTGCGAACGGTGGCATTTCGATGCCATGTTTGCCTCCTGTAGAAATCAATATGCATCGGTGCTGGTGTGGCGCGGTAACTGGGAGGAAGCGGAAGCCGAATTCGAATCAGCAATGAAAGAATTAAAAGTATTGAGACCCACCTACGTAAACTCGTCCATATTGAGGCTGGCCAATCTGAAAAGGAAGCAGGGCAAATGGGAGGAAACTGCCAGCCTGCTTGAGGAAGCTGGTTCGCATTCATTGAAATTATTAAACTGTGCGGCCTTTGCCTGCGACAAAGAAGATTATATAACCGCCGCAAATTTTGCTGAAAGATATTTGCGGCAATTGCCGGCAAAAGAAAGGACAGTCAGGGTTGCCGGACTTGAACTATTGATCCGTATCTATGTGAAGCAGGAAAGGCTGGAAGAGGCGGAAGCACTGTTGAAGGAATTAAAAGAAATAGGAACCATCATCACTACGCTTCCCATGCAGGCAGCGATAAAAAGCGCCGAAGGTATTTTGAACAATGCACGGGAAAAGTATGACAGCGCAAAACATGACCTGGAAGATGCAATAGACCTCTTTGATAAAATCAGCGCGCCTTATGAATCGGCGAGAAACCGTCTTTCGCTGGTGGAAGTACTTGTAACACTGGGGCAGTTTCAGTTGGCAGAGGCAGAATTGAATACCGCATTAAAAACTTTCCGGAAGCTGGGTGCAGCAAAATATACAGAGAAAACAGAATACCTGCTGAAGAACATGCATCTTATGAATGCGAAATTCCAGGCACTAAACACTGCCTGCGACTTCACCGGGAGAGAGTTGGAAGTATTGCGGCTAATAGCCGAAGGAAAAAACAACGAGGAAATCGCTGAACAACTTTTCCTGAGCGTTAGGACGATTGAAAAGCACATCACCAATTTATATCTTAAAATGGGGGTGTCGGGCAAATCAGCCAGGGCGTTTGCAGCATCTTACGCTATCAAACACAAGCTGGTCTTTTGATAGCCTAACCAGCATTTATCAACTTATTATCCCAAAATTACGTACCCGCCGTGTTGAATTTACGTAGTACCTCTCTATTTTATTTCCTTTTTAAATTCTACTTTGAAGTTTTAATAAAACCAAAAATAAAGGAGGTCTTTATAAAAAATCAATTAAGAACTAAGCGATTTGAATAATCATAATTGGTGGAGGCCAGGCGGGCCTGGCCATGGGATATTACTTTGCAAAAGCTGGACATTCCTTTGTGATCCTGGATGCAGAAAAAAGGATTGGCGACTCATGGCGAAAGCGATGGGATTCTTTACGCCTTTTTACGCCGGCTAAATACAGCAGTATTCCGGGCCTGCGATTCCCTGCTCCGGGTAGTTCATTTCCGTCAAAAAATGCGATGGGTGATTATCTTGAGCAATACGCAGGGCACTTCAATTTACCCGTCCGTTCTGGGGTAAAAGTTGATTCGCTGTCACGTGAGGGGAACACGTATAAAGTGAGCGCCGGCGATCTGCATTTTGAGGCAGAGCATGTGGTAGTGGCTATGTCTAATTATCAATATCCCAAAATCCCATCCTTTGCCAAAGAACTCGATCCGGCCATTGTACAGGTACATTCGCATGATTATAAAAATCCATCACAAGTGCAGGATGGCGGGGTACTGGTAGTCGGCGCCGGTAATTCCGGGGCCGAAATAGCGCTTGAGTTGGCAAAAGACCATAAAATATGGCTGGCAGGAAGGGATACCGGGCATATACCTTTTGATATCGAAAGTAAGGCAGCCGATTTATTCCTGGTAAGGTTGGTTATCCGTTTTCTTTTTTATCGGGTGTTAACGACAAATACATTTTTGGGAAGAAAAGTCCGGCCAAAAATAATCTCCATGGGTGGTCCACTCATACGTCATAAACCAAAGGAATTTCCAAAAGCTGGTATAGAAAGAGTAACAAGAGTAACGGGGGTAAAAGATGGCAAACCAGTGTTGGACAAAAACAGGATAGTTGATGCGAAAAATGTGGTGTGGTGCACAGGATATTATCCGCGTTTCTCATGGATTGATCTCCCTGTTTTTAAAAACCAGGAACCGGTTCAGAACCGAGGCGTAGTGGCTAACGAGCCGGGATTATATTTCCTGGGATTGCATTTTTTATATGCTCTTTCATCTGCAATGATTCACGGGGTGGGACGAGATGCAAAATACATTTCGGGAGTAATTGATAAAAGATTAGGTGAACAGGATGTGGCTTTTGACGAACTGCCGCAACAAAAACCAGTTGAAAAAGCAATGGTCAACAGTTAAGTATTTATAAAGAGCCGAAAAAGATTATGCCGCAAAGCAGTTTATTCGATCCATAGGGTGTCGTATATCTTTTAGCTGCGATTGCGTCAATTGTTTCAGCCTTACTTTTTCTGCGATTCTTCTTTCTTATTTTATCTTTTTTTCAATTGTATTTATACTTTTTTGTACAAATGAATTCGTATCTTTGCAAAATGAAAACAAATATATATTCACCCGAAAGGAAGGAAATGAATGATGCGCTGAGTACTATAGAAAAAACTGTTCTCAGTGATTATAAATACGGTTTTGTAACTGATATTGAAGCCGATGCTGCTCCAAAAGGATTAAATGAAGAAATCATACGTTTTATTTCTGCAAAAAAGAATGAACCACTGTGGATGCTTGAATGGAGATTAAAAGCATATCGCCATTGGAGCAGCCTCGCAGGAGAAGAACCAACATGGGCGAATGTTAAATATCCTGCTATTGATTTCCAGGATATAATTTATTATTCCGCCCCCAAACAAAAAATTAATCCAAATAACCTGGATGAAATTGACCCTGAATTAAGAAGAACTTTTGAGAAACTGGGTATTTCCCTTGATGAGCAAAAACGTTTAAGCGGCATTGCAGTAGATGCTGTCATTGATAGTGTTTCTATCGGCACTTCTTTTAAAAAGCAACTTGCTGAACTTGGCATCATCTTTTGTTCAATGACCGAAGCAATACAGGAACATCCTGAGCTTGTAAAAAAATATTTAAGTTCCGTTGTACCCATAACCGATAATTATTTTGCGGCTCTAAATTCTGCTGTATTTACTGATGGTTCATTTTGTTATATACCTGAAGGTGTTCGTTGTCCCATGGAGCTGTCAACTTATTTCCGCATAAATGCAGAAAATACTGGTCAGTTTGAAAGAACACTTATCGTTGCTGAAGCTGGCAGCTATGTAAGTTACCTTGAAGGTTGTACTGCGCCTATGCGTGATGAAAATCAGTTGCATGCCGCTGTTGTTGAGTTAGTAGCGCTTGACAATGCGGAGATAAAATACTCAACAGTACAGAACTGGTACCCCGGTGATAAAGAAGGTAAAGGAGGAATTTATAATTTTGTAACAAAGCGTGGTATTTGCAAAGGAAATAATTCTAAAATTTCATGGACCCAGGTAGAAACGGGCTCTGCAATTACCTGGAAATATCCGAGTGTGATTTTAAAAGGTGATAATTCTGTTGGCGAATTTTATTCTGTAGCAGTAACCAATAATCACCAACAGGCAGATACCGGCACCAAAATGCAACACCTGGGGAAAAATACAAAAAGCCGTATTGTGTCGAAGGGTATTTCAGCCGGCTTGAGCAATAATAGTTACCGGGGTTTGGTGCATGTAAGTAAAAGAGCAGCTAACGCAAGAAACTATTCTCAATGCGATTCATTATTATTAGGTGACAAATGCGGTGCGCATACATTCCCCTACATCGAAGTAAAAAATAATTCAGCGGTGGTAGAACATGAAGCTACTACTTCAAAAATAGGTGAAGACCAGTTATTCTATTGCAATCAAAGAGGCATTGATACAGAAACGGCTGTAGCATTGATTGTAAACGGTTTTGCCAAAGAAGTGATGAACCAGTTGCCAATGGAATTTGCAGTGGAAGCACAAAAGTTACTGGCGATAAGTTTAGAAGGAAGTGTGGGGTAGTGAATGGTCAATGAATAAAACCAGGAAGGTTTTATTGGATGTCCCTTAATTCTTAGAAACATAAAAAAACCTTCCTGGTTTTGAGGACTTTTATTTATAAAAACAAAATATTTCTAAAACAATACAAAACATCTTAAATAAAGAAAAGAATATGTTGAAGATTCACAATTTACATGCAGGCATTGAGGGCAAGCAAATTTTAAATGGTATCAACCTTGAAATCAATGCAGGAGAAGTACATGCTATCATGGGACCAAACGGTTCAGGAAAAAGCACATTGGCATCAGTACTGGCAGGCCGTGAAAATTTCGAGGTAACGGAAGGATCAGTTGAGTTTTTAGGAAAAGACCTTTTGGATTTATCACCTGAAAAAAGAGCGGGTGAAGGTTTGTTCCTTGCTTTTCAATACCCGGTAGAAATTGCCGGATTGAGCACTATCAATTTCGTCAAAACTTCGGTAAATGAAATCCGTAAATATCGAGGACAGGAACCGCTTGATGCAGTGGCTTTTCTTAAAATGATGAAAGAAAAAATAGCCCTGATGGAAATTGAAAAATCTTTACTGAGCCGTTCGTTAAATGAAGGTTTTTCAGGTGGTGAAAAAAAACGCAATGAAATTTTTCAGATGGCAATGATTCAACCAAAACTGGCAATCCTTGATGAAACTGATTCGGGATTAGATATAGATGCTATTCGCATTGTTGCCAATGGAGTAAATACATTACGGAACAAAGAAAATTCGGTTTTGGTAGTAACGCATTATCAACGCCTGCTCGATTATATTATTCCTGATTTTGTACATGTCTTGTACAATGGACGCATTGTAAAATCGGGAACGAAAGAACTGGCGCTGGAACTGGAAGAAAAAGGTTACGATTTTATTAAGAATGAAATCAATGTTGGCGAAGAAGTATAATTATCGGCTACGGAAATTAAAAAATAATTGAATGAACAGTATAGAATATTTTAAACAACATTTTGAACAGTTGCAATCGGGGAACGGACTTAATGGCCTGGGCTCTTTACAGAGATCCGCCTTTAATACTTTCAGCAAGGTGGGAATTCCCAATGCAAGACATGAGGAGTGGAAGTACACCCGTATTGGATCTTTATTCAATAAAGAATATGAATTTCCTGTAAGACCGGCTGACATTTCAGAAAAGGATTTAAATGCAGTTAGATTACCTGGCTTTAAAGAATCCAATGAATTATTTTTTGTAAACGGAATATTTTCCCATTCGCTTTCAACCATTCGTTCTTCTGAATTAGTCATTCTGCCTTTAGATGAAGCTGCAAGAAGTGAATACAAGGAAATTGTTTTAAACAATCTTGGTCACAGTGGCAAATATTTAAAAGATGGTATCAATGCACTTAGCACCGCATTTGTACAAGGTGGCGTTTTTATTCATGTAAAAAAAGGAGAAACGGCAGAGCATCCCGTTCACATTTATAATCTAACGGATTCGCGTACGCTAAATATTTTTTCACAGCCGAGAAGCCTTGTCCACATTAGCGAAAATGCGAATGTACAGATTGTAGAAACTTATGCAACCCTTGGCAGTGGAGAAAGTTTTACCAACCAGGTAATGGAAATAGTTGTGGAAAAAGATGCAACCCTGGAATACTATAAAATTCAGAACGATGCAAGCCATACCAACCAGGTGAGCACCACACATATTAGGCAGGTTGGAAAAAGTTATATACATGCGGTAACTATTTCATTGAGTGGAAATATTGTTCGCAATAACATGAATATCGTTTTAGATGCAGAGCGTAGTGAAGCACATTTATATGGATTGTATTTCCCCACAGGCAACACTCATATAGATAATCATACAGTGGTAGATAATGTTAAGCCCAATTGTTTCAGCAATGAATTGTATAAAGGCATTTTAGCAGGTAAATCAAGTGGTGTATTCAATGGAAAAATATTTGTTCAGCCAGATGCACAAAAAACAAACGCGTATCAATCCAATAAAAATATTTTGCTTTCGGATGATGCCAGCGTTTACGCCAAACCGCAATTGGAAATTTATGCCGACGATGTAAAATGTTCGCATGGATGTACAGTTGGCAGGCTGAATGAAGAAGGATTATTTTATTTACGCTCAAGAGGAATTCCTCTAAAAATTGCCCGTGCATTGTTGGTGCATTCTTTTGCGGTAGATATTCTTGAACACATAAAACCGGAAGCAATCCGTAACTACGTTGACCGGTTAATTTCAGAACGCTTAGAATTTGATATTTCATGACAGAAACTGTTGCCATAAAAAAGGGACTTGATGTATATGCCATCCGTAAACTATTTCCGGTTTTAAGCCGTGAAGTAAAAGGCAAACCTTTGGTATATTTTGATAATGCCGCTACAACACAAAAACCACAATCGGTTGTAGATGCGCTGGTGAATTATTATACAAACTACAATGCAAATATTCATCGGGGCATTCATACCTTGGCAGAAGAAGCCACACTCGCTTTTGAAAATACAAGAGATGCGGTTCAACAATTTATCAACGCCGAAACAAGAGAGCAAATAATTTTTAACCGTGGCACTACTGAAGGAATCAATACCGTTGCTTATACGTGGGGCAGGCAAAATATAAAAGCCGGTGATGAAATTATTATCTCTACAATGGAACATCATTCAAATATTGTTCCGTGGCAAATATTATGCGAAGAGAAAAAAGCTGTATTGAAAATAATTCCGGTTAATGATAAGGGTGAGTTGCTGCTTGATGAGTATGAAAAATTACTAAGCACTAAAACAAAATTAGTTGCCATTGTACATGTGTCTAACGCAATGGGAACGGTGAATCCTGTTAAGCAAATAATTGATGCTGCACATAATGCAGGTGCACTGGTTTTGGTAGATGGAGCACAATCTACCGTTCATCTCACTATTGATGTGCAGGACATGGATTGTGATTTTTTTGTTTTTTCTGCACATAAATTATATGGCCCAACAGGTGTGGGTGTTTTATACGGAAAGAAACATTTATTGGAAAGTATGCCCCCATTCCAGGGTGGTGGAGAAATGATAAGGGAAGTGACTTTTGAAAAAACAACTTATAACGATCTGCCTTATAAATTTGAAGCCGGCACTCCAAATATCGCAGATGTTATCACATTCAAATCGGCGCTCGATTTTATCAATCAAACAGGAAAAGAAAAAATAAGAGATCATGAAAATGAATTGCTGGAATATGCAACCGATCAGCTCGAACAAATAAAAGGATTACAGATTATCGGAAAGGCTAAAGAAAAAATAAGTGTCATTTCATTTGTTATAGAAAATCTACATCCGCAGGACATAGGCATTTTACTGGATAATACAGGAATCGCGGTACGTACTGGCCATCATTGCACACAACCTTTAATGGCTCGGTTTGGTATCCCGGGAACAGCCAGGGCTTCATTTGCTGTTTATAATATGAAAGATGAAATTGATATTCTGGTTAAAGGCTTACACAAAACCATCAAAATGTTATCGTAATGAATGAACCTAAAACCATAGATGCAATAGAAAGTGAAATAGTCGAAGAATTTTCACTGTTCGATTCGTGGGATGAAAAATATGAATACATTATTGACCTTGGAAAAAAGTTGCCAGCCTTAGAGGATAAACATAAAATTGATGAGAACAAGGTCAGGGGTTGCCAGTCAACGGTGTATTTAGCAGCAGACTATAAGAATGGAAAAATATTCTTTAAGGCAGACAGTGATGCAGTAATTGTAAAAGGATTGATCAGTATGCTGATTAGAGTATTATCCGGCCTTACTCCTGATGAAATTTCCGAAGCCAAACTAAATTTTATCGGGGAAATAGGCATGATGACACATTTGGCACAAACCCGTTCTAATGGCTTGCTTTCGATGGTTAAGCAAATGAAAAATTATGCGTTGGCTTTTAAAATAAAAAACGAAACATTAGCACAACAATCATGAATACAGAAGAATTAAAAGAAAAGGTAATTGAACGTTTACAAACAATCTTCGATCCTGAGATACCGGTAAACATTTATGAGCTCGGGCTGATTTATGAAGTAGATATTTTGCCTGTGGGAAACGTACAGATCGTTATGACATTAACTGCACCCAGTTGCCCGGCTGCACAATCCCTGCCTATAGAAGTGGATCAGAAAGTAAAAGAAATAGAAGGTGTAAATGATGTTCATGTATCCGTAACCTGGAATCCGTCATGGAATAAAAGTATGATGTCTGAGGCGGCGCAATTGGAATTAGGGATGTTATAAAACAAATTGAATTTTAAATAAATAAAAAGTTCATTATTAAATAAAAATATTATGGCCAGAATAAGTATAGATAGTTTAATTGGCAAGAGCGGTCCAAACTATTCAGAAATTATAGCAGGCCCCTACAGGGAAGAATTGGTAAATGCAGGTTTTGAACAAATGCTTACACTTGAAGATGTAGATAATGTATTGGACAGAAACGACGATAAAATAATATTGGTAGTATTGAACTCCGTATGCGGTTGCTCTGCACGGGTTGGAAGGCCCGGCACCCTGTTGTCGTTATTCAATAATCTTGTGCCAGATTCATTGGCAACATTGTTTGCAGGAATGGAAAAAGAAGCGGTAGTTCATTTCAGGACAAAATATTTACCAGGCCTTACGCCGACTTCGCCCAATATAGCGATTTTCAAAAACGGAAAACTGGTATATATTTTACACCGGCACCAGATAGAATCAAACTCAGCACAACAAATTGCGGAAGAATTAACCGGCGCTTACGATACGATTTGCACAAAAAAAAATGAAGAAGGTGATAAAGAAAAACTTCGTAAGTTCTTTATAGAAAAATACCAGGTAGATCCATTGAATTTATCAACCCAATAAATAAGTTATATGAAAATTACGGCCCAGGAAGAATATGGTTTGCGTTTATTGGTACAAATTGCCCGTTGCAAGTCTGAAGACGGAATGAGTATTCCTCAATTGACTGAGTCGGAAGGGTTGAGCAGTCATTATATTGCCAAGCTCGCAAGGATTCTCCGGATGGCAGGTTTTATTAACAGTACTCCCGGAAATAAAGGTGGATATATATTAGCCAGGCCTGCAAGTAAAATTAATATCAATAAAGTTTTGAAAGCATTGGGAGGGTCTCTGTTCGATACGGAATTTTGTGGACTTCATCCGGGTAATTTAAAGTTTTGTACAAATTCAGTAGATTGCTCTTTACGTTCCCTTTGGCAAATGATTCAATTTACTGTTGACCAGTTGCTAGACAAGGTTACGCTCCATGATTTGGTAAACACAGAAGAAAAATCGTCAAAACTTTTAAACCAGTTATTGGAACAAACTACAGGGGTCATCGGTAAAACATTTGCCGATAGTTAGCAGGGGGAGATAATAGAAAATATTTCAGAAGACCTTCTCTGATATCACACATACAATGAATTATCGATCAACTTTTCAAAAAAAGCTTTTGCATGCTAATGGCGTATAGAATTAATTGGAACATCAATTTCAGTGTATGAAAAAATTATTGTTCAAATTAAGACCTTCCTTTTTTACCTTACTCCTGGTAATACTCGTATCATGCAATGGAAATAATACTGGTCCGTCAAAAGAATTAATTGACGAAATCGACTTAAAGAGAGGATCGGTTATTTCCTGCGGTTCAGCGGATCAGCAATTCGGATCGGTTAATTTTGAAATGACCTGCGATGAAAAAGCAACCGATGACTTTAACCTTGCCATTGAATTATTACATTCTTTTGAGTACGACGAATCTGAAAAAGTTTTTGCAAAAATAATTGATGAAAGCCCCGGGTGCGCTATGGCGTATTGGGGCGTAGCAATATGTAATTTTCATCCTTTGTGGAACCCGCCTACCGAGGCAGAACTTCAAAAAGGAACCAAGGCTATTGAAATCGCAAAGGCAATTGCTAAGAAATCTGAGAGAGAGTCAGGCTATATAAATGCCATCGCTATGTTCTATAAAGATTGGGATAAGACGGATCATCAAACGCGTAGTATCAATTTTGAAAAGGCGATGCAAAAGTTATATACTAGGTATCCTGATGATAAAGAAGCAGCCATATTTTATTCGCTGGCATTAGATGGATCTGCATTGCCAACAGACAAGACTTATGTGAATCAAAAAAAAGCCGCTGCTATATTAAATGCTATTTATCCTTCCGAACCAAATCACCCGGGGAATCATTCATTACCTTATACATACTTACGATTACCCGGGCCTCGCGATTCTTGCATTGCCTGCAGCAAGAAAATATGCTGAAGTCGCTCCATCTTCGGCATACGCCCTGCACATGCCTTCTCATATTTTTACAAGGCTGGGCCTGTGGGATGAATGCATTCAATCAAATTTAAAATCGGTTTCTGCGGCGCAATGCTATGCGGAATCAGCAGGCATCAAAGGTCATTGGGACGAGGAACTGCACGGACGGGACTACCTGGAATATGCATACCTGCAAAAAGGTGAAAATAAAACCGCACTTGAACAGGTTAAATATCTTGAAACTATCAACCAAGTGTATCCGGTAAATTTTAAAGTCGCTTATGCTTTTGCGGCTATACCTTCACGTTATCTCCTTGAAAATAAGAATTGGAAAGAAGCAGCAACATTGCAAGTACATCCTGCAAATTTTCCATGGAATAAATTTCCCTGGCAGGAAGCCCTCATACATTTCACGAGGATGATGGGTGCTGTTCACACAGGGAATACGGACGCTGCGAAAATTGAATTGACAAAACTAAACCAGCTTCGCGATACACTGGAAAAACAAAAAGACTCTTACAAATCGCAACAGGTAGCTATTCAAATAAAAACCGGGGAGGCATGGATGGAATTTAAATCCGGGAACAAAGGGAATGCATTGAACTTAATGAAACTTGCCGCTGCTATGGAAGATAGTACCGGCAAGCACCCCGTAACGCCGGGTGAAGTGCTTCCAGCCAGGGAATTGTTAGGAGATATGTTGAACGAGATGAAGCAAAATGAAGAAGCATTGACAACTTACGAAGATGTGCTGCTAAAATGTCCAAATCGTTTTAATAGTTTGTATGGAGCCGGTGTGGCTTCTGAAAAATCAGGCAATAATCAAAAAGCTGTTTCTTATTTTGAACAACTCGCTTCTATTACAGACACGGCTAAGTCTGACAGGCCGGAACTAATTGCCGCAAGTACATTTTAAAAAAAAAGCCCTGACTTCAAGACTCAGCTCGTACAAAGTGCACAGGTAATTACAAATCCATAAGATTAATATTGTTAACTGTCAGCCACTTTTTTAAATTCCTATTATCTTTTTCATTACTTATCAGACTCGCAAATTTATTCTCAATACCCTGTTTTGCATATTTTAACCATGCGCTTCCTCTGAGACGTAAATTTTACACCACCAGTTTAAAATATAAATCCCGGTATTGCAGTTCCGCCTTAGTTCGTTTGCTTGTTAGTCGCCATAAAATACCAGGTAGCTATGTATCTCCTCTTTGCACCGTTCTGCTAACGTACATATATCATTTATCACTAAATTTGTTTCTAACCTCTCCAGGTGCCGAAAATCATTTATTAAATCATCCATCTGCATACGGTTAAAAAAAGTATCTACGTAGAGGTCAAGCTACGAAAGTAACTTAGACCCCTTAACGTTGTCCCGAGAGGCTATATGGAACTCACGATCCAGAGTTGATATTACTTTTTTTCGTGCGTCTTCTAATATAACAGTCCATCCCATAATTTTATTTAGATGCTGATGTCATCGGCGGTTTCTATTATTATTGCGCTTCGGTGGCCCCGGATATGCAGTGATCAGTTTCCCTTTTTTATCGGTGATAACTATTAACGTACTGGTCGACACCCCTCCGCGTGGCCCTCCAGACTCCTTTTTATATTTACCAATATCCCTGCCGGCATCTACTTTTCTTTTAAAGAGCCCATTGTCCTGTTCTACACCTTTTGACGCGTCTGCTAACTTGACCAGGGCGGTTATTTGTGCCTTCGTACTTACATTGAACTTACTCTTTCCCTTGTATTCTTCTACTCCACTTTCCGTATGCCTTGGCAACACGTGTTCATCAAGGCTTCTTTGAGTGATGTTGATAGGTCCTTCCTGCTGCTGGTGACCGTCCGGATCAACATAAACTGCCAGGTTATCTCCCACATAGGTGTAAGGTGACCTGGCAATCTGACCCGGTTTGCTCCACGATGGATCCACATTTACCCATAGACTGGTGATTGGATCATAATACCGGGCACCGTAATAGTATAAGCCTGTTACACCGCCCAACTATGGACACGGAATGTTATTTCGTAGTCTGGATGGAAAATTGCTTGTGTGTATTCCCAGTCATAAAAAGTTAACGGCCGCATTATCTGTGTGCCGCATTTGTTTGAAGCTGATTTGTCGGGCGACAAACCGGTTGTGGGCAAATTTTATAATCGTTAAAAGGTTTAAGGGCAGTGATAGAAAATCGAATGAGGAAAACGCATTTTGCTTGCACAGGCACTATTGATGCCAGCACTAAAGAAGTGAAAGAGCGGCAATAGTATTTTTTAAAACAAATACCGGGAGAATATTTTCAATAGCAGTGTGCGATAAAAAAGCTAAGTAGGAAAATTGCATTGAAGTAGTCTAACGTCAAAGATTAAACGCAAAATCATAAAAAAAGGTTGTCAACTATAGATCGTTGACAACCTTACGTAAAGATATTGAGCTAATAAGTGATCGTTTGCTTATCGCAAACCCCTTTGAACCATCTGCCGGGTTCTTACCATTTTAAGGAAACTGGAAATACTTGTCGCCTTAGCTTTTTCCCATTTCTGCCCGATCTTCTTATAAGTATCCCGCTGCTTCTGCAACCATGTTCTTTTGTCTGGTCCGGTATT
>JBKJRY010000383.1:0-7293 GCA_046593045.1 Chitinophagaceae bacterium | reverse complement strand
TTTCTGTTTTATATATTTATAAGTGTTTCTATGACAGTATTAATTTTCACCTCAGGCCAAAGTCAATAATGAAATTGGATAATGAATGAGTTATAAACATTCAATTAAAATTCGTTTACACGTTGTGTAAAGATTGAGGGTTTTAAAGAAATGGAGCTTTTTAAAGTTGCATATGCCAACTAGTATTGCAAATGTGATGATACTAATAAGGTTTGTTACTTGATAAAGCTGTCACGTTAATATACAAATGAATAAGGTATTTCAGCCAAAAGAAAAGCGGACAAAAGGAAGAAATTTCTATTTGCCTACTTACAAATTAAGAATGTAATAAATGAGTGAATAAACTATGGGTCGGCCTTGTGAAACCATATTGTCACAAACGTAAAAATTCCACAGTACGGGGTTCTTATTATATGCCAGATTACTGCCATTTTACTACCGTAAAAACTATTTCATTATAACTATCTCTCTCGTATAATATTCCAATTTTCCCCCTTCCTAATTTCACCAGGTCGCAGTAAGCTGTAAAGTCGTCTTTTCCATTTGGGCTTTTATCAATTAAATAAGATTTCTTCCAGGTTTTTCCATCATCATAACTCATGCGTAAAGTAAGATTGTCTCTGTATTTTGTGTCTGCCGCGTTGCAAAATGCAATAATTTTTTGCCCATTCATATCACCGACCGTTAATATACTTCCTTCATTCACCGGGTCAATTAAAGTTTTATCAAAATAAGTTGTATCCCATGTTGCTCCTCCATCGCCGCTGATAGAAACGATTCTTGCAAAAACGTCTCCCCGCTGATTACGGCTGTTCATCATTAATTTGTCATGGCTTAGTTCTGCCGCCGTTGATTCATTGCTGCCGGGTAAATTTATGCCTTCGCTTATATGAAAAGTTTTTCCATGATCATCTGTGTAGTATCCATGCGCATCATAATCCATGAAATGCGGTTTCGGGTTACCGTTAGAATGATTAGCGGCCACGAAAATGCGTCCTTTATATTCTCCGCTTTGAAATTGCATGGCATGGCCCGGCGTATTGGCATAGCTTCGCCAGTCTTCCGGAAAATTGTACATTGAATTTATTTGTGGTTGTTTTGGCCTGTGTACCTCAGTAGTAATATTTGTCGCATCAGACCATGTTGCTCCGTCATCTATTGATGTTTTATACCATACCTGCCGCAATCCATTTCCTTTTCTCACTTCGCCTTCATGGTTATTACCGGTATTATAAAATAAAAAAACTCTACCCTGCGGATAAGCAGGATCATTAGTATCTAAAACAGGCGCACAGTTGCCAGCCTGGAGAGAATCTGCATTCACAATAACCTGAAGCTGACTCCATGTTTTACCTTCGTCCGTACTTTTCTTCATTACAATATCGATGTCTCCAAAATCGCCTGAGCCATGCACCCGCCCTTCAGCAAAAGCAAGCAGGCTCCCATCCGGTGTACCAATGATAGCAGGAATACGATAGCTCTTATAACCATCAGTTCCCGAAACAAAAACGGGTATTTTATCCTGGCAAAATGTAGAATTAAAGAAGGAAAGAATGAATATAGTTAGGCCTAGTTTTTTCATTTAATATTTATTTAAGCAGGTTGATTATTTTTTGCAATATATCAAATTAAGTAAGATTTGATTGACCGTATCTAATGCCCTCGTGGAGATTCATGGGTAGCGCCGCTGGGAAAATATTACCAGTCAGGATTACCAGGCTCGTTCTTTTCAAGGTCGGTTCCGCACATTAGCTGTCCTCATATTTTTTAATAAAGAACTCGTGCACTTGATTTTTAAAGAAAGCATTCGTGTTAATGGCAAAAATGGCCATGAGCAACAGGCTACCAGCGATACCACGGATATCGTTCAATATTGCCCGTTATCTCAAAATATTTTTAACTTACTTCCTAAAAAGAGTTTTTAAGGGTTGCCTAATTAGAAAAAGAACCTCACTTGCGAAAATATGCGCATAGCCGGATGCCTCCTTTTAAAAGAAAATAATGGAAGAGGTAAACAGGGCAGTATACGACGATATTTTTTGAAGGTAAAGTTCAGGTATTAGCTGCCAGCCGCGGGATACTCATTGAATTTTGTCTTATACCAGGCCTTGAAATTGATGTAGAGTCATTAAAAAATTGCCCAGGACAGTACGAACAGAAAGTAGCATTTAAAACAACAAATGCGAAAAGGAATTGAAACAACTTTCTCAGGTTAAACGGATTATTTCTAAAGAAAAATGATATGGCTTTTAGATGGTTTAGTAAGTTTAAAAGTTTAGGTTGCAACCAATATAAATTCAAAGAATTTTGCACAGTAATACTGTGGTTAAGGATTTTGTTTTTTTAATATCATTATAAATAACTTATCATGTTAAAATGCATTTTGGGGATACTTATTATAACGGCAGGTTGCACAAGTTCAAATAGACAAAATGAACAAAGTAAAACGGATTCATTATGGAGATTACCTAAAACAGATTTAAATATTCTTTCTGAAGCAAACTATAATACATTAACCCAGGTGTATGACAATTACATGCTTGAGAATCGGGATGTAACATTACGCGATGAAAGGTTATTGACGACAAGAGATGTCAATACAGCATATAATAATATGCCCGTTTATAAAACTGTAGAAGATTGGGAAAAAACAAAAGAGTATCTTAAAGAACATATATTGGTTTGTGCCGGTCTTTGGCCAATGCCCAATAAGACCCCCTTGAATCCGAAAACTTACCATACAGTTGATCATGATGATTATATTGTTGAAACAGTAACCATTGAAACTTATCCTGGATTTTTTCTGGCAGGAAATTTATACCACCCGAAAGGCAATGGCCCTTTTCCCGCCATCTTAACTTCCCATGGTCATTTCCCATATGGCAGGCTCAATAATGATAGTATCAATTCAGTTCCAGCCCGTTGTATTACTCTTGCAAGGCAAGGGTATGTAGTATTCGCTTACGACATGGTTGGCTACAATGATACACGTCAGGCTCCGCATACTTTTGGGAACGACAGCATTTCGCATTTATATGGTATTAATTTATTGGGACTACAGCTTTGGAACAGTATAAGGGCATTAGATTTTCTTACAGGCCTTCACATGGTAGATACCAGCAGGATAGGCATTACCGGCGCCTCAGGAGGGGGAACGCAGGTATTTCTTCTAACGGCGGTTGATGACAGGTTCCACGCTGCTGCCCCTGTAAATATGGTTAGTAATACTATGCAGGGTGGAGACATATGCGAAAATGCTCCCGGGTTAAGAACGAGTACCTATAACGTGGAAATTGCGGCTATGGTAGCACCAAAACCACTTTTACTGGTGTCTAATACATACGATTGGACGTTCAATACAAGAAATACAATAATGCCTAGAATGAAATCCTTTTTCCATTTATATAACGCTGAAGACAGGGTAAAAAATGCACATTTTGATTATGTGCATAATTATAATAAAGCCAGCAGAGGAGCCGTATATGAATTTTTTGGCAAATGGCTACTGCAGCAAAACGATGAAACAAAATTAAGAGAAAGGCCTTTTGTGGCAGACAGTGATAGTAATTTATTAGCTTTTATGAATCATAAGGATGCTGATAGGAGTAAAACTTATGAACAACTTTCCACTTCTCAATATCATGATGCACCAAAGCTGGATGAAAAAGGATTGAAAGAATTGATGAAAAATATTTATGTCAAACAAATGAATCAATATTGGCCACACGATAAAAAAACACTTCAAAACTTTAAGTCAACATATGGAACTGCTCTTCAACACTTGCTGGAAGCAAGCATACCCGCAGCTATAGATTGTAAAATTATGAGCAGCTCCAAAGGGAAGAACTTTATTGTTCACCAACTATTAATCGCCCGAAAGGATAAGAATGACTGGATACCCTGCACGTTATACATGCCCCTTGCTCCGGCAAATTCAACCGTGATTGTCACCGCTGACCAGGGTAAGAATTATTGGGTAAAAAAAGATGATGCTACGCCTGGTGATATAATAATAAAATTGCTGAATCAAAAATGTAACGTTCTGGCTCCTGATTTATTTAAGCAGGGAGAGCATGTATTACAGGATTCAACAAGGACACTTCGGGTAGAAAACGATGAACTCTTTACCACCTATAATTTGACCGACAGGCAGGAGCAAATTCAGGATATATTAACCATAATCAGAGCTATTGATCGAAATGATGAACTATCTCACAATATTCATTTGTATGCTACTGGGACTACCGGGATAACAGGACTCCTTTTAGCTACAATAACAAGTGATTTGAATAGAATAATTCTCGACGGAGATCAATTTGATCCAACTTCAGATCAAAACATGCTAAAGCTGCAAATACCCGGTATAATGAGAATAGGAGGATTAAAAACAGTTATGGCTCTTGCCGCAAAACAACACTTATTACTTTTTAATGCAAATCCTTCCTTAATATCTTCAGGAGCTATAGAAGTAAGTAAACTGGAAAATGATAAAAATTATTTTTCTATTACAGAGGAAAAGATTGGAGTTAATAAAGTACTGGATTTTCTTGACCATTAAAAGCAGATTGAAGCCATCTGTAACAACTCAAAAAGTGCAATTGGCTTTGACGCACTAATAACAATTTTAATTATCATCAATAAGTTAACAACACATGAAGCTGCTATCAATTACTATAATTTCTTTGGCTACTATGTTTTTCTTTTCATGCAACACCACTAGAGGAAAACAGCATGAGAAACAAAAGGGCGGGAGTTCGAAAGTTACCTTTGTCAAGCATGAGTCGGATAAAAGAGTTGATATTATAGTTGACGGTAAACTATTCACCTCTTACTGGTGGCCTGATTCTGTATATAAACCTATACTTTATCCCATACAAACAGCTGCAGGAACCACCATTACACGAGGGTACCCGATAAAAGCCAGGCCGGGCGAGCGGCAAGACCATATGCATCAGGTGGGCAATTGGCTTAATTATGGAAATGTAAATGGATATGATTTTTGGGGTAACGGTTCTGAAGGGAAAAGGAATGTTGATGGTGGGCAAATAAAACATCTTAGTATTGAAGGGCTATCCGAAGGAGGCGGTGAGGGCACTATGAGTACAACAGCAAGTTGGGTTGATCCGGCAGGGAAAGAACTGCTGGCGGAAAAGACAGAATTTCACTTTATAGCCAAAGGTCTTATCCGTATTATTGATCGGATTACTACATTGACAGCGACAGGGGATGCCGTAGTCTTTAAAGATACGAAAGAAGGAAGTTTTGGTATTCGTGTTGCCCGTCAACTCGAATTGCCGTCGAAGGAAGATGTTACCCTTACTGATGCGCAGGGTAATCCTACTACTGTAAAAGCAATGTCAAATGAAGGAGTTACCGGAAATTATAGAAGCAGTGAAGGAGTTACTGGTGAGAATGTTTGGGGTACCCGTGCAAAATGGATGGATTTATACGGAAGTATCGGAGATGAAAAAATTTCTTTGGTTATTTGTGATCACCCCGGGAACGTTAATTATCCTACCTACTGGCATGCAAGAGGATATGGTTTATTTGCAGCCAACCCATTTGGTGCTAAGGATTTTACCCAAGGGAAAGAAGAATTAAACTATAGTATTGCAGCGGGTAAGTCCTTCACACTGAGATACCGGATTATCATTAGTTCCGGCGCCCATTTAACTGATGCTGAGATCAATGCTTATGCAGATGATTTCAACAGGAAATATAACTAGTATTAATATCAGAAGCAATGCAAGCAATTCCTTTACTACTATTTATTATTGGCCTGTCTTCCGGGTCGCGTCTTTTTGGCCAGGCTGCAAAGGTTGGTAGTACGAATCCAAAGTGGATGGAGGCGAAATATGGTGCCTGGGGTGGACCGGGTGTTGACCCTGCACCCGGCCCTATGGATAAAATATTACTTAAAGATTATGCCCCCATCTCATCGGTAGTGAGTTCGGTTACATTTATACCAAGGGCAAAATATTTAGCCATAGACGTTCATACCCATGTTGTGGCTCAGTCTCCTGAAGAGGTATCTGAATGGGTCAAGACAATGAACGAGGTTGGAATCGAAACTTCCGTGGTGCTTACTGTGGCGACCGGAACAGATTTTGACAAGCTGGTGGAACTCTATCTTACACCCTATCCGGGCAGGTTTCTACTATTCTGTGGTATGGACACGACCAATATAGACAAGCCGGATTACCCTACACGGGCCGTGGCAGAGTTGGTGAGGTGTTATAAAAAGGGGGCACGTGGAGTTGGAGAGTGGACCGACAAGGGATTAGGCTATACTGCGGATTCAACATTGGCTCCCCGAAAAAGATTACACCCGGACGAGGAGCGACTCGACCCATTCTGGGAAAAATGTGCCGAACTGAAGATGCCTGTAAATATTCACATTGCTGATCATCCTTCCAGTTGGAGCCCCCCGGATATCTACCAGGAACGTACACCGGACTTTCAGCATTTTAATCAATATGGGAGGGATGGGCTGTCATACGAAGAACTGCTGACCGTTCGCAATCGAATGCTTGCGAAACATCCAAAAACAACCTTTATTGCCTGCCATCTCGCCAATGAGGGCAATGACCTGGGAAGGTTGGGCAAGTTGCTGGATATGTACCCCAACTTATATCTGGACATTTCAGGACGGGACTACGAAATCGGGCGGACACCCAGGGCAGCGTTGAAATTTTTTACAAAATACACAAGCCGGATTTTGTTCGGCACCGATATGGGCAGGGAGACGAGTATGTACCAGGCCTGGTGGAGGTTACTTGAGAGCGAAGACGAGTTCATGATTGGTCGGATGTGGTGGCGGTATTACGGTCTTGCTTTACCCGCCCCGGTATTGAAAGCCCTGTACTACGGCAACGCAAGAAGGATTTTAAATTGGGAAAAATTATAGATCTATCGATAGAACTGGTCCGTAGCGTAGTTCCTGTTCTTTACAAAATTTGAAGAGTGACTTCATTAAAGATTGATCAGTGCTTAACGGCACAAGGCTGTCTGGTGGCGGAGGAGACGTACGAATGCTAAATATAAGAGATGGCTTCGTGAAATAGCAGTCACTATTTATTGGCACAGATACGCCGACGCTTCTTATCCTTGCTGCATATCTGCGCCAGTATGGGGGCTGAAATATTTTAACTCCTGATGAAATATTTTTTATCTAAATCTCTGACGTTTTCCTGTGTTTCAATTGACTCCTTCCTAAACGCACAGATCAATTGCCCGATATGTTTTCCAATATCTAAGACTTGCTTATTTCTGAATTGCACGTCAATGAATTTT
>JBKJRY010000224.1:0-7523 GCA_046593045.1 Chitinophagaceae bacterium | reverse complement strand
TCAGCAGTGTTGACCAATTCAATTCAAACGACACCCCTGCTTGCAAAGGCTAAATATTTTCTAACACCAACAGGCGCCGTGAAACCTTATGTGTCCCTCGGGGCAGGTGCCAACCTCGTTGATTTTAAACAATACCTTGGTGAGTTCGGTAGTGGCCAGGCAAGCGTTGGATTCCTTGCCCAGGGCGGACTTGGTGTAATCATACCTTTTAAAAAATTGGGTAGTTCAGGAATCAATATCGGTGCTTCATATGATTATGCACCCTACAAAAAGAACGGATACAATAACCTGAATACGATGAACGTCCAGGCAGGGGTAGTTTTTCCGATACATTAATTTTTTCAGTTTAAAAAACAATGAAGCCCCTGCATATTGCAGGGGCTTTTTAATAATATAAAACTAAATACTGAGCCAGCATGAATAGCAACAGTTATTATAAAAACTAATTTATTTTCCCAACATATAGCAAGTCCTTCCCCGGTTTCCAACAATTTTTTAGTGCGAGATACTAAAAAACGCTTTTATCTTTTCTTTTCCATTATCTGGCGTGTTAAGGGCAGGATATGGTTTCAAATCGGTAAAAATAATATTGTAACCATTAATGGTGGTATCACTTGTATGCCCAAGGGGCGGAAATCCTTTCAGCGACATAATAAAGTTGTGTGTATTACCTCCTTCGTGAAAGCTTACTTCAATAAGTGCTGTTCCTTGCCAGGCACATTCTGCCCCGTCAGGACAGCGACTATCTGTTAATAAAGAATCGAAACAAATGTATGATTCCGCTGAACTATCTGTACACTTATAAATAGCTACTGATTTTGTATCCCCGGCAACCGCCATATCAGATTTTTTGCATGCTGAAACGAATCCCATTAACACGATAAAAATTAACCAGGCAAAAGATTTATTTTTCATAAATAATGTTTATTTCCGGGTTGACATCTTGTATGTGAATAGCGTTGCATCGGGAAGAAAATATTAAACTTCCGTAAAATAAAATACAGGGTTTACGACAGAGACAGTCGTAATCATTAAAGTTTATAATTTTTTTAAAGAGGGAGGTTTTGTGTTAGAAGTATAATACCAGGAAAATATTAAGGCTGGAATTCCATTAATATTTACTCGTGCTCCTTAATTGCCTCGGTCAATTGCAGTTCAAGATCGTGTACCCATGCTGGTAGCTTTTCACCTTCCATTTTCCATTGATCATCATGCCACATCATTCTGAATTCCCAACGTATCCCTTCCCCATCCTTTACATCTACATGATACCCTGTTTGATCTCCAAACTCAAAAGACTGAAAATTATATTGTCTTTCATTTATCACTTTATTAAATAAGTTGCTCATACTAATTTTTTGGGGGAATGAATTTTTATCAAATTTAAGATAAGCAGCCTCAAACTGGTAAATACTTCTTTTTTATGCAAAATCCTTTGTTCTAAAATATTCGCTTTCCCTGCTTCTCTTTTCTATACAGCAAAATGAAATAAAAAAAGCCCGCATTACTGCAGGCTTGAATTTTTTTTAATCTCAGGGGTTTGTTTTCACACAAGGACTAATGGTGGATGGTTTTTGGTGTGGATCGGTTATTCGTTGGTATTGGATAAAAAAAGTTAGAAGTTGACTGATACCAGATTTTGACTTTTCTATTGGATAATTGGATATTTGGCTCTTTTCAACGGATTTGGATATTTTGATTAATGCTTCTTGAACATCAATCAACTTCTGGTACAAAGATATACCGGCTTCATACCCTGTGCAATAGAACCAATACTCAATTATTGCATTACTGAATTTACCGTGAACATCGTAAAACTACCAGCGCCTGCCGGGGGAATCATACGTAAACAGCAATGTGCAAGCGGCAACGGGCTAAAGCTCATTGCTATAATATGTATCCAGGCTAGGCCTTTCATTTCATCTTTCGATCGATAACGTAAAGCCGTAGGCTTGATCCGTTTTGTAACACAGGGTTTCAACCCGGTGCTTTTTCACATATCTTGCGATCAATAACGTAAAACAGTAGGCTTGAACTATCTTGTATCACCGTGTTTCATCCCGGCGAAAAGACTTGTGCCGTAGCTACACCTGGAGGGAAGATGATTTATTTGAAGTTCATGCTGTAGCAACCCACCTGGAGCAGTCATTAATAAAAAAAGCCCGCATTGCTGCAGGCTTGAATAATTTTAATCTCAGGGTTTGTTTTCACGCAAGGACTAATGGTGGATGGTGATTTTCATTGTTGGCAGCGGCTAGTCATGATATTGGATAAAAAAATTTAGAAGTTGACTGATACCAGATTTTGACTTTTCTATTGGATAATTGGATATTGGGCTCTTTTCAATGGATTTGGATATTTTGATTAATGCTTCTTGAACATCAATCAACTTCTGATACAAAAGTATACCTGCAGCACACGCCGTGCAATAGAACCAATACTCAATTATTGTATTACTGAATTTACTGAAAGCGTCGTAAAACTACCAGGGCCTGCCGGGGCATTATACGCAAAAGTCAACAGGCAAATGACAACTTTCAAGCCGGCTAAAATCCATTGCTATAGTATATACCAAGGCTACACCTTTCATTTGTTTTTCGATCGATACTGTAGCCCGCAGGCTTGAACCGTTTTGTAACACCGCGTTTAACCCCGTGAAAAAGAGGCATTCCATATCACCAACCAGCCTTTGAAAAAAACAGGCCGTAATACCAGCAACCGTATCTATTTTTGCTTTATGATAATTGTGCATGCTGTTCAGAAATTGCTCAATACATCCCGGCTAAAGCCTGCGCTCTTTATTTCCAAACCGGCGGAGGGCCAGGAGATGCATGCCTGGTATGCCAAATTAATTGCCACGGGCTTCCCCGGCAAGCTGCTCGTAATGTATGTGCACGACCCATCGCTGATGCTGGTACTTACAAGAGGCAAAACCATTAAGGGAACCATGCCTGAATTTTGCAGCCGGCTCGAAGCCCTGCTGCACAGGAGCCATTTTAAAGATAGCATTATTGATAAAGAAATACCCCTCCTCGGGGAAGGCTACGTGGTAAGCAAAACCAGCAGCAAATCGATGCTGGGCCGCATGAACGGCATTACCGAAAACCTGGAGATCAGTTGCATGCGCTATAGAAGCTACGATACTATTGACACCGCCCATATAGAAGACATCTATATGGAATGGCTTACGCACGATCCCTCAAAGCCGGGTGGGTTCCGGTGTACTATAGATTTTTGGAAAGACATAGATGCATTAAAGGAATGAAGCAGCTAAGCCGGAGAGACAGGTTTTACAGGGACGTGGGCGGGGCCATGGCTATGAACAGCATGCGCTCCTTTATAAATATGGAAACGCTGGAAGTAGATATTCACGTGGGGGAAGATGCACACACCTTTGATGAAGCGGACAAAACATTTACCGAAGCGCTTGCTAACCCTGCTAGGTTTTTACCCCTTGAAGAGATGTCCGCTCACGAATCGTTCAGCATAATGGAAGCCTTTACGGGTACCGTAAAAGACAACAGCCTGCGGGATACACTTACACAGGCGCTTGAGCGCAAAAGGCTCTTTGCCAATTTCAAGCAAATAATAGATAACAGCCCGCTACGGGAGCAATGGTTCGGTTTCTGCGATGCCGCCCATGCAACAATAGCCAAAGACTGGCTTGAAGAAAATGCCAATGATGAATTGAAAGAGAAAATCAAAGCCCTGCCGGCGGTTTTCATTGCGGAGTAGGAAGGCTGCATATTTTCATTTCTCAAACTTCCTAATATTTAATAATCAACTGCCCGGGTTGCTCACCACATAGCTGTACCTCTCTTCTATATATTTCCTCCTGTATATGTTGTCAACAGCCGGTACTTACCAGGGATTGAAAATAAGATTGCCCCCCGAAAAGAAATGTATAAAAGAAAATACCTACAGCGCTGCTGGCAGGGATTGCGTAAAAAAATTATAATTAAGATAAGCCTTTAGTTCCGGGACAGGCCGGCAATCGTTTCATTACAAATCCCGGACGAGGGCCAAAAAAAAATGCCGGTTAAGAGGTGGCCATTTTAAAAAATAAAATAATCTTATGAAAACAAATAAACAGCGATATGGCCCCCGGTTGATTGTGTCATGAAAAACTTTCCGGGATAAATAAGGGAAAAGAAAAACCACCCGCGGGGAGTGGCCTTTTTAACAATCATTAATCAAAACATATTCGTAACGTGCGCGGTTGCCGGTTAATTGTGCCGGGTAAAAAAAATCCCCGGATAAAGCCAAAATAAAAAGCCCACCGGCGGCCTTTTTTTAGTAATATCAATTATTATTTTTGCCCTGCTCCCCTAAAGCGCCCGACTGCTGCCGTCACCGGCGATATACCCGGCCAATATTGCGAGTGGATACACAAGGAGGAAATAATGGAGGAGTTTAAAATATGCCCCCGCACGCTCTACAACTGGCAGAAAGAAAACAAGATCCCCTTTGGAACCCTCGGTAGGAAAATTTACTACGATCGCAGGGAAATTGAAGCCTGGCTAAAAACCAGGTAGATCCATGCATGTACCATTTATTGCTGAAGCTGCTACTCAAAGGGGCGAACCATTAAGGGAATCATGCCTGGTTTGCACCCGGCCCGAAACGCTGCTGCAAGGAACCATCTTAAAAATGGGTTTCCTGATAAGGAAATGCGTTTAATGAGTTGAAAGGAAAATTAAAGCCCTGCAGGTAATTTTATTGCATAGTAGGAGGGATACTTATTTTCGTTTATCAAACTTGCTTATATTTGATAATCAACTGCTCTGGTTGATAACCACCACTATAGAAGTAAATTGACTTTTGTTTTTTATTATTTCATGTAATAAAGTGTAGGATTGTTTTGAACCAAAACCCCGAACAGATTGCCCGTGATAAAATTGATGCCATGCTTATTGCATCAGGTTGGATTGTACAATCAAAACAACATATCAATTTAAAAGCGGGAATGGGTGTGGCTGTAAGAGAATACCAGACCGACATTGGCCCTGCAGATTATGTACTCTTCGTAAATAATAATCCTGTTGGTGTTATCGAAGCAAAGCGGGAGGAAGAAGGCGTGCGTCTTACCATGCATGAAAATCAGTCCGAGGGCTATGCTACTGCAAAGCTCAAATATTTAAACAATGAAAAGCTTTCATTTGCTTATGAAAGTACAGGTGATGTAACAAGGTTCACAGATTTTCGTGATCCAAAATCGAGGTCAAGGCCTGTATTTACATTCCACCGTCCTGAGACTTTTGCGGAATGGTTAAAGCATTACAAGTCATTAAGAAAAAGATTGCATGATGTTCCGGCTTTACCGGAGGAAAGATTGAGAGATTGCCAGGTTGTTGCCATTAATAATTTAGAGAAATCATTTAAAGACAATCATCCAAGAGCATTGATTCAAATGGCCACAGGTTCCGGTAAAACTTACACGGCCATTACATTTATTTACCGCTTATTAAAATATGCAAAGGCAAAGCGTATTTTATTTTTAGTGGATACAAAAAATTTAGGTGAACAGGCCGAGCAGGAATTTATGGCTTACGTGCCGAATGATGATAACCGGAAATTTACCGAGCTATATGGTGTTACAAGATTAAAGAGCAGTTTCATTCCACCGGATAACCAGGTGTACATTTCCACCATACAAAGAATGTATTCCATTCTGCAGGATAAAGAAATGGATGAAAGCGCTGAAGAAACCAATCCTAATGAATATAAAGAAAGAGAGCCCGCACCTGTTGTGTACAATGAAAAAGTACCAATAGAATTCTTTGATTTTATCGTGATTGATGAATGCCACCGCAGCATTTATAATTTATGGAAACAGGTACTGGATTATTTTGACGTATTCCAGGTAGGGTTAACTGCCACACCTGACAACCGCACCTTTGGCTATTTCAATAAAAATATCGTAAGCGATTATGGTTATGAAAAGGCGGTGATTGATGGCGTACTTGTTCCTTATAATGTATTTACTGTAGAAACAAAAATTACTAAGGAGGGCGCAAAAATTGAAATTGGTGAAAAGGTTGACAAGCGCCAAAGGCAAACGAGAATAAAGTTTTGGGAAAGTGTGGATGAAGATATTGAATACAGCGGCAGGCAGCTTGACAGGGACATTGTAAACCCAAGTACCATTCGCACGATCATACGGGCCATAAAGGAAAATTTGCCTGCTATGTTTCCTGATCGTATCACGAAAGCTGCGGCTCCCTCTCCTCTGGAGAGGGCGGGGGGTGAGGCTTTTGAAGTGCCAAAGACGTTGATATTCGCCAAAACGGACTCGCATGCTGAAGATATTATTGAAATAGTAAGGGATGAGTTTGCAGAAGAAAATAAGTTCTGTAAGAAGATAACCTACCGGAGTGAGGAAGATCCAAAAAGTATATTGAGCCAGTTTCGCAATGATTACTATCCTCGTATCGCAGTAACGGTTGACATGATTGCTACAGGCACAGACATTCGTCCGCTGGAAGTGTTGGTATTTATGCGTGATGTAAAAAGCCGCAGCTATTACGAACAAATGAAAGGCCGGGGCACACGTACCTGTTCGCTGGAAGAGCTGAGAGCAACCGGTACGCCTACAGCAAAATTTACCAAAGATCATTTTGTAATCATTGACGCCATTGGTGTAGAGAGCTCGCAAAAAACAGATAGCAGGCCGTTGGAGAAAAAGCCGGGTATGAGTTTAAAAGATGTGCTGCAGCATATTGCCATGGGCAACAGGGCCGAAGAATTGCTGAGCACATTGGCGAACAGGCTGATTAGGCTTGATAAGCAGATAAATGAAAAAGAAAAAACAAATTTCCAGGAACAGGCCAACGGCCAAACCATAAATCATGTTGTGAAACAATTGCTGAATGCTTATGACCCTGATGCGCTTGAGCATTTGAAAGTGAAAATTGAGAGCGAGCAATTAGGAGCATCACCCGCCGAAATTGGAACTGCTATCAATAACGTACATGAAAGATTAATAGAAGACGCAGTTGCAGTTTTTAATAATCCTGAATTACGTAATTACATCATTGATGTGCGAAAAAAATACGATCAGATAATAGATGGAGTAAACGTTGATGAAATTATCAATATCGGTTGGGTGAAAGACCAGGAAGCTGCGGCATCACTTACTATTGGCAACTTTATCGCATGGATAGAGGCGCACAAAGATGAAATAACTGCCTTGCAGATATTTTATGGACAGCCCTACCGCCGGAGGGAACTCACGTTTAAAATGATCAAAGAACTGTATGATAAAATAAAAATCGAACAACCTTTACTGGCGCCTTCTCATGTATGGCGGTCTTATGAACAATTAGGGGAAGCAGGCGGCTCTGCGAAAAATGAATTGATTGCTTTGGTAAGTATGATACGTAAAGTAAGCGGCATAGATGATACACTTATGAGCTATGATAAAACAGTTGATAAGAATTTCCAGGATTGGGTATTTAAAAAACAGGCGGGTACTCTAAAATATACGGAAGAGCAAATGCAATGGCTGCGCATGATAAAAGATT
>JBKJRY010000202.1:0-41632 GCA_046593045.1 Chitinophagaceae bacterium | reverse complement strand
GGATACAAGATAATAAACGGTTTGATCTTTATAAGTGTACCTGGTAACAGATTGCGGCGATCCATTGGGTTCTGCGGTCATTTTTTTAATTAACGATTGCAAGCACACAGGCATATCAATTTTTACATTAGTTTCATTGGCAATGTTCATTTTTTTATTGGCAGAACATGCAATAAACAATGGAATAAAAAGTAAAGTGGTTATTGTTTTAATCATTTTTTTTAATTCATTGGCAAAAATTACTCCTAAAAAAAACTTCACGACCTTTGTCACGATGGAAAAAACAAATTTTATAGATCTCATAAGAGTATTCTGCAAAAGCGGGCATGGCGGTGCAGGGAGCCGGCATTTCATGCGCAACAAGCTTACTGCATTTGGCGGGCCTGATGGCGGTGATGGTGGAAGGGGCGCTCACATTATACTGCGAGGCAATAAAAATTTGTGGACATTATTACATTTAAGGTATTTTAAAAATATTTTGGCGGAGAATGGCACTAACGGGAGTAAAAATAATAGTACAGGAAAGGATGGCAAAGATATTTATGTAGATGTGCCATTAGGTACTATTGCAAGAGATGAAGAAACAGGAAACCTGGAAGCTGAGATTTTAGAAGACGGGCAGGAAATTATTTTCATAAAAGGAGGCCGCGGCGGATTGGGTAATTCCCATTTCGCAACGCCTACTAACCAGGCTCCTACGCATGCACAACCTGGCGAGCCGGGAGAAGAAGGGTGGAAGGTGCTCGAATTGAAAGTGCTGGCTGATGTGGGTTTGGTAGGTTTTCCCAATGCAGGAAAATCAACTTTACTATCTGTTATAACCGCGGCAACACCAAAGATTGCCGATTATGCTTTTACTACTTTAACGCCACAACTTGGCATGGTTCAATACCGTGATAATAAAAGTTTTTGTGTAGCTGATCTGCCGGGGATAATTGAGGGTGCTGCCGAAGGAAAGGGACTTGGCTACAGGTTTCTAAGGCATATTGAGCGCAACCCGGTGTTGCTTTTTGTAATTCCTGCAGATAGTAATGACCATAATGAAGAGTTTAATATTCTACAAAATGAATTAAAGGAATACAATCCTGAATTGCTTGACAAAAAATTTATAATTGCCATAAGTAAGAGTGATATGCTCGATGGGGAACTTAAAGAAGCCATTGAAAAAGAATTGCCGAAAGGCATTGAACATATTTTTATTTCTTCCATTACTAACCAGGGACTGGTGGAATTAAAAGATCTGTTGTGGAAAGCTTTAAATGAAAACCTGCAGGAACTGCCGGAAAGCATTAAAAATTTTTAATATAAATACACAGATTTTTTTTAAATGAAGTGGGAGGAAATTCAATAGAAATTTATATGACTAAATATAAAATAATCATATCTGCTTTCTTATTTTTTTTAGTTCATCAAAATGTTTTTGCCCAGGTGGTGATTAGCGTACGCATAGATGGTAAAGAAACAGAAAAAGGACAAGTTGACGATAAGCCTTTGAAAGTGTTTGTAAAGAAAAGTGACTATAAAAACGCATGTAATTTTGACATATTGGTGGATCAAAAAAATGCTAATCACGCTTACAAAAGAGCAATTGAATTGACTGATGAAAATGGCGGTAAATTGTACACAGTTGATGAGTCCAAAGATTCAGCAGAGGTATACTATATTAGGTTGGCGCATATTTGTAAAGAATTATCCGAAAAAAAAATAATTAAAGTAATGTTTATTGAGAACCCCGCAAATGATCTGCTCATGCTACCTTCAAAAATGAAACAAATCGCGGAAATACATTTACAATAGATGGCCCGTAAATTCTTATTTTTTATAAATCCTGTGTCGGGAACGAAGAGCAAAAAACAGCTTGAGAAAAAGATCATAAAAAAATGTTCGGAACAAAATGCTCTCTTTGAAATTTTATTAACTGCAGCAGATCGTGACTATACTTTCTTAAGGGAAAAAGTTAGAAAAGATAAGATCACAGACATTATTGTTTGTGGAGGTGATGGAAGCCTTAATCCTGTAATTGCTTCTCTACTAAATACAGATGTAAATTTTGGGATAATTCCCCTGGGTTCGGGAAACGGCCTGGCATTTGCTGCCAAAATACCCAGGTCTGTTAATAAAGCATTTGAAATAATTTTTGGTGGCAAGGCTTCCTTCGTGGATGCATTTTTAATAAATGAAAAAGTAAGCTGCATGCTTTGTGGAATTGGTTTTGATGCGCAGGTGGCTTACGATTTTTCACTTCAAAAAAAACGTGGCCTCAGCAGTTACATCCGGCAATCATTTAAAAATTTCTTGTCGGCTAAAACCTATGCTTTTGAAGTGGAAATAAATAATACTTCATTGGCAGTAGATGCTTTTTTTATATGTATAGCCAACAGCAACCAGTTTGGAAATAATTTAACAATCGCTCCTAAAGCGAGCCTCAACGATGGGCTTTTAGATGTAATCATTGTAAAGAAAATGCGTAAACTGAGTGTGCTTTGGTCATTAATGAAACAAATGAAAACAGGAACACTTACAAAAGATGCTGAAAAAGATTTTCACAAAAAAAATATTCTTTATTTCCAATCTACACGAGTTAAAATTCATAACCCTGATCTTGCTCCCTTACATATAGATGGCGATCCTGCGGCTAAAAGTGAAAATTTTGAGGTAGAAGTTATACCAAATGCCTTTCGCCTTATTCAGCCTTAGCGTTTCAGATAAGTCTTTACCCGTCCGAATGCTTCTACGTTATTTTCCCTCCCAAGGGAAGAAATCACTTCCTTTTTTTCCGAGGCAGTTAAATGGAAATTGAGGGTTGCTCCGTGTTCCTTTTTTTCAGGGATATACATAAAAGAAACACGCTTTAAATTGCTATCTAAAAAATTTTGCGCATACGTTATCTCGTCATCCTGGAAATAGTCCTGCAGCATGAACCAGTTTTTTTGCAACATGGTAAAGGGTTTAGTTAATATGTCGGTTATATCCCCGTTTTCAAAACCTGTATCCCATGATCCCTTTTTTCTTGAGCGCACCTGTATTAACAAAACACCACCTGTATTTTCATTGATCCAATCTTTAAATACATGTAAAAATCGCAACGTCGTTTCTTGTCCGTAATTATCCCTAAGCCCGGCATCCATCACATCAATTACAGGTTCTGAAGGAAGCCATACATTGGGAAGTATATATGGATACGTTGCATTCATTCTTAAAGCTGTTATAAATCTCAGGTTCATAGGATTTTCATTTTTGAACATGGCAGCAAAATCAATAGCATCTGGTCCTGATATTGCACCTATACTATCGGGATATTCCGGCCGCATCATAAAGCTCAGTGGTTGTGTGCAAATCATCAGCTTTTTCAAATCTTTTGTAACAACAGAGTTTAAAATCATCAGCGGGATTTCAGCATTCATTTCTTCCTGCCTGTAAGAACCAATACTTTTATTTAAAACGCCGTGGGTGTTTTCATTTAGTTTTTGTTCAAAAGCATACCCCCGGTCCTTAACATAACGGTAGGGACCGACCGAGAATTTTTGTGCAGGTGAAATCAGGTCCCTGGAGATCATTGAAGAGAAGATCGGGTTCAGAAGGTCCTCGGAAATATCATCAACATATTTTCTGTCAGTAATATTAATGTTTTCTCCCTTCAACCTCAATCTCGCCAATTCACGGTAATATGCTGCTCCCAACATTCCCCCGGAAGCACCATTTATTAAAAATGTATTCTTCATGATCGTGCCGTTGGTCATGCTGTCCAGGTGTTGTAATATATTCATGGCAAAGCTTGCGCTTCTTACACCGCCACCACTAAAATTAAAAACCACCATCAACGGCTTTTCTTGTCCCTGTTTTTCTTTCCATCGGTTTAGGATAGCAATCATATGCTGCTTATCTGCCTCCACTTTTTGAGGAGTATAAAGGCTGGCAAGGCTATCAAGTGAGTAAACAGGCCTTGAAGCATTATTATAATTTAAGCCATATGCTTTATTACGGGGATCAATAACGTCGTACTTATATAAAAGATTAAGAATTACAAAAAGCAGAATTACGAACAGTGCGCTCCAACTTCGTAGGAAATAAGTAAGTGCCCCGATTACAGCGTTTAATATGGCGAAAAGCAGCAAAATACTAGCAGCGGCCGGTATCTGGAAAATCCTGTGGTCAAGAAAAAAACCGATAAATATCATAAATATAAAAGCCAGCAGTATGGTTATCATTGCGGATAAATGATGTCTTTTAAAAATAATATTAAGAAATTCTTTACTGTAATGGCCTACTTTCCTCGCTTTTTTTAAACTAAAATATGTGGTGAAATAATACCCAACCGGCAATCCAAAGTCATCATCTGTAAATGCATTTTCGTGCTTACTGAATTTTTTATTTTCATCAAAGTCCGCAAAGTCGGGTTTAAATTTTCTTACAATTCTTTTGTCCGCATTAAAAAAATATAAGAAAGACATAACCACAATCAAAAAAAGACCTCCGCAAAATCCTGCGGCAATACCAATGAAATCCCAAAGGGATATAAGCTCGTTTTTTTTATCAAAAGAATATGCTTCAAAAAAATATACCAATAAAAAACAGAAGGGTATTATGGCATTATTAATACAATATTTGAAAAATGGTTTTGATGTTGTTGCCAGGAAACGGCAACGCTTACTGTGTAATATGAAGGTGGTTATATTCCAGCTCATAATAAAGATGGCGGTTGCAATACCTGTAATTGCAGCTCCGCCTGCATTCACATTTCCTAAATATTCCGGGGCGAGAAACAATCCATTGGCACCGAATATTTGCATGAAGTTGCCGGTGAGTGTGAAAAAAAGAATAGCCCAAAAAAACAAGAGCACCTGGAATTTTCTAAAATGAAGAAGGACTAGTTGAACTGGAAATGAAAAATAAATATTTCTAAAAAATACTTTCATATCCGTTATTTGATGCGCTTTAATTTTAAGCCATTTGAACTCCCAGCCGGGATGATCTTACTATGTATAATTCAAAAACCATCGCCATAAGAAAGAGCATTGCGAACATTTGATGGGCAACGCCAAACCATACAAGATTATTGCCATAGGGAGACATTATTACTGTAGCTATTCCAAGAATAACCTGCACAAAAATTATTAGTACCGGTATTAACCTGGTTTTTCTAAATAAGAGTTTCCCGGTAATTTTAGACGCTTTATACCCCCAAATCAAAACAGCTATAAAAAGAATATATGCAAGCCCACGGTGAATAAACTGAACCGTAATTTTATTGTCAATAAAATTTTTCCATCCTGGAGACAAATCATTTAAATGAGCAGGGATCGACTCCCCGTTTATGCCAGGCCATGTTGGGGCCGCTGTCGCTGCATGCAGCCCGGCCATAAATGCCCCGTACAATAGTTGGACGATAAGAATAAAAATAATGATAAGAGTGAATTTCCTGAGGCTATTGCTAACAGTTAACAAACTTTTTGGAATAGATAAGCTAAGGGCAAACCACAATGTATAGCACAGTAACACCAGCGCTGCCATAAAATGTGTGGCCAATTGTATATGCCCTACAAACAACCTTTCCGGAACGAGGCCACTTTTTACCATTATCCATCCAATTGCTCCCTGCATTAATCCAAGCAGGAATAAAATAATGAATGGAATGATCATATTTTGCCTGAATTGCTTTCTTAGCAGGAAATAAAAAAAACCGATCAAAAAAACCAGCCCCATTAGTCTCGCCCATGTACGGTGAAGCCATTCCCAAAAAAATATGAACTTAAAATCACTTAAAGAAAAATCGGCATGGATAAAACGAAACTGGTCAGTGTGTTTATATTTCTCAAATTCTTCTACCCATTGCGCAGTATTCAATGGAGGTAAAGCACCGGTTACCGGGTTCCATTCCGTAATGCTTAAGCCTGATTCTGTGAGCCGGGTAATGCCTCCTAATAAAACTTGTATCATCAGCATTGCAACTCCCGCGAATAGCCAGCGTGAAATATTTTTTGAATATCCCTTTATTAAATTATTCTGCATATACATTCACTTTGCTGATTTTTTTTTATTATTCTTATCGGCAATTTATTTTACAAAGTTAATCGGCAAAAGGTATAGAATTTTTTTATCAATATTTTTAAACAACATGTTGAAAATTATTGACGATTAAGTGGTCATACAATTTTATTTTTGACCAAATTGTTTTCTTTGCTCTTACCATTTTTCCATAATAAGTTTTTTGAGGCCGGCCTTGATGAAGCAGGTCGTGGATGTTTTGCAGGACCTGTATTTGCTGCTGCAGTTATTTTACCTAAAGACTTTTATCACCCATCCCTAAATGATTCAAAACAGCTAACAAGAGAAGAGCGGGAAATGTTGCGGCCATTAATAGAGAAGGAATCTATAGCCTATGCGGTAGCAAGCGTGAGCAACAATGAAATTGATAATATCAATATTTTGCAAGCATCATTCAAGGCGATGCACATTGCTTTAAATAAGCTTCAAAGCCAGCCCGAAATTTTGCTTGTGGATGGAAACAGGTTTAAGCCTTATAAAAAAATGCCTCACCATTGTATAATTAAAGGTGATGGTATGTATGCTTCCATTGCAGCCGCAAGTGTATTAGCCAAAACATACCGTGATGATCATATGATAAAATTGCACAAAAGATATAAAATGTACGCCTGGCACAGTAACAAAGGGTACGGTACACCCGAACACCGCAGCGCCATCCAGCAACACGGTTTATGCCGCTACCATAGAAAGAGCTTTAATATTTTTTCCGCCCGCCCCAACAATTGCAATACCGTGGATTTTCCTGTTGATACGCTTCTCTAATTTTTTTAGATTGTTTTTTTTGGATTAAACCACCTCATTTTTTTATCGTCATAGATCGCGAAACAAATTTTTACCATTTAATAATGAAATTATGAAAACGAAATTTTTGACTTTAGTAACATTTTTATTTTGTGTATGCGCAAGTAATGTAAATGCTCAAATCAGAAAAACTCAAAGGCATGAAAGACACCGCATTGCCCAGGGGGTAAAAAGTGGTGACCTTACCCGGAAGGAAACAAGAACTCTTGCAAGTCAGCAGAGAGGTATCCGCCAGGATAAAAAGGAAGCACGGGCAGATGGCGTGGTAACTCGTAAAGAAAGAAAAGAAATAAAGAAAGAACAAAGAAAAGCAAGCCGCACTATTTACAGAAAAAAGCACAATCAAAGGGACCGAAATTAAAATAAATGATTGATTAGTTTTGGAAACCGTCTTCACAATGAGGGCGGTTTTTTATTGTGTCGGAGAATAAATATCCTTTACATCTGATTCGTTCAAATTAGAGCATTATATTGCCGAATCAAGAGTCCCAACAGAGAATGAATTAATAGTATTCCCAAAAAAACATGTCTTCTGAGGAACATTTTTCAGAAGCTCTTATCATCTTTTTATTCTAATAAACTTGACTGTAATAAATAAATTACTATACCTGAAAAATAACCGACTAAAGCAAGCCATGTAATTTTTTTTAAATACCAGAAAAACGATATTTTTTCCATGCCCATAGCAGCTATTCCTGCTGCAGAACCTATTATCAAGGCGCTGCCACCCGTTCCGGCAGCATAAGCCAAAAACTCCCAAAAGAAATGGTCCGTAGGATATTGAGTCAGGCTGTACATGCCCTGTGCGGCTGCGACCAATGGAACATTATCCACAATTGCAGAAAGTAAACCAATACTTGTAACAATAACTGTATCGTTCTTAATGTTATTGGTAAGCCACTGAGCAAGCCCCGTCAATTGACCTGTCGCCTGCAGCGCCGCAACGCTTAGTAATATACCTAAGAAAAATAAAATACTTGGAGTATCAATCTTTCTTATTGCATAAATAACCGTCAGCGTTCCCTTTCCTTTATCAGGAGAGTCTCTTTGGTTATGAAATATTTCAATAATCATCCACATTACACTAAGACCGAGTAATATTGCCATGAAAGGAGGCAACCCTGTCATAGTTTTGAACAATGGTACAAAAACTAAAATGGCGATACCCAGGAAAAAGACAAACTTTCTTTCGAATGGGGGCTTAATGAGCCAGTTTGGGGCTTTTTCAACAGGTCTGATTGTTCCTTTCATCTTAAAAGATACCAGCACCAGGGGAACCAACAGGCAAAAAAAACTTGGAATGAATAATTTCTGAATGATACTTAATGCAGAAACCTGGTTGCCGATCCAGAGCATTGTGGTTGTTACATCTCCCAGCGGAGACCACGCTCCGCCTGCATTTGCAGCTACAACAGTAATTCCTGTAAAGAACAGGCGTTGCTCTTTGTTAGAAATCAATTTTCGTATCAATGAAACTATAACAATAGTAGTAGTAAGGTTATCCAGAAGCGCGGAAAGAAAAAATGCTATAAGGGCTATAACCCACAACAACTTTAGTGCACTTTTGGTTTTTATTCTTTCAGTAATTACCTGGAAGCCATCGTGGCTATCTATTAATTCCACTATTGTCATAGCGCTTAAGAGAAAAAATAAAATCCCGGCAATGTCGCCTAAGTGCTCCATTAGCTGCTCGTTGACTAAGTGCTGATCCGGTTGGTTTAAGATATAAATCGTCCAGCAAATAACTCCCGTCAATAATGCGCTCGCTGCTTTATTAACTTTTATACTGTTTTCTATAGCAATGGCGGAATAACCTATAATGAACGTGATAATAATCGCAAGAGCCATAATATGTTTTTATGGAAAATGACTGATAAAATTTGTAAATAAGTTTCAAAAATAGCCTTGTCACCTGTGATATATTACTTCAATAATGCGCCTGTAATTCTTGTAGTGCCCGGTTTTAATTTGTTTCCAGTAAGATGAGTCTGGAATTGAATAGACTAATAACAGGACGGGAATGATAAACTGGTAAATGCATAACTAAAACTCATTCTTCATTCCAAATATAAAGCCTCCTCCACGATTTATTTATAAATTTACCCGTATTTCAGGGATAAAGATATTGGCTGGCAAAAAATTGAAATGGAAATTTATAATATAATAACATTAATAATAGTGCTGGCAGCCATTTTCGGCTATGTCAATTTTAGATTTATAAGACTGCCCGGCACGATAGGTATTATGCTGATCTCCCTTGTCGCGTCTTTGGTAGTGATAGGCGTAAGTATGATCGACCCTGAATTTTTTAAAGAAACAACCCGGGTTCTTGGCACTATCGATTTTCATACAGCTTTAATGAAAGTTATGCTCAGCTTTTTGCTTTTTGCCGGCGCCTTCCATATTGATGCGAAAAAGTTGAAATCACAAAGAGCTTCCATAATAACATTTGCAACCTTGGGTGTTGTCATTTCAACAGTCGTAGTAGGAACTCTTTTATACGGGGCTATTCAGCTTTTCGGGCTTTCCATTAATTATCTTTATTGCCTCGTATTCGGCGCACTAATTTCCCCCACCGATCCTATAGCTGCCATCGGTATTCTAAAAAAAGCTAAAATACCAGAATCACTTGAACTTAAGATAAGTGGTGAAAGCCTTTTTAATGACGGCGTTGGGGTGGTTATTTTCGCTACTCTTATCGAGATAGCCCAGGTAGGTCTTTCTAACACGTCAGGCTGGGGAATTGCCTGGCTTTTTATTGAAGAAGCTGGCGGAGGGTTAATCTATGGATGGATACTTGGTTATATTGGCTTCTGGGCTTTAAGGTCTATTGATAATTATATAGTTGAAACCATGGTAACGCTGGCAATAGTTATGGGTGGATATTTTCTGGCAGACATGCTCCACGTAAGCGGCCCGCTGGCAATGGTAGTGGCTGGACTTATCACCGGGAATAAAAGTATGGACAAGGGCGTAAGTGACACCACACGTGATTATATCGCTAAATTTTGGGAAATGGTCGATGAAGTCATGAATGCTATTTTATTTCTGCTCATTGGTTTCGAAATGCTCATTATACCATTTAATATGACATTGCTATGGCTGGGATGTGTTGCTATTATAATAGTTCTTTTAGGAAGGCTATTAGCAGTGTCGATACCCATAGTGTTTTTGAAATACAAGAAAACTCCTTTCGAAAAAAATACCATACCCATTCTTACATGGGGAGGGCTTCGGGGTGGTATTTCTGTTGCCCTTGCCTTATCAGTACCTAAATATATGTATGGCGAGGTGTTTGTATCGATCACCTATATTGTCGTACTTTTTTCAATCCTGGTCCAGGGTCTCACGATTGGAAAGTTTGCTAAACGGCTTGCAGAAAACGATGCGGCCTCCGCTGCCACCAAAATTCAGGGAAAGGTAATGCTGCCACATCAGCCCCCAAAATGATTTCTTTCCCCAACCACTATATTAAATATTCCGTTTTTTAACCCGGTTGTTCTAATTTTGCGCATCAGCCAGGCGGATTTGTTTATTGTTCGGCCCGGTGGGATTGATAAGTTGGTCGGCTTCCAGCTTTAAACTGAACTAATAAACGAAAAATATTCTGAACAGCTCCCAGGATCTTCAAATTTCGTTTACTCTTTCAATTTATTTTTGGCTATAGAGGCTTTGGGTACACTAGTTGTACCCCAACAAGAGTCCAGTGGATACTTACTTGTACTTAATATCGATGGGCAGCCAGGTACGGCTTTGTATTTTTTTTAATATCAATTATTTACAAATGGAAAGAACAATTCAGGAATGCCTCAACGAGCGGATCCTAATTATTGACGGAGCAATGGGAACTATGATCCAGCGGTATAAATTGGAGGAAAAAGATTATCGTGGTGAAAGATTTAAAGATTGGCACACAGATGTGAAAGGCAATAATGACCTTTTAAGCATTACGCAACCTCAAATAATTGAGGCGATACATAATGAATACCTTGAAGCAGGTGCCGATATTATTGAGACAAATACTTTCAGCAGTACTTCCATTGCGCAGGCTGATTACGATATGCAATCACTGGCTTATGAACTTAATGTTGCATCTGCGAAATGTGCCCGTAATGCATTAAAAAACTTTATTTCAAATAATCCCGGCAGCAACCCTAAATTTATTGCTGGTGCTATTGGCCCACTAAATAAAACATTGAGCTTATCGCCGGATGTAAACAACCCCGGCTACAGGGCAGTAACATTCGATGAAGTTGCCAATGCCTATTATGAACAGATACGCGGACTTGTTGATGGAGGTGTGGATTTGCTTTTAGTAGAAACAATCTTTGACACTTTGAATGCAAAAGCGGCTATTTATTCAATTAAGAAATATTTCAGGGATAATAATAAGCAAGAGCTTCCCATAATGATTAGCGGAACTATTACTGATGCCAGTGGAAGGACATTGAGCGGGCAAACACTGGAGGCGTTCTACATATCGGTATCGCATGCAAATCCACTGAGTGTTGGATTAAATTGCGCGCTTGGTGCCAGCGAGATGCGTCCCCACATCGAAGAACTCAGTGAAATTGCTAGTTGTTACACATCAGCATATCCCAATGCAGGACTACCGAATGCCTTTGGTGAATACGATGAGCAGCCCGATGAAACAGCTCACATCATTGAAGAATGGGCGAAAGAGGGTTTTGTAAATATTGTAGGAGGTTGTTGTGGCACTACGCCAGATCATATAAGACATATAGCAGAACAGGTGAAACAGTTTGAAGCTAGAAAATTGCCGGTGCTGGAAAGTGAAGTTGTATAGCCAAAAATTTGCTAAGCCCCAAGGCATCACAATTATTGAGCTATTTAAAACTAGCAGATAAAAGATCAGGATAAATAATCAATGTTACTGTACCATTAAATAAAAAATGACATAAAACGAATGATACTCTAATACCTGGTTTTTCTTACTTTATTGGAGTCTTCGTGGCAAAATAAATTATGGAATTAAAAATACAACCTTTCCTTCGTCTCTCAGGGCTTGAGCCATTGATCGTTCGCCCCGAAACCAATTTTGTAAATGTTGGGGAACGTACCAATGTAACCGGCTCTAAAAAATTTGCAAGGCTAATAAGAGAGGGGAATTATGAAGAAGCCTTATCTGTCGCAAGGCAGCAGGTAGAAAGTGGGGCCCAGGTTCTTGATGTGAATATGGACGATGCACTGCTCGATGGGGAAAAAGCCATGACAACTTTTTTAAACCTCCTGCAGGCAGAGCCGGATATTGCGAAAATCCCTATAATGATTGACTCTTCTAAATTCAACATTATTGAGGCGGGCTTAAAGTGTGTGCAGGGAAAATGCATTGTCAATTCTATCTCCATGAAAGAAGGAGAAGAAAAATTCCTGGAGCAGGCATTCATTTGCAAAAGTTTTGGCGCATCGGTAATTGTGATGGCTTTTGATGAAAAAGGGCAGGCTGATACTAAAGAACGCAAAGTAGAAATATGCCAACGGGCATATAAGATATTGACAGAACAGGCAGGGTATCGCCCTGAAGACATCATATTTGATCCAAATATTTTTGCAATAGCAACTGGTATAGAAGAGCATAACAATTACGGAGTAGATTTTATTGAAGCAATCCTTGAAATAAAAACCCTGATGCCTCTTACAAAAGTTAGTGGCGGTGTAAGTAATGTGTCTTTCTCTTTTCGTGGTAACGACACCGTTAGAGATGCTATGCACGCGGTCTTTTTATATCATGCGATACAGGCGGGTATGGATATGGGTATTGTAAATGCGGGGCAGTTACAGGTTTATGGAGAAATAGAACCTGCATTGAAGCAACTTTGTGAAGATGTTATTTTAAATACTAACCCTGATGCAACAGACAAGCTGCTTGCTTTCGCAGAAACGGTAAAAGCGAAAGGCAAAACAGTTGTAAAGGATGAAGCGTGGAGAAATGAATCGGTAGAGAAGCGCCTAAGCCACGCATTAGTGAATGGAATTACGGATTTTATAGACGCGGATACAGAAGAAGCCCGTCTAAAATATCCAAAACCACTCGAAGTAATCGAAGGTCCTCTTATGGACGGCATGAATATAGTGGGTGATCTGTTTGGCAGCGGCAAAATGTTTTTGCCACAGGTAGTTAAAAGTGCCCGGGTAATGAAGAAAAGCGTCGCCTGGCTATTTCCTTTCATTGAAGCAGAGAAGGAAGAAAGAAGACTTACTCATATTGCGGAAGGCACTAAAAACGAAGAAGCGGTGGGCCCGCCGAAAATACTTATGGCCACCGTGAAAGGTGATGTGCATGATATAGGAAAAAACATCGTGGGGGTAGTGCTGGGTTGCAATGGTTACGAAGTAATTGACATGGGGGTAATGGTTCCTGCCGATAAAATTTTGCAGACTGCCCTGGAGAATAATGTTTCCATAATTGGCCTGAGTGGTTTAATAACTCCATCACTTGATGAGATGGTTCATGTTGCGAAAGAAATGAAACGTCGCAATATCACTATTCCCCTAATGATAGGTGGCGCCACTACTTCACGCATGCATACCGCAGTGCGCATAGCGCCGGAATATGATAATGGAGTTGTACACGTATTAGATGCTTCCCGTAGTGTGACCGTTGCCGGCAGTTTGCTTAATAAGGACACAAAAGCAACTTTTTTAGATGGTGTCAGGAATGAATACATAAAACTTAAAACTGATTTCGGTAATAAAAAATCCGGTAAAGTATTACTAAACTTCAAAGAAGCACAAAAAAATAAATTTGAAATTGACTGGAAAAATTTTAGTCCTGTGGAGCCGTCATTTACAGGAGCTAGAGTTTTTAAAAATTATAGCCTCGCCGAAATAAGTGAATACATTGACTGGCAACCTTTTTTTATTGCATGGGAAATGCATGGCAAGTTTCCTCAAATACTGAAGGATGAAAAAATAGGAAAAGAAGCAACTAAACTTTATAACGATGCGCAGCAGTTGTTGAAAAAAATAATTGATGAGAAATGGCTTTCAGCAAACGGTGTTATTGGTTTTTGGGAAGCAAGTAACACCGCGCCTGATACGGTTACTTTGTACCAGGATGGGAATGAAATTCAACACCTTGAATTTCTGCGCCAGCAAATGAAAAAAGCGCCAGGGCAGCCTAATATTTCATTGGCGGACTTTATTTCTCCATCACAGCCTGATTATCTTGGCGCATTTGCAGTAACCATACACGGCATAGAGCCCCACATTAAAAAATTTGAGGAAGATCTTGACGACTATAATAAAATAATTCTACAGGCACTGGCAGACAGGCTTGCAGAGGCTTTTGCAGAATTGTTGCATGCGAAAACGAGGCAAGAATTTTGGGGTTATGCAACTGATGAACACCTTACTACAAGAGAACTTGTTGAGGAAAGATACCAGGGAATACGCCCTGCACCCGGCTATCCTGCATGTCCTGACCATACGGAAAAATATAAATTATTTGAATTGCTGGATGCAACGGAAAATGCCGGCATCACTCTTACTGAGTCTTTGGCCATGTATCCCGCATCGTCAGTTTGCGGATGGTATTTTGCACATTCTGAAAGTAAATATTTTGGTGTAGGTAAAATTGCGAAAGACCAGGTAGAAGATTATGCAAAAAGAAAAAATATGCCTCTTGATGACATTGAAAGATGGTTGCGCAGCCAGCTTGAATATGAATAAGCTTACATAAGTTTACTTAAGTTTAATTGATTAATGATGCTTAGTATTAGCAAAATACTGAAGAAATAATCTTTAATGTCATCTTTATTTCCGGGTTCAGACATCGAAGGTTCAAGCAAATCTTCATCTACAGCAATCGCGACATAACATATGCCATCAACAAAAGAAAGCCTGGTATCCCTGTTTATTTGTGTTTTAAAATGAACCATTCTTTCCATCATTTCCGCATTTATAATTGCTCCTGCTTCTGAAGGAGTGGTGCTATAAACTCTAAAGCTTTTTTCAAAAACAAGTTGTTTAATTTGATACGATAAATTTTTGGCAGCGGCATAAACCTGTTGAAATACTCGTCAGCCGCGCTTTGAGGAAGTTGTTTATCATCGCAGGGCCATACATAAGTGCTTCCAGTGAAAACACGGCTAATTGGCGCGCCAAAAAGACGGTTGAAGATATTGACTTGTCTTCCACTATCACCAGTAGAATTATACATTGTTTCTAATTCAGAGCAATAAAATGTTACATTCTTATAAATGCACTTTACGAAATCTTCACCCACATAATGCTGTGCTCCATTTCCCGCGTCATTACTTTGCAGATCCAGGCCGGCAAGAAATGGCTGTAGCCGCCTTCAAAAAACTTTCAAAATCTTTGATCTGATCCATATTTGCATAATGAATGTATTGCTTTTTTTGTAACTATGCATTAGTACAAATATTTTTCAATGCGCATTATAACTTACAATGTAAATGGTATACGGGCTGCCATTAAAAGAGGATTTATTGAATGGCTCAATACTAACCCGGCAGATATTATTTGCCTGCAGGAACTGAAAGCAAACAAAGAGGATATTGATATTGAATCAATAGAATCAACTGGCTATCGTTCTTATTTTTTTAGTGCTCAAAAAAAAGGATACAGCGGTGTTGGAATTCTAACAAGACTTCTGCCTGATAACGTGGAGTATGGGCATGCGAATGAGCAAAGCGATTTTGAGGGACGAGTTATCAGGGCTGACTTTAAGGACATCACTTTAATAAATGCGTACTTCCCGTCCGGGACAAGTGGTGAGCATAGGCAATCTTACAAATACATTTGGCTTAATGAGTTTCTTGATTACCTCGATAAGCTGAGAAAAAGCAGGAGAAAAATAATTGTATGCGGCGATTACAACATTGCTCATAAAGAAATTGATATTCATAATCCCGTTTCCAATAAGAACACAACAGGATTTTTTCCGGAAGAAAGGGCATGGCTGGATAAATTTATGGATACTGATTTTGTTGATGGCTTCAGGCATCTTAATAAAGAACCTCATCAATATACCTGGTGGAGTGTGATGCGGCCAAGTACCCGGCTGAAAAATAAAGGTTGGAGAATAGATTATATCAATGTTTCAACGAATCTTCGTGATATGATCAAAGACGTAAAAATTCTTCCTGAAGTAAAGCATAGCGATCATTGCCCGGTATATCTTGAACTTAAGCCCTGATATGGTTATTTATAATATTACTACAAGGGTTGAAAACAATATCGCCGATGTATGGCTGCAATGGCAAAATGATGTTTATGTGCCGGAGGTGATGAATACAGGCTTGTTTTCTGAATACCGTTTTTTTAAGTTGCTAGGCCAGGATGAGACAGATGGCAAAACATATATACTTCAATTTTATGCTTCCAATAAAAACCTTTGTGAAGAATATGTGGAAGAACATGCTCAAATATTAAGAAATAAAGAAATAGAGAAATGGGGAGATAACTTTGTTTCATTTCAATCTCTTCTTGAATCTGTGCAATAATTGTGTATAATATTTATAATAACATTTGATATCTAAATTACTGCAGTGGAAGTCTTTACAGCAGGGGATATGGAAAGGATTTGTCTCTGTAACCCTTTACAGCAAGCCATTTCAGGTTTTTGATAAAAAAAATATCCTGTTTTATAGAACATACTTATTGCTAAACTCCTTGCTAATTGTGGCTTTTAGCAAAAAAGTGCAAAATAAAAAAATCTTAAAAAATTTTGTCGCAATAAAAAAGCCTCTATATTTGTTGCAGTTAAAAAATCAAATAAATTATTATGAACAAAGCTGAACTAATCGCCAAGATGGCTGATGACGCAGGAGTTACCAAGACACAGGCAAATGCTTCTTTAGATTCATTTGTAGAAGCAGTTACCAAAACCCTGAAGGGTGGAGGCAAAGTTACACTTGTGGGCTTTGGAACTTTTTCTGTGAGCAAAAGAGCTGCCCGTAATGGTCGCAATCCTCAAACAGGCGCTGTTATTAAAATTAAAGCTAAGAAAGTAGCTAAATTTAAAGCAGGTAAAGAGCTGTCATCGAAAATCTGATTTTCGTAAATTTCTTAGAAGCAAGATGCATTTATGTATCTTGCTTTTTTTTATACCTGAAATTATATCTCTTAAAAGAATAATTTCAATTTTATATTACACTTAAAAGACTATTAATGGGACGCGGAGATAAAAAAACAAAAAAAGGAAAAATATTTAAAGGGTCATTTGGAAAATCCAGGCCTGCCACTTCCAATAAGACTGATAAAAAGCCTGTCGTGAAATCTGAAGAGAAGAAATAGGTTAATCAGGGAGCCAACCTTTCTATCTTCCATTCTTTTTGTTCATCAATAGAATATTGTAAACGGTCATGAAGCCTGCCAGGCCTGCCCTGCCAGAATTCTATTAAAGCAGGGCGAACAATATAACCTCCCCAATTTTTGGGTCGTGGAATATTTTCCGAATTAAATTCGTTGTTGTAATACTCAAAATTTTCCTGGAGTACTTTGCGATTGTCTATCACTTTGCTTTGTGGTGAGGTCCAGGCTCCTATACGACTTTCACGCGGCCTTTTGGAGAAATAGATGTCGCTTTCATCCGCACTTATTTTATGCGCTTCGCCTTCTATTCTTACCTGTCGCTCGATCTCCTTCCAGAGAAACACCAGTGAAACAAAATTATTGCTTTCTATTTCTTTCCCTTTCCGGCTTTCATAGTTTGTAAAAAAAAGAAATCCGTCTTTTCTTATGCCTTTCAGTAAAACGATTCTTGCAGAAGGGTTGCCCATTGAATTACAGGTTGCAAGGGTCATTGCATTAGGCTCTTCAATCCTGCTGTCCAAAGCATCCTGCCACCATCGTTCAAACTGGTGAATAGGATTGGGGTTCAAATCTTCTTCCAAAAGGGAGTGGAGCCGGTAATCTTTTCTGATACTTTCTATTTCATTTATCGTGGGCATCTTTACTTTCTCTTTTTTTATAAAGTTGGACTATAGAACAAATTTAATAAACCATAAACAGAATACCCGAAGAGTTTCATCATCAATGAGACAAAAATTAAAAAAGGATTGAAAATAAATAAATCAATAAAGTGGATTATGTGATTATTTTTCATCGTAGAAATCCTGGTATTTATTAAATAATTTTAGATAGTCATAAGAAATAACTTTTTGAAGTCATTTGCCGCTTTCATATTTAAAGTATACATCTTTTTTATAATGAAATAAAACAGGATTTCATACATTTAAAAATTCAACTTAATTCAAAACAGGCTTATGAAAATATTTGTTGCGTTTATTTTTTCTTCTTTCTTACTTTTTGCCACAGCAATTTCTTACGCTCAGAAAAAGAAGAAAACAGATACATCGAAGGTTGAAAATAAAGATCCAATGCAGTCGGCTACTTTTAATGGACTTGCTTTCAGAAGTATTGGGCCGGCGCTCACCTCCGGCAGAATCGTTGACCTTGCGGTTAATCCAAAAAACATGTCAGAGTATTATGTTGCATCTGCATCAGGAGGTGTCTGGAAAACCAATAATGCCGGAATAACCTTTAATCCCATATTTGACGGCCAGGTTTCTTTTTCAATCGGCTGCGTAACGCTTGATCCTAATAATCCAAACATTGTGTGGGTAGGAAGCGGCGAAAATAATAACCAGCGGGTTGCAGGCTACGGCGATGGAGTTTATAAAAGCGAGGATGGTGGCAAAAGCTGGAAAAATGTTGGCCTAAAAAAATCGGAGCACATAGGAATGATAGCAGTCGATCCAAATAATTCCGATATAGTTTTTGTTGCTGCATACGGTCCTCTTTGGAGTAGTGGTGGTGAACGTGGAATTTATAAAACTACTGACGGTGGTAAAACCTGGAAAGATGTCTTAACAGTAAGTGAACATACAGGATTTAATGAGATTCATATGGATCCGCGCAATAGCAATGTTTTATATGCCGCAGCACACCAGAGGCAGCGTAAAGTTTTTACATACATAGGTGGCGGCCCGGAAAGTGCGTTATATAAAAGTACAGACGGTGGTGCCACGTGGAATAAAATAATGAAAGGCCTTCCGGCTGATGTTGACCTGGGTAGAATTGGAATGGCGATTAGCCCTGTAAATCCTGATTATATTTTTGCTGTTGTTGAGGCTTCAGATGATAAGGGCGGGCTCTATGCCTCGACTGATCGTGGCGCGAGTTGGGAAAAGAGAAGCAGTTATTCCACTTCAGGAAATTACTACCAGGAAATATTTTGTGACCCTAAAGATCTTGATAAAATATTCGCGATGAATACCCTTTTACAGGTGAGTGAAGATGGGGGTAAAACATTTCACGATCTGGGAGAAAGAAGCAAGCATGTCGATAATCATGTAATATGGATAGAGCCTTCCAACACCCAACATATGCTCGTTGGTTGCGATGGAGGGTTATATGAAAGTTATGACGGAGGTAAATTCTGGAATTTCAAAGCCAATATTCCTGTTACTCAATTCTACAAAGTATCCTTGGATAACAGTTTTCCATTCTATTATGTTTACGGGGGCACACAGGATAATTTTAGCCTTGGTGGCCCTTCACGTACCATAAGTGCCAATGGAATTGTAAACAGCGATTGGTTTATAACCAATGGTGGCGATGGTTTTGAAAGCCAGGCAGATTATGAAGATCCAAACATTATCTATGCCGAATCACAATATGGCGGATTGGTACGGTACGACAGAAAGAGTGGTGAGATTTTAGAAATAAAGCCAATAGAATCAGCAGGTGAAGAACCTTATCGCTGGAACTGGGATGCACCGCTTTTAATTTCGCAACATGATCATAAGCGATTGTATTTTGCCTCCAACAAGGTTTTTAGAACGGACGACCAGGGTAATACCTGGAAGGTAATAAGTCCCGATCTTTCAAGAGGTATTGATAGAAACAAACTAACGGTAATGGGTAAGGTATGGAGCGTGGATGCTGTTGCTAAAAACGGTTCGACGGATCATTATGGCCAGTTAACTACACTTGCGGAATCTCCACTCGATGAGAATATTTTATATGCAGGCACTGATGATGGATTGATACATGTAACAATTGACGGGGGAAAAAACTGGACGAAGGTTGATAACATTCCTGGTGTACCGGAGCGCACTTACGTAAACGAGATCATAACCTCCGCACAAAATAAAAATGTTGCCTACGTGGCATTTAACCATCACCGTTATGGTGATTTTAAGCCTTATCTTTTTAAAACGTCGGACGGAGGAAAAACATGGACTCCGATCCAGCATAATTTACCGGAAACAGGCACTGTTTATTGCATAGCAGAGGATCCTAAAAATGCCAACCTACTGTTTGCAGGTACTGAATTTGGCGTATTCTTTTCTGTCGATGGAGGAGGTAAATGGATACAGCTAAAAGGAGGCCTGCCACCCGTTGCCATAAAAGATATGGAGATTCAGAAGCGTGATAATGACCTGGTGGTAGCAACTTTTGGAAGGGGTTATTATGTGCTTGATGATTATACTCCCTTGAGAACATTGGCAGGCAAGGACCTTGACAAGAAGGCTTTTATTTCACCAACCAGGAAAGCATGGATGTTTATAGAATCACGTCCGCTGGGTCTTCGCGGCAAAGGCTTCCAGGGTGAAAGTTATTGGAATGTTCCTAATCCTGAAGTTGGGTCAATGTTTACTTACTACCTGAAACAGGATATTAAAACACTTAAAGAAAAAAGACAGGAATCAGAGTCAGAAAAAATAAAAAATAACCTTCCTCCATATTATCCTTCGATGGATTCGCTACGTGCGGAAGATGCAGACCCTGATCCATACCTGCTCTTTACTATTAAGGATGAAAGCGGCAACGCGGTAAGGCACTTGGTGGCAGCGGCAAAGAAAGGAATACACCGCATCGTTTGGGATTTTCGCACAGATGCAAAAGATGCCATAAGTTTTACCCCCTTTAACGAAGCCAATGTTTTTGGCTCACCTGACAGAGGAATATTTGTTGTTCCCGGAAATTATACTGTATCAATGAGTAAATATGAAGACGGAAATTATACACAACTTACTTCGCCAGAGCCTTTCACAATCGAAGCATTGAATATGGCTTCTATGGCGGCTTCGGACAAGAAGGTTTTATATGAATTTGGCAAAAAAACTTCAGAACTTTATAGGGCCGTTGATGGCACCAATGCATATCGTGCGGAGTTAATTAATAAATTGAAATATATAAAAGAAGCCATATTGAAAACTCCATCTGTTGATGATTCGGTTATGGAAAATATTTCTTCGCTGGCAAAAAGATTGATTGACGTAGATAAACTCCTTAACGGTGATATAACACTATTGAAAAGAGAATTCGATGCGCCACCCTCAATACGAAACCGTGTTTCCGGCATTATGGACGGTATGTTAAGTACGACGGCAGGAGCTACTAATACTTTCATTAATTCCTATACTGATGCCGCAAAAGAATTTGCCCCGGTATTAGAGGAAGTAAAATCAATAGACGCGGAAGTAAAAAAACTAGAAACATTACTGGAGAAAAGCAGGGCGCCATATACACCCGGTAGATTACCTGACTGGAAAATGGAATAAACTGAATTAAAAATAAATTCGGGCACTACGGATATGACAATATTTTCCGGTTTTTTCTTTTATATACTTATTGCCTGGGCACTTATTAAAATGAAAAGAAATGGCAGGATAACTGCCAGAGTTATTGGTTATCCTGTAGTGCCGGTAATTGTAATATTGTTTTCACTGGCCCTTTTGGCAAATGCAATTATTATCCAACCAAAGCAGACTTTGTTTGGAATTGGGTTTGATGCTAAGTGGTGTTCCATTTTATTATTTTTTTAGAAGAATGAAATATATAGAAACGAAACCTTGAAGGGTAGTTTGAGAGAGTAATACTTTATATGTATTTAGTGGATTCTGTTTACATTTATGCCAGACAGAAATTTAATTATTTTCATTACAACTTCGTTCAAACGGTTGAATTTATTGAATGATTAATTGTATTTTGTAAGAAAGAAAAATCAATTACTTGAAAAACTTTTCTACTGCTGAAGAATTCATTTTTCAAATGCTCAAAAGTAAGTTGCCTGCAAAGCTTACCTACCATGGGTTTCATCATACGCTTGATGTTTTAGACGCAGCTTTGAAGATTGCCAAATCAGAAACTTTGGATGATGAAGAAATAAAATTGCTAAGGATTGCGGTATTATATCACGATGCGGGGTTTATAACGATTTATAAAAACCATGAAGAAAAGGGCTGTGAAATGGCGAGAGAATATTTACCTGCTTATGATTTCACTGATGAAGAAATTGATATCGTTTGTAACATGATAATGGCAACTAAAATTCCTCAAAGCCCCGCAACAAAACTTGAGAAGATAATCTGTGACGCGGACCTGGATTATTTAGGGCGAGAAGATTTTTATGATATTGGCAGAAAGTTATTCAGTGAACTGAATGCATTGGGTATGGTAAAAGATGAAGAGGAATGGGATAATATTCAAAAGAATTTTTTAGGGAAGCATCATTATCTCACTTCTTTCAGCCGTTTGAATCGGGAGCCTCAAAAACAGGAATACTTAAAAGAGATCAGCCAAAAATATAAGGTTAATTAGAGATAATTTTTTTTTTCAGCAGGTTTGACTTTGATAACGTCGTCATGTTAAATGTGTCTGCTTTTTTTTCCTGGAAGCAAAGAATTTGTTATTGTATTGCGGAGCTCTATACCTGAATTCAGATTACACAAACCATTTATGCTCTTTATACGTTTTAAATTATATGGAAGGGACATGATCAGCCAGGATATTTTTTCTTAGTAATGAATTATATGGAACAAATTTGTCCGTTCAGCTAATTAATTTTTGTTCCTTATTTTCCCGGTTTTTTTAACTTCTTGTCGGATGTTTTGTTGAACTTGTGTTTATGATGTTAGGCGCTATGGACAAAAGATTTACTTTGATATAAGTATAAAATTCATAATTCTTAAATTTAACCCATCCTATTATCTGGCACTATTCTATTTAGTAACTTCGCCATCCTGTCATTTTGGCTATGAAAAATTTTCTGCACCAATTTTGACAAGAATAATTCTTAATAAAACTTTCATTTAATCAGAACTATATATGTCAGGGTTTCTTTCAAAATTATTTGGTGGTAATAAAAGTGAAAAGGATGTAAAGCTTATTACTCCTTATGTGGCAAAGATCAATGCATTTTTTGAAGAATATCGTTCACTTTCCAACGACGAACTTCGGCATAAAACTGTGGAATTCAAAGAGCGGATCAAGGTGCATCTTACTGAAACAGATAATGAGATCAATACTAAAAAAGCCGCCGCCGAGGCGCTCGATTCTGCTGATATTGAAGGCCGTGACCGGATATACCAGGAAGTAGATACTATGCTAAAGGAACGGGATAAGAAAATTGAGGAGATATTACTTGAGATACTTCCTGAAGCCTTTGCCGTGGTTAAAGAAACAGCCCGCCGTTTTAAAGAAAATAAAGAGTTGAAATCGACCGCGACGGAACTGGATAAAATTTTCAGCATTACAAAAAATTACATAAGGATAGAAGATAACAAAGCCATTTATCAAAACACATGGCCTGCCGGGGGAAGCGAAATCACCTGGAATATGATACATTATGATGTGCAGCTTATAGGTGGCATTGTTTTACATGAGGGAAAAATCGCCGAAATGGCTACCGGTGAAGGTAAAACGTTAGTATCCACATTGCCCGCTTACCTTAATGCACTGGCAGGGGAAGGCGTTCATATCGTTACGGTCAACGATTATCTTGCACGTAGAGACAGTGAGTGGAACGGTACCTTATTTGAATGGATGGGACTTACAGTTGATTGTATTGATAAGCATGAACCCAACAGTGATAATCGTCGCAAAGCCTACAATAGTGACATCGTTTATGGCACCAATAATGAATTTGGGTTTGACTACCTGAGAGATAACATGGTACATTCCCCTGATGAAATGGTACAGCGCAAACACCATTTTGCAATGGTGGATGAAGTAGATAGTGTATTAATAGATGATGCAAGAACGCCATTAATTATTTCAGGGCCTATCCCAAGAGGCGACAAGCAGGAATTTGACCAGATGAAGCCGCGGGTTGAAAGAATTGTGGACGCACAAAAAAAGGTGACCAGTCAATTTTTAATTGAAGCGAAGAAAAAAATTAATGAAGGAAATGACGACCCCAAAGATGGTGGGCTTGCACTTTTCCGTGCTCACAGGGGGCTTCCGAAGAATGGGGCTCTTATTAAATATTTAAGTGAGCCGGGTATGAGAGTAAAGCTTCAAAAAACCGAAAACTATTATCTCGCTGATCAGCAGAAAAATATGCCCAAGGTTGATGAAGAATTGTATTTCCATATAGATGAAAAAAACAACCAGGTAGAACTTACGGATAATGGAATTGCGTTGATCACTAAATCAGGTGAAGATCCTGAATTTTTTATCCTCCCGGATATAGGGGTTAAGCTCTCGGAAATAGAAAAGAGTGATGTAAGCGTTGATGAAAAACTTCATGAAAAAGAAATCCTCCTCAATGAATACTCAATAAAAGCCGAAAGAATTCATACTGTTCAGCAGTTACTGAAAGCATATACACTTTTTGAAAACGATGTGGAATATGTTGTCATCGAAGGCCAGGTAAAAATTGTGGATGAGCAAACAGGCCGTATCATGGAAGGCCGTAGATATTCTGATGGCTTGCACCAGGCGATTGAAGCAAAAGAAAATGTAAAGATTGAAAGTGCTACCCAAACGTATGCAACCATTACATTACAGAACTTTTTCAGGATGTATCATAAACTTGCTGGTATGACCGGTACTGCTGAAACTGAGGCGGCAGAATTCTGGGATATTTATAAACTGGACGTAGTTTCCATACCTACAAATGTTCCTGTAATAAGAAGCGATACCCAGGATCTTGTCTATAAGACAAAGCGAGAAAAGCTAAAAGCGGTAATTGAAGAAGTAGAAAAAATGCGTGCCGCCGGAAGACCCATTCTTGTAGGTACAACTTCTGTAGAAGTGAGTGAATTGCTTAGCAGGATGATGAAGCAGAAAGCCGTACCCCATAATGTATTGAACGCAAAGCAACATGCAAGGGAAGCGCAGGTGGTTGCAGAAGCTGGACTTTCAGGAGCTGTAACAATTGCTACCAATATGGCCGGACGTGGTACAGATATTAAATTGGGGGCAGGTGTAAAAGAAGCCGGGGGTCTTGCTATATTAGGTACTGAAAGGCATGAAAGCCGTCGTGTGGACAGGCAGTTGCGTGGACGTGCGGGAAGACAGGGTGATCCGGGTACTTCGCAATTTTTTGTTTCTCTTGAAGATGATCTTATGAGAATGTTTGGGAGTGAAAAAATAGCTTCCTTAATGGACAGGATGGGTTACAAGGAAGGCGAAGTGATACAGCACAGCATGATATCAAAAAGTATTGAACGTGCTCAAAAGAAAGTAGAAGAAAATAATTTTGGCATAAGAAAGAGATTGCTTGAATATGATGATGTAATGAACAAGCAGCGCACCGTAATTTATGGAAGGCGCAATCACGCCCTGTTTGGAGAAAGGCTTGCACTTGATCTTGACAACGCATTTTATTCAGTAGCTGAAGGCATCATCATTTCTTTCAAAGAAATAAATGATCATGATGAATTTAAACTCGCCGTGATTATGAACTTTGGAATTGATACGGATATAACGGCGGAAGATCTTGATAAAGCAGACGTAAATACACTTTCAAACAGGTTGTATTACGAAGCGAAAGATCATTACAATCGAAAGAATAAAACGATGAATGAGCAAACGCTTCCCGTGATAAAAAATATACGGAGGGAGCAGGGGTCTCACATTGAAAATATTGCGGTACCATTTACTGACGGAAAGAAAGCCATGCAGGCGGTTGCTAATCTCAATAAAACGATTGAAACCAATGGCGCTGAATTGACAAATGCGCTGGAACGCAATATCACCCTGGCTTTGATAGATGATGCATGGAAGGAACATCTTCGCGCAATGGACGACCTCAGGCATAGCGTGCAAACAGCGGGTTATGAACAGAAAGACCCATTAGTCATTTACAAGATTGAGGCATTCAATGCATTTAAACAAATGGATGACCAGGTAAATAAAGATATTGTTAGCTTCCTGGCACATTGCAGTATTCCCGTTGAGCAAAACCAGCAAAACCGTATTCATGAAGAGAGAAAGCAAAAAACTGATATGAGTAAACTACGCCAGCGGAAGGAAGAATTTGCCGGCGCTGGTGGTCCGGAATATCTTTCGCAGGAAAATGATTATATAGATCCTTCAGAAAATATAAAGCAGGAGCCCATAAAAGTAGGCCCTAAAATTGGTCGCAACGATCCTTGTCCATGCGGCAGTGGAAAGAAGTACAAACATTGCCATGGTAAGGACGCCTAAAAATTACCCTTAGTTTTTAGAAGCGTATTGCTTACAGATAGAATAAAATTCTATTCAAACCACATAGCTGATTAAAAAAATCAGGTATTTTATTTTGCCCGGGATATATGCTGGATGCAGGATAGAATACCAAAACTGGTGGTCCACATCAGTTCGGAATATTCAAAATAAAATTGCATCCTCAATAGTCCGTGGTCGATATTCCGGAATTAAAAATTAAATTGGACAATTAAAAAACCAAAATTATCGCGAAATGAAAAAGATAAAATCACTATTACTGTTATTTGCTGTGCTTGTTTCTTTGCAATTGGCCGCTCAAACTTATCGCATCGATACCACTAATATCACCTACGAAGACAAACTGAGGCCATGCTTGTATGTAAGTTATGATGCCTATCCAAAGACAGTTAAGAAAGCCTGGAGCAATTTTCTGAAAAAAAATTATAAAGTAAAAACTAAAGGTATCGGACTATTGACTGATAAAGACATTGTGAGCTCTGAAGACGTTACTATTAACAGCATCGCAGATAAGAGAATGAATATGTATGCACGGGTTACAGATATTTCCGGGGGATCGGAAATGAAGTATTTTATGTCTTTCGGATATGATTTTTTTATCGGTCCTGATAATTATCCTAAAGAATTTGAAGGCATGAAAAAGTTGTTGAATGATTTTAGCGTCAAGTTTCTAAATGAATATTATGGTGACGAAACTTCCGATATTTTAAAGCAAATTAAACGCTACGAAAGAGATATCAAAAAGAGCAATAAGACAATTAAAAAAAATGTAAGAAAGTCACGTAAGGCTTCCTCTGCAGAAACTACAGGCCTTGAAGCAAGGAACAATACTCACGATAACGAAATTGCCAGGACAGAAGAAAAAATAAAGGAACTTCAGCAAAAGCTGGAAAGCATTAAGATAAAACAATCAGGTATTACCCGCAATTAGCAATTATCGAAGCAGTATTTATAACGTAAATTACTATTACTGCCGGACAGCACCCTTGAATGCAAGCTTAACCTGATGATTTTATTGTATTAACTACAACAGCATGTTGATAGCAAAATATATTGATCACACAGTACTAAAACCAACTACTGTATTAGCAGAAATTGAAAAGCTTTGCGTTGAAGCTGATCAATACCAATTTGCAGCAGTGTGTGTTCCACCCTTATTTGTAAAAAAAGCCAAAGAATTTTTATATAATTCGACCGTTAAAGTTGCCACAGTCATAGGTTTCCCATTTGGCTATTCAGCTATTGAAGCCAAAGTGGCCGAAATTGTATTGGCGATTATTGATGGAGCGGATGAACTTGATGCAGTAATCAACATTTCGGCAATAAAAAATAGCGACTGGCAATTCCTGGCCAATGAGATCAACAACATGATGCCAATTATTAGAAATAGGGACAAAATTGTGAAGGTGATTATAGAAAGTGGGGTACTTACTGATGATGAAATTATTAAATGCTGTGATATTTACGGGGCTGCAGGAGTGGACTACGTAAAAACCTCGACCGGTTATGCAGAGACAGGCGCTACAATCCACGCCGTAAAACTAATCCGGGCACACCTTAGCGATGCTGTAAAGATTAAGGCGAGCGGTGGAATCAAGACCTATGAATTTGCAAAAAAGTTGATAGACGCTGGTGCCAACAGGCTTGGATGTAGCAGTAGTGTTGAAATAATATCACAAGAAGATGATTAACGACCAGGAATATTCTTAACCATACAACCTATCACATCAATTTCCTGTCTCAATAATAAGCTCTAAGAAATTCTTTTATGATTCCACAATCATGGTATTATTTTTGAGAAATCCTATCCCAAATTTATGAAACAAGTATTTTTCCTGTTGCTTCTTTTTTTTACTGCCAAAACTTTTGCTCAGCAAGCCGATAGTATTATTGATAAGGTAATCGTACATAGCGATTATCGCCTGGCCATTCTTGCAAGGCGGGAATCTGAAATCAACACGGCTATTTTAAAAGCGCAGGCAAGAACTGCCAAAGGTTTCAGGCTTATGGTGCTCAATACCAATGACCGTGATTACGCGATGAGAATCCGAACCGAATTGCTTCAAAGATTTCCCGAACAAAAGCCTTATATGTGGTTTTCAAATCCGTATATAAAATTAAAATTTGGAAATTTTAGGACAAGGGAAGAGGCGGAAGTTTACCGGGGTCAGATCACCAAAATGCTTGACGGAGCTCCCATTTACATGATTTCTGAAATTATTGAAGTAAAGCCAGATAAAGATTTTAATCCTGACGACATAAGATAATTCACATATTTTTAATATGATTAAAAAGAGTTTCGTTAATGAAACTCTTTTTACTTTTGAAATATGCCTATTCAAAGTGACGGGCCTAATAACCTAAAATGATAAAAGAGAAAATAAAAGAATTAGCTGCAAAATATTCAGATGAATTTATTAATATCCGTCATCATCTTCATTCCCATCCTGAGTTGAGTTTTAAGGAATTTGAAACCTCAAAATTTGTCCAGCGAAAGCTTGATAGTTGGAATATCGAATACCAGCAAATGGCCACAACCGGCGTTGTTGGAATTATTAAAGGAAAAAATAGCACTACCAAGGTAATTGCTTTACGGGCGGATTTGGATGCATTACCCATTAAAGAGTTGAATGAAGTTGGGTACCGGTCAAGGAATGAAGGTGTAATGCATGCCTGCGGGCATGATGTGCACACAACCTGTTTGCTGGGTGCCGCAAAAATTTTGAATGAATTAAGAAATGAATGGGATGGAACTATAAAATTAATTTTCCAACCAGGGGAAGAAAAAAATCCTGGCGGCGCAAGTATTTTAATAAAAGAAGGCGTGCTTGAAAATCCAAAACCCGATGCGATTTTTGCCTTACATGTTCATCCCGGCCTGGAAGTGGGAAAGTTAAGTTTCCGCGGAGGTATGGTTATGGCGAGTGCCGACGAAATTTACATTACTATAAAAAGTAAAGGCGGGCATGCAGCTTCACCTCATCTTACATCTGATACGATACATACAGCCTCGCAACTTGTTGTTAATCTTCAGCAGGTGATTAGCAGGATGAATGACCCTTTCAACCCATCGGTTTTGTCGATTACTTCCATACAGGGTGGTAATACAACTAATGTAATTCCCGGTGAGGTAAAGCTAATTGGTACATTCAGGGCCATGAATGAAGTGTGGAGATTTGCGGCTCATGATCTAATCAGGAAAATTTGTAACAATACTGCAGACATGACTGGCGCGGAGATAGATGTTACGATTGATGTAGGGTATCCATTTGTAACTAATGACAAAGAACTAACTCAAATAGCTAAAGACAAAGCCGTAGAATTTGCAGGTCTCGAAAATGTAGAAGAAACAGAGATGCGTATGGGTGCCGAAGACTTTGCTTTTTATTCTCATAAAATACCTGCTTGCTTTTTTAGGCTTGGTGTAGGAAACAAACAAAAAAATATTAATGCAGGAGTACACACTCCTTTATTTAATATAGATGAAACCGCTATCAAAAACGGCATTGGAATTATGGCCTGGCTGGGCGCTTCCACAACAATTAAATGAATTATTCACATTACCTATCTTTACCACTAATTCAATGATGATGTAAGCTTTGTGCAGGCTGATATTGCTCAATAAACCAATATGCAAAAAAATCTTCGAAAGCAGGAGGCCCTTGATTACCACTCCAAAGGAAGGCCCGGAAAAATAGAAGTAATACCTACGAAATCCACAAAAACCCAAAGAGATCTTTCGCTGGCTTATTCCCCTGGAGTAGCGGTTCCATGCCTGGAAATAAATGAAAATCCTGACACCGTTTACCAATATACTGCCAAGGGAAACCTCGTTGGCGTAATCAGCAATGGCACTGCGGTTTTAGGATTGGGAGATATAGGCGCCGCAGCGGGCAAGCCGGTTATGGAAGGCAAGGGGGTATTATTTAAGATTTTTGCTGATATAGATGTTTTTGATATAGAAATAGATGAGAAAGATCCCGCGAAATTCGTTGAAATAGTTGCCGCGCTTGAGCCAACTTTTGGTGGTATCAATTTAGAGGATATAAAGGCGCCTGAATGTTTTTACATTGAAAAGAAATTGAAAGAGCGGTTGAAAATACCCGTGATGCATGATGATCAGCATGGAACCGCGATTATAAGCTCTGCGGCTTTATTAAATGCGCTGGAAATTCAACGAAAGAAAATCGAACGTGTGAGGTTTGTGGTGAATGGCGCTGGCGCTGCAGCTATGGCGTGCATCCAACTTTACGAAGCCTTAGGTGCTAAAGCTTCTAATTTTATTTTGTTTGATAGAAAAGGTGTTATTCATGCTAATAGATCTGAGCTGGATGAAACCAAAAAGAGATTTGCTCAAACAACGAACACAACCCAGACTTTGGAAGATGCCATGAAAGATGCCGATGTGTTCATTGGATTAAGTGTAGGAGATGTCGTAACTCCGGAAATGGTAAAGAGCATGGCAAAGAATCCGATTGTATTTGCAATGGCAAATCCCGATCCTGAAATAACATATGAGAAAGCAACGGCTGCAAGAAAGGATGTAATAATGGCTACAGGCAGAAGCGATTATCCCAACCAGGTGAATAATGTACTAGGTTTCCCATATATTTTTCGCGGTGCTCTTGACGTAAGGGCCACCCAAATAAACGAAGCAATGAAACTTGCGGCTGTTATAGCTTTGGCGGAACTTGCAAAATCTCCCGTGCCGGATATTGTTACCATGGCGTACAATGAAAAAAGCATTGTTTTCGGGTCAAATTATATAATACCAAAGCCGCTTGATAGCCGCCTTCTTTCAACCGTTGCACCCGCAGTTGCAAAGGCAGCTATGGAAAGCGGCGTTGCCCGTTTGCCAATTACAGATTGGAACGCTTATACTGTTGAATTGAATGATCGTCTTGGTATAGACAACCAGTTGCTGCGTGTTATTGGAAATAAAGCGAGAAAAAATCCTAAAAAGGTAGTGTTTGCGGAGGCTGAAAACCAAAAGATATTAAAGACCGCTCAGCTTGTGCAGGATGAAGGTGTCGCTTATCCGATACTGTTAGGTGATCCTAAAGTAATAGAATCTATAGCAGCTGAAAATGGAATTGATCTCGAAGGAATGGTTGTCATTGATCCTAAAAGTGATGAATCGGCAGAGAGAAGAAAACGATATGGTGAATTATTTTTTGCAAAGCGACAGCGTAAGGGCTTTAATTATTATGAATCAAAAAAAATAATGCGTGATAGGTTATATTTTGGTTGCATGATGGTAGAAACAGGAGAAGCAGATGCAATGATATCAGGTTTATCAAAAAATTATCCTGATACAATCCGGCCTGCCCTGCAAATTATTGGGATGGAAGCGGGATCAAAAAAAGTGGCAGGCATGTATATCATGATGACAAAAAAAGGCCCGTTATTTCTTGCAGATACAACAGTAAATTTCAATCCAACTGCTGAAGAACTTGCGGACATCACTTTAATGGTTGCAAAGGAGGTAAAAAATTTTGGTATCAAACCAATTATTGCGATGCTCAGTTATTCTAACTTCGGGAGCAGTGATTCACCTGAAGCAAAATTAGTAGCCAGGGCCACCGAAATAGTGAAGCAAAAAGATCCTTCTCTTGTTGTTGATGGCGAGGTTCAGGCCAATGTGGCATTCAACAAAGAGATGGTAAAAGATAATTATTCGTTTAGTGAATTGGTTGATAAGGATGTGAACGTACTTATATTTCCAAATCTTGCAGCTGGTAATGTTGCCTATAATCTTTTACAGGAAATAGGCGGCTCCGAAGCAATCGGACCGGTCCTTCTAGGCCTGAGCAAACCTGTGCATATATTACAATTAGGTAGCCAGGTGCGAAGTATTTATAATATGGTATTGATAGCGGTGGTAGATGCACAGATGAAATGTACTAACAATAAAGAAAATGAAATACTGCCGCCCAGAAGATGGAAGCGATTAAAGAAAACACCAAATGGCGCTTGAATTAATTTTTTTGGCAATATTATTATTGAGATCTCCGGTTATTCCAAATAAGAAAAATGCAATACAATAAATTTCATTTCATCAAAACAAATAATCTACGATGAAATTATTTTCGACAATAGGAAGCTACCTTTTAATGATAAAGGGGATGTTTACCAAACCCGAGAACTTTAAAATGTATTGGAAAGAGCTAATGCATCAATCTGTTGAAATCGGTATTGGTTCATTGTGGATCGTATCGGTCATCTCGTTATTTATGGGTGCAGTGAGTGCCGTTCAAACGGCTTACCAGCTTACAAGCCCATTGATTCCAAAAGAAACAATTGCGCAGGTGGTTCGTGATACAGTGATACTTGAATTTGCTCCTACACTTGTTTGTATAGTATTAGCGGGTGTTGTTGGCAGTAAGATCGCAGGGGAATTGGGCAATATGAGAGTAAGCGAGCAAATTGATGCACTCGAAATAATGGGAATAAATACCAAGGCGTACCTGATAATGCCTAAAATACTTGGAGCGCTCATTACAATTCCATTACTTGTTGTACTTGCCGCCGTCCTGGGAATTTATGGTGGAAGATTGGCCGGCAGTCTTTCAGGGATTCTTTCAACAGATACTTATGACAAAGGATTATTGATGGCTTTTGTTCCAAAAAATGTATGGTTTGCTCTTGTGAAAGCGTATACTTTTGCATTTATCATAAGCAGCGTTTCTTCTTTTTATGGCTATAATGTAAAAGGAGGCGCGCTGGAAATAGGCAGAGCAAGTACTACAGCAGTAGTTACTAGCTGTATTTTAATTTTATTTGCAGATTATATACTTGCACAAATTTTGTTGGGTTAAATCTAATCTATAAAAAAAATTTTTCCGCACGCCGTGATATTGGATAATTAATAACTGTTACTCATGATAGAACTCAAAGATGTTAAAAAATCTTTTGGAGATAAGGAAATTCTTAAAGGGATAAACGCGGTACTGGAAACAGGCAAAACCAATCTTATTATAGGTTCAAGTGGCAGTGGAAAAACGGTTTTGCAAAAATGCATGGTAGGCTTGTTCGAAGTGGATAGTGGTGGTATTTTATTTGATGGGAAAGATCTTTCTACTATGCACCAGGAAGATCGTAAAGAGCTACGCCAGCAATTAGGTATGCTTTTCCAGGGGTCTGCTCTTTTTGATAGTATGACCGTTGAGAGAAATATAAAGTTCCCCCTGGACATGTTTACTAATTGGAATCACGCAAAAAAAATGGAGCGGGTAAATGATGTGCTTGAAAGGGTTAATTTGAAAGATGCTAATAAAAAATATCCCGCCGAAATAAGTGGAGGTATGATGAAAAGAGTGGGGATAGCCAGGGCAATTGTCCTGAAGCCAAAATATTTATTCTGCGATGAGCCTAATTCCGGTCTTGACCCGCAAACATCATTGGTTATTGATCAGCTGATTCGCGATATTACCAAAGAAAATAATATTACCACCATTATAAATACGCACGATATGAATAGCGTGATGGAAATAGGTGAAAATATTTTATACCTCTTTATGGGCGAAAAAGAGTGGGAAGGAAATAATAAAGAGATCATATTCAATAAAAATAAAAAGCTGAACGAATTTATTTTCGCTTCGGAATTTTTGCGTGATGCAAAAGATATGAGGATGCTGGAAGAAAAAGGTATTGTAGATAATGATCGTAACATGGAAGAAATAATGCGTGATGGCGGCACAAACCTTGTAATGAGCGATAATGAACCCGCAAGCCCTGATACCTAACCCTGGAAGAAAATTGTACTCTGTACACCTTGCCTGGCATATACGGTATTAAAATTTTCTATCCTAAAATTTTACCATCTTTCATATGCAGGATCCGATCGCTTAGTTGTGCCAACTCTTCATTATGCGTTACGATTAAAAAACTTTGCTGAAAGCGATTTCGCAAATCAATAAATAAATTATGAAGTTCTTTTGCATTTGCTGAGTCAAGGTTTCCTGTAGGTTCATCAGCCATTACTATTGACGGATTATTAATGAGGGCCCTGGCAACAGCAACCCTCTGCTGTTCTCCCCCCGAAAGTTCGCCGGGTTTGTGGGTTGCACGATCCTTAAGATTTAATAACTCAAGAAGAGACAATGCCCGTTCTTCTACCTCCTTTGTTTTCCTCCCGGCTATCCAGCCGGGAATACATACATTTTCAAGCGCAGTAAATTCCGGCAAGAGGTGGTGAAACTGGAAAACAAATCCAATATGTTTATTCCTGAAGGCTGCAAGTTTCTTCCCGTTGAGTTTAAAAACTGCTGTATTATCGAGGTAAATTTCCCCTTTGTCAGCTACGTCTAATGTGCCAAGTATATGGAGCAAAGTACTCTTTCCGGCTCCGGACGAACCCGCAATGCTTACAATTTCACCTTTTGCTATTTCTATATCTACGCCCTTTAAAACAGGCAGTGTACCATAATTTTTGTAAATACCGGTTGCTTTTAGCATGCTTAAATGTAAAGGTTAAAATACAAATTGAAAAAGATAAAAATAAAAGTACTTTGTATGCATCCATTACGTTATATTCTGCATCAATACCTATCAATACAGGTAAAAAACAATATTTGGTAATCCCAATATTACTTTTACTTTTGCGGAAAATTGGTTACCCGGTATTAATTTTTAATAGAAAAAAAAGAGAAAATATATGTTTTGGACTTTAGAATTGGCCTCACACCTTGAAGACGCACCATGGCCTGCCACAAAAGATGAATTGATAGATTTTTCAATACGCAGTGGTGCGCCTATTGAAGTGGTTGAGAACCTGCAGGAACTTGAGGATGAAGGCGGTGAAATTTACGAAGGGCTTGAGGATATTTGGCCCGATTATCCAAGCCAGGAAGACTTCTTCTTTAATGAAGATGAGTATTAGGTGCTTATAGCACGTAAAAAATTATGCTTATAGAAAACACGAACCGCCTATTTAAAGGGTGGTTTTTTTATTTTTGAAGCATCCGTCTTTATATTATATATTTTGCCGTCTATTATACCCCTTCACAAAAAATAGTTTAAAAGATTATGAGTTTACTATATTTTGCGTATGCAGCATTTATTAATTCAAAAAAACTTTTAAGACTAATAGCTTTGTTAGCTGCTACTTCTGCAAAAACCTTAATCTTTGATGCCGATTAGATTGATACCAAAAATATACCTTATGAAAAAGAACCTTATAACTATAATTACGCTATTAATCGGACTCAACTCTCATGCACAAGAAAAAAAATTCGCTTTCAGAGTTTATATAAGTCCAAGCATTTGTAAATCGTCAATTCAAAATAGGAATTTTAAAGATGGTAGTGTAACATTAACGAATTTGACAAAATCCCAAGGCCTGTTTTTTGGTGGAGGTTTAGAGACATTGAAAAAGCTGAATAAGAATTGGTTAATTGGTTGAGATTTAGGATTTATATCTAAAGGCTATTTCACAACAATGGATACGGTCTATAATTACGGAAGTTTTACAGGAACCGCATATACAAGAATGGACTTAAACTTCTTAGAAACCACTTTATTTTTAGAAAAGCAAATTCTATTAAACAATCCGAAATACAGGATTATGCTTTCAACTGGTTTATTTTATGGCTTACACATTCCTAATATAATAAGTTTTGGCTCGGAAGCAAAGGGCAACGATTTTGGAACATCTATATCAGTGGGTGTTCAAAAAAGTAATTCCTTCGTAAAACTTGATTTAAAGAATGGATTGACAAACATTCGCAACGATGCCAAATCTTCATTTAAAACAAATATTTTAAGCTTTAAAATTGGATATTCTTTTTTGTAGAATCTAACTAAACGACATAAAAAGCAGCTAACAATCGCATTTATCCAAGCCGGGCAGACGTGATAACAATGAACTGTGGTGCATGTTTCAGCCACAGTTCCCAGCTAACGGAACTCTATTGAGCGATAGTAGTAAAAATGAACTTTAAATTATAAATTTGGCAACAGTACCGGCGGACGGAACTATATTTCCCGTCCTGCATAAATGCGTACCGTAAAAAATACCTTACTTCTCCATTTGCTCAATTACGCTTTCTGTAACACCGGTAAATGAAAATCCTCCATCGTGAAACAAATTTTGCATAGTAACATATTTTGTAAGGTCGCTAAATAAGGTTACGCAATAATTGGCACAGTCTTCAGCAGAAGCATTTCCAAGTGGACTCATTTTTTCCGCATAGTTTATAAAGCCATCAAAGCCCTTGACGCCACTACCTGCAGTAGTACGGGTGGGAGATTGAGAAACAGTATTTACCCGCACATGTTTTTTAAGAGCATAATGATAGCCAAAGCTTCTCGTAACACTTTCGAGCAATGCTTTGGCATCTGCCATTTCATTATAATCGGGAAACACTCTTTGAGCAGCAATATAAGTAAGCGCCACTACGCTTCCCCATTCATTTAAAGCATCTTCTTTCATGGCTGTTGCCAGTAAACGATGAAGGCTCATGGCGGAAATATCAAGTGTCTTCTGGTTAAATCCGTAGTCAATCTCAGTATAATGTTTTCCTTTCCGCATGTTAATACTCATGCCTACAGAGTGAAGGATAAAATCAACGCCTCCGTCAAAATGTTCTTTCGCTTTGGTGATTAAGTTAAGCATATCCTCATTGCTACTTACATCGCATGCTATTACAGGTGCATTTATTTTTTCTGCAAGCTTGTTTATCTCGCCCATACGCATGGCTACAGGAGCATTTGTAAGTAGTACCTGGCCGCCTTCCTCATGGCAGCGTATGGCAGTTTTCCAGGCAATTGAATTTTCATCCAGGGCGCCAAAAATGATTCCTTTTTTTCCTTTAAGTAAATTGTAAGACATGTGTGTTGATTATTGATTATTATTTTCAAAAAATTTGTGTAATTCGTGCTTTAAAAAAATCTATTTCTTATTTCGTTTTTATTAATTGCCTATCATTTCTTTCGCATTTTCAAATGCGGCAGCAGTTGGCCTTTCACCGCCAAGCATTGTTGCAATTGTAGTGATGCGTTCATCAGCATTCAATTCTTTAATTGCAGTAATAATCTGGTCATTTTTTATTTCTTTATATACAAAAAAGTGTGTGTCTGCTTTCGAGGCTATTTGTGGCTGGTGAGTAATGGATATTAATTGGTGGTTGCCCGATAACTCTTTCATGATAAATCCTACCTGGCGTGCCGCTTCACCACTAATGCCACTATCAATCTCATCGAATATCAAGGTTGGCAACTGGATACTTTTTGCAACAAGGGATTTAATACTGAGCATTAACCGGCTGAGCTCGCCTCCGCTTGCAACTTTTTTCAAAGGTTCAAAATGATTGGAGTTACCTGCCTGCGAAGAGGGGAGATTAGCATTAAATAAAAATTCCAGTATGTTTATTCCAAAAAGATTTAAGGCCTTATCTTTCTTCATCTCTACCTTAAGTCTTGCGTTAGGCATGCCAACCTGCGCAAGTAATTCGTTTACTTTTTCTTCAAATCCAACCACTTGCTTTTGCCTGTTTTGAGATAACTTTTCCGCCAGCTTTTCCGCCGAATTATGATACTCCAGTAATCGTTTTTCTTTGGACACTATGGTATCTGAAAGATTAGTAATTTTTTCAAGTTTAGCAGAAAGGGTTTCTTTTATTTCAATTAAGGCACCAGTGGTGAGGGCATTGTGCTTTTTAAGAAGCCTGTATCCTTCGGCCATACGGTCATTTAATTCATCTATTTTTTTTGCATCGTAATAAACGCTATTATTTATTGTATCTATTTCCCCGGCAATATCCTGCATTTCTATTTGAACAGAATGTAGCCTTGCTTCCAAATCTTCTATTGCAGGATGAAAATCATGTAAAGTGTGTAGCTTATTAGCGATCGATTTTATTTGCTGAACAAGTGGTTCTTCATTTTCCTGCAATTGAAAATTTATTTCGCCAAGCGTTGATTTTATATTTTCCGCATTACTTATAACTTTTATTTCGGCATCAATATTTTCTATTTCATTTTCTGAAAAATTTGCTTCTTCAAGTTCATCAAATAAAAATTTATTATAATCATATTCCTTATTTGCCTGGGCCTGCTCGTCTTTTAACTGTTCAAGTTCTTTCAATACCAGGCGATAATTTTTAAACTCCGTTTGATATAGTTCAAGGCCTTTACCATTGCCTGCAAGGGCGTCAATTACTTGCCGCTGAAAGTCGTTGTCGCCCAATTCCAAAGTATCAAACTGCTGGTGCAGATCAACCAATAATGAAGATAACTGCTTAAGCTGGCCAAGATTTACAGGAGTGTCATTAATAAATGCCCTTGATTTACCATTAGTTGAAATTTCCCTGCGAATCACAATTTCATCTTCGCAGTCGAGTTCATTATTTTGCAGAAAATCTCTTACCAAAGGATGATTTGTTTTAAAGAGTCCTTCTATATAACATTTTTTTTCTTTGCTCAGCAATACTGAAGTATCAGCACGCTCTCCAAGGATAAGGCTGAGTGCGCCCATTAAAATACTTTTACCCGCACCGGTTTCGCCTGTTATAATATTTAAACGCGGTGAAAAATTTATCTTAATAGAATCAATTATCGCGTAGTTCTGTATGTGTAATTGCTTAAGCATTTATAAGGGCAAATTACAATTTTTATTAGTTGTCGCTGTGTTTACATTATGGCTCTTTATTCAAAGTACATTAGAAAAAATTACCGGAAATATGAACACGAAAAAAGGGTACTGAAAAGTACCCTTAAATTTATTTAGAATGTGTCTTATTTTATTTCTACTGCATCGTTCAGTTCATCATCTACAAGGATTCTGCCGCAGTTTTCGCAGACAATTATTTTTTTTCTTTGCTTGATATCGCTTTGTTTTTGCGGGGGAATGGCATTGTAACAACCACCACATGCATCCCTTTCCACCGGTACCACTGCAAGGCCGTTCCGATAATTTTTGCGTATCCTGTCATAACTTACCAATAATCTTTCATCCACTTCTTGTCTTGCAGCCTCGGCTTGTTTATTGTAAGTCTTTTCTTCTTTATCGGTTTCCGCAATTATTTTTTCAAGCTCTCCTTTTTTTCCCTTAAGATTTGCCTCTTTTGTGCTAACAGCTTTTTGGGCCAGCTCAAGTTGCTTAGCTTTTTCAGCTATTTCTTCTGTGGCATCTTTTATATGCTTTTCCGCCAGTTTAGTTTCCAGCGTTTGCATTTCTATCTCTTTATTGATCGCTTCAAATTCACGGTTATTTTTTACATTATCACTTTGCTTTTCGTATTTTTTTATAAGCTCCTGTGCGTCTTTTATAACTGTGTTTTTATCTTCTATAAACTGTTGCATGCCGTTTATTTCTTCTTCAATCCGGTTCTGGCGTGCATGAAGTCCTTCAATTTCATCTTCAAGGTCGCTTACTTCAATAGGCAATTCCCCTTTTAATATCTGGATTCCATCCAGTTTGCTGTCAACTTTTTGCAGCTTTACAAGAGATAGTAATTTTTCTTCTACAGAATAATCTTTTACTTGTGACATATATTATTGTATGATTTTGTACTTTATCAAAGCTTATACTTAATTCTGTTCTACGTATAATAATTAACAGGATTCGTCTTAACTTCTGTTTTAAGGACGGCAAAGTTAAGAAATTTTTGCTTCAAAATATCAGCCAGCAAGTCTATTGTAAACTGCTCACTTTCAAAATGTCCAATATCAGCCAGCAGAATTTTTGAGTCAGCATCAAAAAACTCGTGGTATTTAACATCAGAAGTAATATAAGCATCTGCTCCCGAGGCTATGGCCGTTGAAATAAGGAAGCTCCCAGCGCCACCACAAACGGCAATTTTCTTAATATTTTTATTTACAAAGGGCGAATGACGAATAACATCGAGATTAAACTCCAGTTTAAGAATCGAAAGCAATTCAAGTTCAGAAGCCGGTTGATTTAAATTGCCAATTAAGCCACTTCCTGTTCCGTCAATTTGGTTGTTGAGGGGGTAAATATCATAGGCTACTTCTTCATAAGGATGAGCTTCTTTCAAATTTTTTATCATTTCTTTTTGCAGATAGCTTTCAAAGATTATTTCTATCCTTGTTTCATTTTCTTCATGCCTTTTCCCGATTTCTCCTACATATGGGACTGCTCCATCCCCAGCTTTAAAAGTTCCTGAACCTTCCACGTTAAAGCTACATTCAGTGTAATTGCCCAATTTGCCCCCGGTTTTGAATAATACATTTCTTAGTTCCTCCGCATTTTTTTTAGGGGAAAAAGTCACCAGTTTTTTGAGAATGTTTTCTTTAGGCGAAAGTACCTGCAGGTCTTGAAGTTGCAGTTTTTCCGCGATTTTTTTATTTACTCCACTTATTACATTGTCAAGATTGGTGTGAATGGCATATACCGCAATATTATTTTTAATGGCTGAAATAACCGTGCGTTCTACATAATTTGAACCATTAAGTTTTTTCAATCCTCTGAAGATGATAGGATGATGTGCAACGATGAGGTTACAATTTTTTTTTACTGCTTCCAGAACCAGTTCTTCCGTAACATCAAGGGTTGTAATTATACCGGTACACTCATCCTGTTTGCTCCCAACCAGGAGGCCGGCATTATCATAGTCTTCCTGTAAACTTATTGGCGCAAAGCTTTCGAGGTATTCTATAATACTGGATATTCTCATCTTATTTTTTGCTAAAGATAAGTTGTGTTGACAAAAGTCTTTTTTCTGAAAAAAATAACACTTAATTATACTATCTTATTTACAGCGAATCCTAAGTTATGTTTGAAGTTATTGGCGGTACATATGGAGCACAATAGGCGCACTACTTCCCCACGGGGCAAGTTTAAGTGTTGGGAAATTTTTACTGGTAAAACGCCACGCCCTGCTTAAAAAAGCGAACTCATCAGGTGGAACTGGTAAAGTAATATCAAGTTTGCTGAAATCATCATTACTGCTCCATGTGCCTGTATAAACGTTGCTTCCTGAAGTAGCTTTCAAAGGGCCATGATAGTAATCTGTTTTTTGAAGAACAAATACATAACTGCTGTAAGTGGATGTAATATCCGTGCTATTATCTGAAGCGAGACTTACTATGAAATTCCTGTTAAGCACGTTGCTTTCGAAATAGTCCTGTAACAAGGGATTACCTGCAAGATCGGTAGCTTTTTTGCATGAAGCCGAAAATAACAGCATACCGAGTAATGTGCCAAAAATAGACTTTGAGAAGACCATCTGTTATTTATTTCCTTATTAAAAATAATCATTTATACTTCCCGCCGGATCAAAATGTGACATGGGACTATAAAAAAAAGTAAGCATCTTTGGAAAACCACTTCTGAAGATGCTTACAAAATTAATGCTCAATTCCGAAGAATTAGCGA
>JBKJRY010000067.1:0-8297 GCA_046593045.1 Chitinophagaceae bacterium | reverse complement strand
GTTTCTTAGCACTTGGAGTAGATGGTAAACTGTGGCTTTTGAATTCATTTTCAAAATGGTTACAAAAATCATCAACTTTCACGAAAATTTCAGCAACTTTGTCTGAGAAAAGCGGTGTGTTCATAATTGACTTATTAAATTGATTGTCAACTATTTATAAGGCAATAATCACGCCGTTTTTCTACTTTATATGCACCCGTTTTTCCATTCTTCTTAACCCGAACTCAGCCTAATAACAAAATATGAACTTTATGTCATCGAAATCTCTTTGCAAAAAATCCAAATTAAAATCTCTCATTTCTTTAATGTGGATTGCCTTATTTTTTGCCAGTTGCAACCAAAAAACAAAAGTAGCCGGGGAGTTACATGGTATCCGGGTACCCGAAGGATTTACCATTCAGCAGGTGGTAGATTCTTCTTTAATAGAATACCCCATGTTTGCTTCGTTCGACAATACCGGCAGGCTTTTTTTAAGTGAATCAACAGGAGAAACATTCTCTACGGAAGAGCACCTTAAAAAGCCACCATATCACATTCGACTGTTACAAGATGTTGATGGGGATGGTCAATTTGAAAAAAGCACCATTTTTGCCGATTCACTCACTTATCCAAAAGGAGCATTTTTTTTCCAGGGTAGCCTGTACGTTGCCTCTGCACCCGATCTCTTAAAGTTCACAGATACCGATGGTGACGGGGTAGCTGATAAGCGGGAAGTAATCCTTTCAGGATGGGTGCTAAATCATAATGCGGCAGCATTCGGAGGGCCTTTCATGGGGCCTGATGGCTGGTTGTACCTGACAGATGCGCGGCGCGGGTTCGATATCACGAGCAAAGAAGGCAAGGAACTTAAAGGCAAAGGAGCCAGGATCTGGCGCTGCCGCCCTGATGGAAGCGGGCTGGAGTCTATAAGTGGTGGCGGATTTGATAATGCCGTTGAATTGATCTTTATGCCAGCAGGAGAAACCATAGGCACGATGACCTATTTCACTGACCCTATGAATGGTTTTCGGGATGCCTTGATGCACTGGGATTATGGTGGTGTTTATCCTAAGCCTGGGCAAGTGATCGAAGATGATAGCCTTAAACTAACAGGTGACCTGATGCCGGTAATGACGAAGTTAGCTCGTGTGTCACATGCAGGCTTAATGCGATATGAGGGATCAGCATTTGGTACAGCTTTTAAAGGTAATCTCTTCACCGCTCAATTTAATACCGGTCGTATAATGAGATACATTGTCACACCTGTTGGAGCCACATTTCAAACGAAAGAGGAGCCCTTCCTCACCTCTGTTAATCCAGATACACATCTGACTGATGTGTTGGAAGATGCTGATGGCAGCCTGATAGTGGTAAATACGGGAGGGTGGTTTATTGCAGGATGTCCGCTATCAGTAGTAGCTAAGAAAGATGTGAAAGCCGGCATCTATCGTATTAAGAAAACTGGTGCCAAAGAAATTGATGACCCCTGGGGAAGGAAACTAAATTTAAGTAAAATGTCACCCCAGGAACTGGTTCAGTATGTAATGGATTCACGTCCTGCAGTGCGAAGCCAGGCAATCGAACAATTGGTCATTGAGGGGGAACCCGTAATAAAGGAAATCAAAAAAGTGCTCCTTTCATCTGAAAATGAAGAAGCGCGTACAGCGGCTGTTTTCATACTTTATAGGATCGATAAGCCGGAAGCAATGGATATGGTACGGGAAACACTGGACGATAAAAGCGCCATTGTACGCACAGCAGCAGCCAGGGTATTGGGATTATCAAAAGATCAGCAATCAGTTACTAAACTAATGGAGATGGTGCAAACTGACCAAGCTCCTGTACGGCGCCAGGCTGCCACCGCCTTAGGACAAATAGGCGATATACGTGCTGTCAGCGCACTGGTAAGAGCATCATTTAACCCCGATGATCGTTTTATTGAACATGCAATCATTTATGCACTGATCACGCTCAAGTCGCCTGATCGTCTGGTTCAGGCATTGGGAGATACGGCTGCTACAACCCGTAAAGCTGTGCTAATAGCGCTTGACCAGATGGATGGCTTACCATTGAAAAAAAACCAACTGGTTCCTTTCCTGAACAGTAGCAATAAACAATTGCAACAAACAGGAGTTTGGGTTGCACTGCATCATCTTGATTGGGCAGATATAGTGGTGGATTTTCTTAAGGGGCATCTGAATTCCAAACAGTTTACAAAAGAAGAGGAAGCTTCAATGAGCAACCTGATGATCAAATTTAGCCCCAATATCCAAATTCAGAATTTCATTACAGTTCAACTGGGTAATAAAAATTTACCCTTATCAAAAAAATTATTATTAATTGATGCCATCAATCACTCAGACGTAAGGACATTACCTGAGCCCTGGGTAAAGCAACTTAGCAACTTGCTGCATAGCAGCGATCACGAAATCCGCTCAGAGGTTTTGAATTTAATCAAATCGCGCAGTATATCTGTATTGAATAATGAGTTGAACGGTATCGTACAAGATCCAAAAACGCCAACAGAGTTTAGGCTTAAGGTACTTAGCGCACGACTGATGTCAGACCCGCATTTATCTGCAACGGAATTTGAGATGGTCTTAAAATATTTAAGCCCTAAGAATGAATCCCCTGTGCGGCAGGAAGCATCACGTCTTTTAACCCAGGTAAAACTAAGCGAATCTCAGTTGGTCACGCTCGCCAAAGAACAGGTCACTACCGCAGATATTTTTCTTTTGCCCGATCTGGTAAATGCTTATAAAGGAGGTAATAGTGAAGCGGCGGGAACGGCCCTGATAGCTGCATTGCAAACTTCTCGGGATAAAGACCGTTTAAGTAATTTATCTGTCACTGATATGGAAAAACTTTTTGAGACTTACCCACACTCCGTTCAGATGGCCTCAGCCACATTAATAAATATTTTAAAAGAAAAACAGGCGTCGAGACTTGATGAGTTAGAAAAGTTACAATCACAACTTAAGAGAGGAGACGTAGCTGCCGGCAGGGAGATCTTCTTCGGCAAAGCAACTTGCCTGGGTTGTCATTCTGTTGGCGGCAAGGGAGGGGACTTTGGGCCTGATTTATCCAATATTGGAGAAATCCGATCACGTCATGATATTCTTGAAGCGATTATGTATCCCAGCGCCAGTTTTGCCAGGGAACATGAAACATCTAAAATTGTAACAAAAAGTAGCTCGTACCTCGGCATTATCAAGGAACAACTACCGGACGTTTTTATCGTCGCAACAGGGCCAGGGTCTAAAGTCCGTGTCCCACGATCTGAGATCACATCCATTGAGCCAGGGGATGTGTCAATGATGCCTCCCGGGCTACTGAAACAATTAAGTATCCAGGAGATATCAGACTTGATGTCTTATCTTGAATCACTTCCTGATGGAATGGGCCAGATCAAAAGCCACGAGTAAAATGAACTTATCACTTTGTTAGTGGAGATTACCTTAATATAGGTTTACTAACATTTGTTGAAGTTTTAATTATAAATTTCTAAAAGCTATAAATTGAAAAGAATAATTCTATTGACCATTGTTGTTATCTCGGCGTTAGGCGTGAGAGTTGAAAGAGGCTTTGCTCAAACTACTCAGTCTCAACAAAAAACAATTCATCTATTCAATGGACAAAACCTTGATGGGTGGTACACGTTTATTAAAGACCGGGGCCGGGATAAAGATCCCAAGTCAGTCTTTACAGTAAAGGACGGCATCATAAATATTTCCGGCGAAGAGTGGGGGTGTATTACTACCAATAAAGAGTTCGAAAATTATAAGTTGGTGGTTGAATATAAATGGGGTGAAAAGACTTACGGTGAAAGGTCCGATAGAGCCCGTGACAATGGAATCCTTTTTCATTCTACCGGCATGGATGGTGGTTATTCAGGAACCTGGATGCATTCAATTGAGTGCAATGTTATTGAAGGCGGAACCGGCGATTTTATTGTTGTGGGTGATGGAAGCGATCAATTTTTATTAACCAGTCCTGTAGCGGCTGAGCAGCAAAATGGATCCTACATATTTCAACCGGGAGGCAATCCTGTAACTATAAATAAAGGGCGCATTAATTGGATTGGCCGTGACCCCGACTGGAAAGATGAGAAGAACTTCAAAGGTAAAAATGATGTGGAGAATCCAGTTGGAGAATGGAACAGGTTGGAATGTATTGCAAAGGGAAATGAAATCTCGATATACTTAAATGGGGCGCTGGTAAATCATGCAATATATTCTAAACCATCAGTTGGCAGGATACAAATTCAATCGGAAGGTGCGGAAATATTTTATAGACGAGTAGACCTTACACCACTACCAGCCAGTTCTTCCTATGTCCCATAAGGATACAAAAGCATTTTTAATAGGAAAGATTTATAAGGATGGAAAATTCATGGAACTGAGAAATGGTATGTGGAAAAAAAAACAAATCATGCGTATGAAACAATCCCATTAGATGAAATAAACCCTTGCAGAAGAACCCGGCGTAATTTACCAGTCTAAGCAAAACAAAAAGTCAGAAAACTTATTGACCAATATGTAAGGTGGCAGAAATCACGTTACTATGATGCTGCATACATTTTAAGAGACACCATTAAAGTTATTAGCTCGAAGGAAATAGCGCCAGCAGCCTTGGTATTTTTTTATGATGACCTCAGCAATCCTGGAGCAGGCAATTATAAACCGGGGATCATTTTAGATAAAACAGACACAGAGAAAAAACGTAACCCTTTTGCACTGTTAGGAAAGGTATTTTGTAAAGTGATGCAAGTTATGGTTCAATTGAAACGGCGAAAATCAGGTAGTGCGGACATACAATGAATATCTGCGAACAAAATGCAATTGCAATCATTGCTCAAAAAACATGGGTTAAGTGGATCATTAAATAGTATTGCATTCTGGCCTATAATTCCTTTGTGATTTGACTAATCTTTAAAAAGGATCAATACAGTATTGCTCAATAGCTTATCTTACGTGTATCATTGAAACGCTCTAAATAATTTCTTACCGAATGCTTCTAGACAACGAAAACTAACATCCTAAAGTTCATCAATGGATTGAGAATGAAACAAACAATGGTAACCTGGATTCGTCACAGGATATTTTACAAAAGAAAGTTCATTCAAAAAAATAATAAGTCGATTGGCAAACAGAATGGTTAAAAGCTGCTTTTGAGCAAATTCTATAACAGTTATGTCGACTGCTGCCGGTTCTTAATATTATTAATGCATCGCCATTGTCATTTCACTTTCTATGGCCTTCTTTGAATTTTTTTGCCAAAAGAAAAATATGATAAACAGTACAATCAATATAGCGGGGAAGGTCGTCATCTTCAGTAATGCATGTTGTCCGGTGGCCAATTCCAGTGCATTTCCTGTAAGCCCCGCAGCGGCATTTTTTATTCTTGCTCCGTCGATCCAGCTACCTATAAAAGGTTGAAATATAGAAGTAGAAAACATACCTACTCCGCCGACAATGGACATTCCCAGGGCACTGCTACGAGGAACTCTATGCGCCACCGAACCAATCATTACAGGCCAGAAATAACATATACCCAGGGCGAAAACGATCGCCGCTATATAAGCCATAGACCCGGTTACCGTACTGAACATATAAATACCGATGGTGGCGAGAATTGCTCCTCCAAGCAAAACACCTGTTTGACCTAAGGCACCAACTACCGGTCCGGCGAAATACCTGCCCACAGCTGACACGCCAAATGTCAATGCTAAAATCAGCATAGCATCTGCTCCGCTGGCGCCTAAAACGATACTTACCCACTGGCTTGGGCCAAACTCCGAAATAGCGGTAAGGGCCATGCAGCAGAACAAGAAGATATAAACAGGGCTTAACATGGCCTTGAAATTTTCTTTAAGAGAATTTGCGGCTTCCAACACTGGTTTTGGAAAGGTTTTCCCGTAAAATAAAACAGCGTAAATAATGGTTGGAATCATGGTGACCCACATCTGAGCTTCCCAACCAAGGCCCATGCGGGTCATGAAGAAGGAGATAAGCGAACCGATCAGAATGCCGCCGGGAAACCACATGTGAAACCGGCTGAGCATTTTTTGCATTTTAACACCCGAATACATGTCTGCAATCATGGGATTACAGGCTGCTTCGGTACATCCATTTCCGATACCTATAAGTAGTGTCGAAATTAACAGGGTTGTGTATCCACCAGCGAAAATGGTCATTAAAATTCCGATGGTGTGGCATACAAAAGCTACCATCATAATATTTTTAGGGCCAAACGTATGGTAGACCAATCCACCGATGATCATGGAAATAGGAAATCCTAAAAACCACATGGAATTGATGAATCCGAGTTGTTCGGCAGAAAGGCCAAATGCTTCACCTAATTGAGGAAGAATTCCTGCGCGGATAGAAAAAGTAAACGCGGTGGTAATGAGTGCAAAGCAACTTCCGTTAAACAAAGCGCTTTTATTTACGTTTTCGTTCATGAATTTAAGTTTTAAAGTTTTTAAATTTTACGTATGGAATTATGCGGAAATTTGTGATGGAGCAAAATAAGACAAATTGATAGATCTGTATTTGCATCCGAACTACAATAAGGTAACCAACGGTGCAGACGTTTGCGATAAACAGGGAATTTTGGTTAGCACGTTTCATAATCTCATGCAATCAGTATTGTTAGAAATGGTTAATTAGGAATTGTGTAATAACTTTTGCATTCGTTAAAGATCTAGGACAATTGAAAGAAACAAATGTAAGGTCTAAAGGCATACACTTATACATAAACCGTAAAAAATTATTTATGATCCAAGAAATATCCTAAATACAGAAAAGTTCTGCATTCTTTTTGCCAATTTCTCTATCGCTATACGTATATTTTGGATGAAAACAGTTTCTAATAGACGTATCCTTTTATCAACATCTAATTTATTAAAAATAGCTTTGACATATGCATCGTACTTACTCCTCGTTATAGCATCACCGCAAAACCTCGTACCCACTTACTATAAATCTTAGATTGTTTGGGTCTGGCAAAATGTTATTTATAGACACTGTTACTCTTGATAATGACATATTTATTTATTGTTTTATTCATCTTGTTCATCAGAAAAAATTGTTGTAATTAAATTTGGAATGTTGCGAAGCACCATTTCCAAATTGCCTCCCGAGCTGGCATAAATAGAGGATACCCTAAATAGAGGATATTATGAATTGCTGATACTAAAAACCCAGCCTTCTGTACACGAGTTGAAAAGACAGATTAATTCTCTCTCTTATGAACGGCTTGGTTTATCTGCTGATAAAGAACTTGCTTTTAAACAATTAAAACAAAAGATTGAACCTGAAACAACAAATGACCTTATAAAGTCTCATTATTTTTTTGACTTCTTAAACCTTTCCTCCAATGCAATGGTTAGTGAGGCTTAACTGGAGCAGGCATTGCTCAACCATCTCCAGGAATTTATTATTGAGTTAGGCAACGGCTTTTGCTTTGAAGCCCGTCAAATGAAAATATTGATTGGCGATGAATACTTCTTTATAGACCTTGTTTTTATCACCGTCTTTTGAAATGCCATGTATTAATAGATTTGAAAGTGGAAGCATTCTCTTATGCAAATGCAGGGCAGCTCAATACATATTTAAATTACTACAACGCACAAGTATAGCTTACGCACAATGCCACGCTACCATACTTGCGATAACGAAAGGGCTGTGCGGTCTCGATAATTGTTACCGATGCAAAGAAACGATGCACACCTGTCCCGTCATTCGGGATGATTGTTTCGATTAAGAGTTAACATTCGTTAGAAGTTGCCAGAAGTGTTAGCTGCATCCGGGATTCACCCCGTTGGATATTATCCTACGAGGTAAAGCCGCGGGACTTACAGACAGGCGCAGAGGCGGAACTGGAGAACCTGTACTGGTTCAATGTGCTGATTAGGTAAAGCCGTCTGCGGTTGATCCAGGACGTACTAAAGGCACAGAGGCCGAATCATCAAGCGGAGCATCCGTAAGATGTAATAAGCCTTCATAGATCAGCCACAGGGGCGGATGTACCCGTAGTAGTGTTGATCGCTTATGAAAGTAAGCAGTAGCGAAGGGTACACAAGATGTAAAAATTGGTGAACATAAAACAACCGAAAGGAATGATTAAACTGTTTATCCAAACAATTAGCAAGCGAAAGTTCACTAATTGGTCGAGGCATCTTGAAGAGCCGTATGAATCGAGAGGTTCACGTACGGTTCTGTGAGGAGCAGGGGGTGAAATTCCCCTTGCTTACTCGACTAGCGGCTGCCTTTCTTCGAATTCTGTTAGAATATTTCATTGTTCAATGTATTACG
>JBKJRY010000060.1:0-12364 GCA_046593045.1 Chitinophagaceae bacterium | reverse complement strand
CCTTACAGTTTTGCTCATCCACAAATTTTATAAAGAAGTCTTTTAATTTCATAGCTAATATATTTAGCTTGAAATTACTAATAATATTAGTTACTACCAAATTGCGGATAGTCATTAATTTTTTTTAATGTTTATTTTTTAGAATCATCATTTTCTAATTGTGACAGAGCATAGTCAACAGAACGTCTTGTCATTGCCATGAAAGTTATAGAGGAATTCTGTGTAGAAGTTAAAGTCTATCCAATCCGGGCACCGGTTTGGAGTCAGACGTCTCAATATCAAGTAAACCCCGCCTTAGTATGCATTTGGCTCATTTGCTCAAAAAAATCCTTTATCATCTTCTCGTCGTTATCACTATAGTCCATGTCCATTTTAATAAGCGGCATACTCAACTCATCTTTTTTATTTGCAAACAAAAAAACAAACTTTATCAATGGAATTATTGAAAAAAAAATGAGTAACCAAACAATTAAACTTTAAGTTTTTTTAAATAATCATAATTATATGCAAGACTCTCAAATGGAGTGCCCGTGTATTCCTCCTGCTCTACAAAGAAATATTTCATTCCTGCTTTTTTTGAAGCTTGCAACATTTTCTTTATGTCCAATCCGCCTTTGCCAAATTCAGTGCTGTGCTTTGCAGTCATGTCCATGTCTTTAAGGTGCCATAGTGGAAACCTTCCGGGATATCTTGTAAAATAATCCAGTGGATCGTTTCCTGTCACTACTACCCAGCCAAGGTCCATTTCAAGGTTTACATATTCAGGGTTCGTATTTTCTACAAGAACATCAAATAATACTTTTCCGTTCTCTTTTTCAAATTCATAGTCATGGTTGTGGTATCCAAAGTTTAAGTTGGATTTTTTAGCTGCTTCCCCGGCCTTATTGAAAGCCTCAGCAACACTTTTATAGTTATCAACCGTCTGTCCACTCGATGGCATAGACGAAACAATTAAATATTCCTGGCCTGCTTCCTTCGCGTCATCAATTGTTTGCTGCCATTTATCATCAAAGTGAACATGGCCGCTGCGCAAGTTCATTCCAAGATCTTTGCACACCTTTTTCATTTCGCCAGGCTTGAGCCCATAATAGTAACCTTTATCACTACCTGCAGATTCAATTTCTTTATAACCAAGAGCCGCTATTTTTTTTAACGTACCTATATTATCCTCAAGCATTTCCTTTCGAACTGTATATAACTGTACGCCTACGTCACTTACCGTTTTCTTGCTATAGGCATCAGCAATTTTTGGAAATAAAATTGTGCCGGCGGTAATAGCGCCTGTAGCTTTTAGAAAATCACGTCTTGAATTCATGTGTTTTTTTATATTATTAAAATATTATTAAAGCACTATTTTTTAGTGGAAGGTCCCATATCTGAGTTACTGATAAATGCAATCTTCTTACTATCCGGCGACCATGACGGAGTATTGATGGAGCCCTGGCCACCATAAAAATACGCTAATACTTTAGGAGTTCCTTCCCCTGAAATGGGCAGATAACGAATATATACATGCTTGTAAGGAGGATGAATTCCCGGTTCTACTTCTTCTTTCAGGAAAGACAGGAATACCATGCTTTTACCATCGGGTGAAATGTGGGCAAACCAGTTATTATAATCATCTTTTGTTACCTGCTCTTGTTCGCTGCCATCGGGCTTCATGCGCCATATTTGCATCAGGCCCGAACGTACTGAGTTAAAATAAATATACTTTCCGTCAGGTGTATATTCCGGCCCGTCATCAAGCCCTTTCACGTTGGTAAGCCTTTCCTCCGGGCCTCCATTTACAGGCACCCTGTAAACATCAAACTCACCATCTCTTTCTCCACAAAACACCAGGCTTTTTCCATCGGGCGACCACCCATGAAGATAAGAAGGGCCTTTAGCTGTAATTTGTTTTGGCGTGCCTCCGGTGATTGGAACAGTATAAATGATTGATCCGCCCAACTCCCTCACACTGCTGCTGAGTCCAAGCATTTTTCCATCAAAGGAAATGACATGATCATTATTATTCGATTTTATATTACCAGTGTTGATGACCTTCGGTTTGCTCGTGGCCAAATCGAAATTATAAATGAGGCCATCGCTGCCATTAAAGATCAGGCTCTTTCCGTCGACGGTCCAGTTAGGCGCCTGTATCGGGTAAGGCACTGTGTATATTATTTCCCGATCACCAGAAGCTACATCCATTATCTCAAGGTTGCTTCCCAATTTCATTTGCGTGCGGTTATCCGCATCTCCATCAAAGGGAACCGTTATGCGGACATCTCTGAAAACGCCTGTTTCCAATACATCAGCATTATGAGAACCTACAAATAATCCTACATACACATCATCTCCAAGATCAAAGTCAGCAAGCTGTTCTACTACAAATGGTTCTCCATACACCGCAGCTCTCATCGTATAAGTATTGCCCTTTCTTTCAAGCTGAATAATATTCGCTTTGGTAAGCTTTGATTTAATTTCTTCTGTTTGTGCCCCTGCCGTTCTCCTGAACTGGAGTGAAGTGAGCCCGTCGCCATGCACCACTGCATTCACATGTGCCGACTTTCCGTCCAGCGTTTTACGAACCATCCAGCCTACTTTGCGGTGGTAGTTCACCCAATTTTCGAGAAACTCAGCTTTCGTATAGAGTATGAAATCACCTTTCATTTTTTTCCAGACAAATTGGAATTCATCATGGTCGCCCCAAACATTGTAACCCGCGCCGGAAAGTATGTATTGTCCTGTTTGCGGAATAAAGGTGGCTGATCCGGGTTTTACGTTTGTACCTACATCGCCATGCCCACCAAAAATTCCAACCTTTTGTGAGGATACTGAAAAGCTCATAAGTAAAAATATGCTGGAGACAACTATCGATTTCATTTTTTTCATTTTACTAATTTTAGTTTGAATTCTAAGGAAAACAATTTCAATGGAAGACATAAATTGTCTTATAAAAAAGGGTAAAACTATCGGTACCAAATGCAAATATGATATTAATCGCTACATCAATACTACTACATATCGCAAAAAACAATCCGCAATTTACTCTTATCTACCTCATAGGTACATCACTAATTTTTTCAGCGACCATACACTCAAATCTTCATACATTCATTACTAATTCCCCGGGGATGAAGAAATTATTCGTATTGCTTTTGGCTGCTTATGATCTGGCCACCTCATTTGGCCAGAACAACATTGGCATTCCTGATATTATTTATACCAAGAGTAGTTATAATAACGGGCCGGCACAGGTCAGGAGACTTGCGCCAGCGTAGTGGCCAAGTCGAATCGCCCTCCCATAGAATAAAAAGTGAAAACCATTCTTTAAGACAGGGAGGGTACTTAAAGAAAAGAAAAACAGCCGCCCCTGGCCTGCTTGCATCGGCACATTTTATTATTTACATTTAAGTAAGAATCATTTCCCGGCTCTCCTCCTTATCACCTTGGAAATAAAATTAAACATGGAAACCGTAAAACTGGCTGCATTGCTGCACAACGGCGTTGAATGTATAGGAATATATGCTCCTCAAACGAGGCTGCCATCGGGAGAACCATTAAATTATTATTTTCAAAAAAAGGCCGGCGCCAGGTGGGGAATAGCCTGGAAAGAAGGTGCGGGCATTCCGGAATTATCGGCTTTGCTTTATAGCATAGAGGCTAAATCGGAACATCCTCTTGCGGAAGCGATTGTAAAATATTTTGACCAACAAAAAATGTTAAAAGTTGCTTAGATACATTTGAAAGTATAACCGGCGCTGGTGTATCGGTAATGTATGAAGGCAATAGTTATTATGCTGGTAGTTCCGTAATGATGAAAGATAAGGAGATTGAAATTTCTCCAGAACTATTAGAGAAATCAGAGGCCTGGTTAGAAGATGCAAATACGGTTATCTGGTTTGCTAATCATACAACTGCTCTGGCAGCCGTTGCCGTTGCAGACAAAATAAAAGAGACGTCAACTGAAGCTATACGGGAATTAATGGATGCGGGTATAGAGGTGTATATGGTTACGGGAGATAGTAAAAAAACAGCAGCAGCAGTTGCTGCCAAAACAGGAATTACAAATTTTAAGGCAGAAACATTACCTGATGATAAGGCTGCATTTGTAAAGGAATTACAAGCTCAGGGAAAAACAGTAGCGATGATAGGGGATGGCATAAACGACAGCCATGCATTGGCGCAGGCAGACGTGAGTATTGCAATGGGCGCAGGAACTGATATAGCAATGGACGTTGCAAAGATGACATTGATCTCATCGAATCTTCAGCATGTTTCAAAAGCAATTCGTTTATCAAAGCAAACTGTAAAGATCATCAGGCAAAATCTTTTCTGGGCATTTATTTATAATATCATTGGCATCCCTCTTGCAGCCGGCATTCTCTATCCTGTAAATGGATTCCTGTTAAACCCAATGATTGCAGGAGCCGCTATGGCATTAAGTTCTGTATCGGTAGTTACCAATAGCTTAAAATTAAAGTGGATGAAATTGTGATTCAATTTGGTCCAGGATTTATATCCCAAATTAGGCATTATTATAGCGCCTGTTCTTCATTTTATTTTATCCTTAAGGCAACTGCTTTATAAGTAGAGTGATCTTCGCAAAACTCTTTTAACACTTTATACGTAAATAACTTAGAAATAGATATTTACAACCAATTTATATTTGAATTCTCCAACTGCATATTATCTCATGTTACTTTACCTGTCGGTAATGTTCAAGCCATTAATCCCTATTATTAGTGATGCATGGGAACATGAATTCAATGAAATAGAGCATCTATCGTTGGTTCATGAAAAATATGGAAGTCATCACTTGCAAAAAGAATTAGGAGCCAGCAGCACTAATGATGAGCACGATAAAAATTCAAATACTTTAAGGTCAGAAGACCAGGTTGCATTTCATGTTTTGGCAGATGAATACAATAGTCATAAGAATTCAGCAGCCTTTGATAAACATTTTGACCTTCTAAAATATTTCAAACTTCCATCTGTTTTTATAGCCCGGGAAGGTCCTCCTCCCAAATTTATCTAATACATACTTCTAAGTTTACTGGTGTAATCTTTATTCAGTCTCACACACTATAGCTATTTGATTTTATTCATTAGTATGATGATGTGTGGCCACAATGAATAATAACATTTTTTTATTCATAACGATTGAATTATACCATCCTAAAAAAATTATTATTAGATAAATTTAAACTCAATTATTATGGAAACAATAAGCCTATCCAAAAAGGGCAGAGCTTATCCTATGCTTATTAGTAAAAGCGTGAGGATAAAAAGAAGATGTCTTTGTTTTTTACTCATCAATATTTTTTCATTTGTAATGGTTAATGCCCAAACAATAATATCAGGCAAAACAGTTGACTCCATAAGTCTTCAACCATTAGAGTCCGCTTCTGTTTCTGAAGTAGGAACATCTTTAAAGACTTTAACTGATCAATATGGAAATTTTACCTTAAAAGTTAGTACCAATAATCCTACTTTAAGTATCTCTTATGTTGGATATAAAGCAGTTCAGGTAACAGCTACAGGCAGCAGTGTTAAAATTTCAATGCAGCCTGATGTATCAAAGTTAGGAGATGTAGTGGTTTTGAATAGTAATTCTGCTGCGAAATTCAGCACGCTTGCCAGAATTGATCTTGATCTAAAGCCTGTAAGAAACACCCAGGAACTATTGCGCCTGGTACCCGGCTTGTTTATAGCGCAACATGCTGGTGGGGGTAAGGCAGAGCAAATATTTTTACGTGGTTTTGATAATGATCACGGTACTGATATACAGATAAGTGTAGATGGAATGCCGGTAAATATGGTTTCTCATGCACATGGGCAGGGCTATGCAGATACGCATTTTATTATTCCTGAAACGATTAATAATATAGATTTTGGTGCCGGACCGTATTATACCCAACATGGCAATCTCAATACATCAGGATATGTAGCATTTTCAACGTATAATAATATCCCTAAAAGCAGGGTACAGGTTGAAGCAGGCAGGTACAATACTTACAGAACGCTTGCCATGATTGATTTGGTGAAAAAAAATAAAGAGAAGCAAAGCGCATATATCGCATCAGACTTTTATTATACAAATGGTGCAACCATTAATCCGCAAAATTTTAGTCGTTTTAATATTTTTTGTAAATATAATCTTGCCATTTCTAATCGCACACAATTAACTGCTTCTTTATCTGGTTTTAAAAGTAAGTGGGATGCTTCAGGTCAAATACCTCAAAGGGCTGTGGAAAATAAAACAATAGATCGTTTTGGTTCTGAAGATCCATCTGAAGGTGGTAACACGGAAAGGTATAATGCAAATCTTATCATTGCTCATACTTTTGCTAATAGAACAACCTGGGAAAACCAGGCTTTTTATACTAAAAATAAATTTAGCCTGTTCTCTAACTTCACCTTCTTTTTAGTTGATCCGGTAAATGGTGATGAAATTAATCATACAGAAAACAGGAATTTGTACGGGTACGCTTCTAAGCTCAAGCACAAATCTAATTTTGGCAATGCTGCTTTAACCTCTATCTACGGTGCAGGCTTACGTTATGATGCTACTACGAATGCATTATTTCATAACCTTAAACGTCGTTTGTTATCCACTCAAACATTAGGTGATATTAAAGAAGCGAATGCGTATGGGTATATTCAGGAACAGCTATCTTTTGGCAAGTGGTTTATTGACGGAGGTGTAAGATTTGATTATTTGCACTTCGATTATTTTAATAAACTGTCATCAGTACAATTACCTGCACAAGGCAAATCAATTGTCTCCCCTAAGATAAATTTTCAATATACCGTTAACCCAACTTTCCAGATATATACAAAATTTGGAAAAGGATTTCATTCAAATGATACACGTGTCGTCGTTGCACAAAAGGGTTTTGAAATATTACCTGCCGCATATTCAGCAGACTTGGGTTTTATTTACAAGCCTTCCTCTAAATTATTATTGAATGTGGCCCTATGGTATCTTTACCTTGAGCAAGAGTTTGTTTATAATGGTGATGATGCTAACGTAGAGCCAGGCGGTAAAACCCGCCGTGAAGGAATTGATGTAATAGCTCGTTATCAATTTACTGATAAATTATTTGCAAATTTAAACATGAATTTTACTAAGCCAAGAGCTATTGGTCCTCCTAAAGGTCAGGATTATATAGCCCTTTCTCCAACAGCAAGCATTACAGGCGGCTTATTCTATAGACCAAAACAAGGGTTTAATGGAGGAATTTCTTATCGTTTAATTAAGGACAGACCGGCTAATGAAGATGCTTCCATTATTGCGAAAGGATATTTTGTAATGGATGCATCACTTAATTATTCAAAGCCAAAATATGAAGTTGGAATAGCCATTGAAAATTTGCTAAATACAACATGGAATGAAGCTCAATTTGCAACAGAATCCAGGCTAAAGGGAGAACCTGCACCTGTAACTGAACTACACTTTACACCAGGTATCCCATTTTTTGCAAGAGCAAAATTTACCGTGTTTTTTTAAAACAATCAATCTACCAAAATCATATAAATCAAATACATACTTGTGTAACAACAACGCCGATCTTCTAAATTAACTTTACAAAATAATTAATAATAGAAAGTCATAAAAAAAATAGAGGTAAAAACAAACATAATGTGGGGCTCATGCGTAGCCAAAGTAACTCCAATTTTAAACAAAGAAGTAGGAGAAGGAAACTGGAAAGTGGATACCACTAATCCAAACAAAATACTTACCGTAGAAACGGAAACTTTAAAAGGAGACGAGGTTCAGGCTATTGTGAGGAAAGCCGGATATAAGGCAGAGATAATTGAATAATAAATTTTTTAAAAATAATTGTTAACCATAAAAACCCAACTACAATGACAGGATACCACACCTATCCGGAATGTGTAGACGCCTGCCTTTAATGCGCAGCGATTTGTAACCATTGTGCCTCGGCCTGCCTACAGGAAGATGATGTAAAAATGATGGTGACCTGCATCTATACTGATATGGAATGCGCAGCCATTTGTTATGCAACTGCACAGCTTTTAAGTTTAGGCAGCGACAAAGCAAAAGAGATCTGCAGGCTTTGTGCAGCCATTTGTGAAGAATGCGGGAATGAATGCGGAAAGCATAAGTCAGATCTCTGCCGTGAATGTGCCGAAGCTTGTAAAAAATGTGCCGAAGAATGCAATAAAATGGCGGCACAAATAACAAGTTATTATTTCGGAAAGCTTTTTTTAAAAACTCCTGCCTGCTTATTGCTTCACTTAAAAGAATAGTAAAGTGAGGTTTATTATTTGCGGGCAGGAATTTTTAGTATTATAGAATATGCCTTAATTTGGCTGGTGCCCTATTTGATCCTGACTATCAAAAATTTTATTAAGGAAATATATTTTATGGGCATAATTCTTGATAAAAAATTCTTATATGAATATTCTTTCATTATAAAAAGCTATAGCTTGATTAAGTGAAGAAAGTAACAGCCACTATATTGATCGTTCTTTATTTTACCGCATCATTCGGTACAGTAGTGCAAATGCATTACTGCATGGGCAAGTTCGTTTCTGCCGGCTTATGGAAATTTTCCGACAAAGATGATTGTGGTGCTTGTGGTATGGTTAAAAAGAAAGGCTGCTGCGAAAACAAGCATCAGCTAACAAAAATTGACAAACAATATGATGTAAAAATTTCTGCAGATCAAATACCTTCCTGGTCATTTGCTTTAGCGGTATTCTTTCGTCCAGGTTTAAATTCAGGTATTCTTTCCGCCTTCTATAAAACCGTTCCTCTTTCAAATTCTCCACCACTTTCGGCCAATACTCCTCTGTATATTTCTAATTGTACTTACCTGATTTAATTTATTTCACCTCCCTGATTTTTTTAACCAGGCTTGCTATGGTGTTATAATTCTTACGCATGAAATAAATAAAAACTCAAATGGTAAAATACCTTTTAATAATCAGCGGAATAATTTTCCCCTCCTATATTTATTCCCAACAAAACGTTACTAATACTCCGCATACAGTTGCATACGATCTCAATGTGAAAGATACGTTCGTCAATTACACAGGCAAATCAAGACATGCAATTGCCATCAACGGGCAAATTCCCGGTCCCACCATTGAATTGACCGAAGGTGGTACCGCTGTAATAAGAGTTCACAATCTTATGAATGTAACTACGTCCATCCACTGGCATGGGATACTTATTCCCAATCAATATGATGGCGTGCCCGGCCTTACTACATTTCCTATTCAGCCCGGCAAAACACTTCAAGTAATTTTTCCTGTTCGCCAGAATGGTACTTATTGGTATCATTCGCATACCATGACGCAGGAACAAATAGGCTTAACGGGCTCCATCGTAATTCATAAAAGAGATGAACAAAAAATGGACGAAGAAGTGGTGGTGTTGAACGACTGGACCGATACAGAACCGATGGAAGTATGGCGCTTATTAAAAAGAGGAACTGATTGGTATGACATTAAAAAGAACTCAGTGCAAAGCTACGGTGAAGCCATTGCGGCCGGAAGCTTTGGTGACAAACTTAAACAGGAATGGATGCGCATGCCTGCAATGGATATCAGCGATGTGAAGTATAATTATTTCTTCATAAACGGACGGCCAAAATATGATTTCACCAAATACAAGCCCGGCAATGAGATCAGGCTTCGCATTGTAAATGCATCCTCGTCATCCTATTTCTGGATGCAGTTTGCCGGAGGCAAAATGAAAGTGGTGGCCGCAGATGGGCAAAATGTAGAGCCTGTAGATGTAGATAAATTTTTGATTGCCACAGCAGAAACTTATGATGTGATTATTAAAATACCATCAACTGGTAAGTATGAATTGAGGGCAACAGTACAGGACATTTCTGCACACGCTTCTGCATTCTTTGGGGAAGGTAATGAAGTGATGGCGCCTGACATTCCAAAAGTGGATTACTTTAAAATCATGCACCACATGAACACGATGATGTCTTCCATGAATATGACGATGGGCATTAGCAAAATGCCCATGAAAAATATTGAATTGAACAATGGAATGAACGGAATGAAGATGGATGGAATGGATATGCACGATATGAAGATGGATAATAAAAATGATACCGCTTCTATGAAAATGGATGGAATGGATATGAACGGAATGAAGATGGACAATCAAAAAGATACTACTTCTATGAAAATAGAAGGAATGGATATGAACGGAATGAAGATGGATAACAAAAAAGATACGGTTCCTATGAAAGGAACAGACATGAAAGGAATGGATATGAAGGGTATGAGCATGAAAGGTATGAGCATGGGTGGAATGAACATGCCTATGTATGGTTTCAGTTATCCGCCGGGAAATGGTAACGATAAAGTCCTCTCCTACGGGATGCTCCATGCTACCAATGATGACCCCGCGATTCCCAAGCCTTCAGGAAAACCTGACCGGCTGATCGAACTGACAGCAACAGGTAATATGTTTCGGTATATATGGTCGTTCAACAATGTAAATCTTACTGATGCGGATAAAATTTTAATTAAAAAGGGCGAGCATGTAAGGGTGATTTTTCATAACAATACCATGATGGAACATCCGCTGCATTTACATGGGCATTTCTTCCGCCTGCTAAATGGAAGCACATTAAACGATGCTCCTTTGAAACATACTTTCAACCTGCTGCCGATGGCTACAGACACCATTGACTTTGCCGCCGATGAAGAAAAAGATTGGTTCTTTCATTGCCATACATTATACCACATGCTTTCTGGTATGGCAAGGGTTTTTCATTATGATAATACGTTGCCCGAGGTACAAAGAGACAGTCCGAAAGATTATAAAATGTTTTTAAAAGAGCATGGTCAGCATACTTTTTTATGGGGCAGTGCTTCGCTTCAATCGCAGGGGGCTTTTGTAAATGCAACCCTGGCCGGAACCAAGTGGGAACTGAACGAAGAAGCAAATTATGATTGGGAAAAAAGGTACGAGAGTGAAACCATGCTGCGAAAATTCCTTGATAAAAGACAGTTCCTAACGGTATTCATAGGTGCAGATAACAGAAGGGAAAGAACAGGTGAGATCAAAGATGGCAAACATGTATTGGGATATAAAAACCTTGCTACAGCAGGTCTTACTTATTTCCTCCCGATGTTTATAACCGCCGAAGGCAGGATAGATCATGAAGGTAATTTTCGCTTTCAATTGAGCCGCCACGATCTTGAGCTCACAAAGCGGGCGAGATTTGATTTTTCCTGGAATACCGACAAAGAATATATGCTCGGCCTTAAATATGTTGTCGGAAGAAACTTCGGCATCTCAGGAAGCTATGACAGCGACTATGGCTGGGGCGCAGGCATCAGTTTAATTTACTAATTTTTAAAAAGTATATTATGAAAAAGGCAATCGTTTTAATAACGTTCCTTGCATCAGCTACCATCCTGCATGCACAAGCCACAGAACACGATCCTATAAATTACTTTCCAAATTATCATCCGCTAATCGTGCATTTTCCCATCATACTTTTATTGGTGGCAGCGTTAATGCAATTTGGCGTATTTTTCTTTTAAAGCAAAGCATACAATTATACCATTACGATTCTTACGCTTATTGGTTTTATTACCGCTTTACTTTCGGTATTTGTTTTTCATGCGCATGCAGCACACGACGTGAATCCACAGGCAATGGAATTATTTAAAGAGCATGAAAAGCTTGCCTTCATTACGCTTTGGTTCGCCGGGTTTGCATCTGCTTTTAATATAGCAGGGTTATTTTTTCAAAAAAAGTGGGTGGAAATAATTGCCTTATTTCTTTTAGTTGGAAGCGCTATTACCGTTTCCCTTGCCGGCCATTATGGAGCAGAGCTCGTGTATAAACAAGGGATTGGGCCAAAAGGAGAAAGGCTTGAGAAGGAAGAACATTAAATAATTCATTAGTTTAAAATTTCACTAAATAATTTATTATGAAAACAGATGATTCGGTACAAGGAAATGAACAAAACGGTAAGAAGGATTACATAACCAGCTTTCCAAATTACCATCCTTTGATTGTGCATTTTCCCTTAATGTTGTTAATAATAGCGGCGGCAATGCAAATTGTCCTGATGTTTTTTGAAAATAAAATCTATAATTATACGGTAACGATAATTACCATCGGTGGCTTTGTAACTGCGTTGCTGGCAACTTTTGTTTTTCATGCACACCCCGCAAAGGATATCAGTTCAAAAGCAAAGGAAGTATTTTCAATACATAGAAAACTTGCTTTCACTACCATTTGGCTAAGTGGATTAGCTTCAGCACTTAAAGTTGCCGGGTTATTTATACACATGAGTTGGATAGACATTCTGGCATTGCTTTTTCTAATTGGATGTTCCATTACAGTTTCTATCGGGGGACATCA
>JBKJRY010000041.1:0-7147 GCA_046593045.1 Chitinophagaceae bacterium | reverse complement strand
GCTGTACTGTGCTAAAATGCTGCGACTGCCAAGGGTTTCAGCCACAAGCGGTTCAAAATCTATTTTCTTAATATCTTCTTCAATAAAATTTATACCGCCGAATGATTGGTAGAATGTAGGTTTTACCTGAACTTGCATATCTTATGTTTTTGACAATCGTAAGTTCACCTATTTAGGTGAAAATAAAATAAGCCTCTTTTCCACACTACGTGCAGAACTGAGGCTTATTTAGTCACATAGCTTGCGATATTGAGGTTTGTTGAGAAGTTTAAAGTTAATTGATATAAAATCCTTTAGCTTCGCCAGCATATTTTCCCGCAGAGAACGAGATAAGCAAAGGAACAAAGGAATAAAGCTATAAAGAAGGCCTTCGAATTTCTTCTTGAATAGCTAAGCGGGCATTCAAATCCGGGTTCGTTAGCAATAAACCAAACTCTTACTGTTCTGTAATTTAACGCTTCGCTTTTTTCAATCCTTGTGTGGATATATGATTGTTGGGTTGATAGGTCAGGTCTTTTAGAAAAACCTTTTCAGCTTCTTTATATTTCTTTTCTTTCAAAAGTGCATTGCCAAGGTAATGCCTTGCCGGCACAAGCCAGTCACGGGGTTCCTGGTACACTAAAGAATCTTCTGTGGCTACTCCTGCGGTAAAATACTTTATAGCTTCGGTTGTCTTATTTTCTTTTTCCGCAATCGTACCCATTAAAATATACTTCGCGATGTTGCCAGAGGTTAGCGGTGCATTGAAGGGCGCCAGCACCACTGCCATGTCAGGCTCATTCAAAAAAACTGCCATTTTCGCCAAAGAAGCTTTCGCTTTATTTACTTCACCGGTGTTGGCGTAGGCCATGCCTTTTGCAAACTCCTGTATCAAAGCTCCGTAGTGATATTGATCTCCAATAGAGGGTTCACTGAGTATTTCCTTCCACTTTTTAAAAGTAATCATCGTCAGTTCAGGTGTCATATTTAGATACTGTACATAATTTCCCATAGGGGCTTCCATGGAAAGGAAAGAAGTATCTATGGCGATACGGCAATCCGCGGCGTCTTTTATAGCCTGTGGATAATCGTTAGTATTCATTGAACATGCAGCCTGCATATGGCGGTTGTGGTATTCATACAGAAAAGCATTATCGGCCACTTTCGGATACAAAATTTTGTAGTCGTAATAAGTTTTGACTGCGCTTTCATTTACCTGTACGCCCTTATCGTATTGACCGGTCCGTATATAAATATGCGATGGCATGTGCACAATGTGGGAAAGGCCCGGGGCCAGCCTGCCCAACCGTTCCGCGCTTGCAATTGCCTTAGAGGCATAAGGTGATGCCTCCATTGTGTGTATATAATAATGGTTTGCGCCGGGATGTTCAGGAGCATATTTAATAATATTTTCCAGCACACTGATTATTTCAGGGGTCCACGGTTTTGGCTTGCCGTTATGTTGCCACAAGTCCCAGGGATGAAGGTTCATCATTGCATCCGCATATAGGGCGCCTATTTCAGCATCGGTACGATATGTTGTATAGAGTGCTTTCATCTTATCCGCATATTCCTGGTTGAGAGTTGATCTTTCAAGGGTAGAATCTTCGGAATAATGCGCCTGCATGGCATTTATCAAAGCTTTTTCTTTTGGATCGGCATTATTGGCGAACTCTTTTGCTTTTGACACCGCAAGCAAAGCATCCGGGGACGCGGCATAGCCGAAATCATTTATATTTGGTCCATAGGCTAATGCTTCTGCCCAATAGAGCATGGCGCAGGCCGGATCAAAAATCTGGGCTTTTTTAAACGAGGGCAATGCTTCAATAATATGAAAACCGTAATACAGGTTAATACCCTGGTTGAAATAGAATTGAGCGCTGTCATTGGATGTGCTGATCTTCCATGTATGAGAGCCGGTTCCCGGCAATGGAATCATCTCCTGTATTTCTTCGTTGGTAATATGATAAGTGGACCAGTCAGGCGTACAGCGTATAGATGTAAGCCGTTTTTTTTGAATTACTTTATTGTAAGCTTCTTTGTCAATCGGCTCAGGGGATTGCTGGCTGATCTTTGTATATCCCATCAATAGAAGGAATGCAGCACCCCCAGAAAATAAGAGGAATTTCATTAGGTGAAATTTTAATAAATGAAGACGGTAGTTATCTAAGGTGTAAGGCTGACGATTATTTCTAAGGATATTATCGTGATATTGCAGCAATTGTTTCGGTGTAAAATAGCAAAGATCGCTACAATAAAAATAAAAATTTTAGAACCAGGTAGATTGTTCTCAAAGATAATAAATCAAAGCGAATTTCAATTGTATGCCAGGTTAATGAAGAATTCTATAGAATAGCTTCATAATTGTGCTTTACAATTATAATGCTGGTTGAGCATAACAAAAAATTTACAATAAATGATTTGATCATCGCTGCATGCCATCATCAGTTATTTCCACAATAAGCTATCGCCGGGCAACAGCCTCGCTGACCATAACATTTGTTTCGGGCACTGTATATATATACAGGAATGTTCCGGAAGAAAAATATGTTGGGTTGCTGGCATCAAAATCTAAAGGAAGATATTTTAACCGTTACATAAAAGAAATTTATCCATTTGAAAAAGTAGGGGAAGATGGGGAGTAAGCAGGCAAAAGAGCGTGCATTTCTACCAGGGAATAGCCATGAATTTTTTACGAAATCTAATTTAGCATAACCTACGTTTTTAATAAATAAAATGTCAACCGGGAAAAATACACTATGAAATACATTCTTATTGCTTTTGTTTTTCTCTGTTTATCCTGCAAGAAAGAAAAGTCTTGTGAAGAATGCGTTGGCAGAGCCTTAATTAAAAATGCAACTATAGTTTATTCAGGCCCCGTGGAAGCAGACGGATGTGGCTGGCTTGTAAAAATTGATGATACACTTTCTTACCATCCTGATGTCTTGGATACCGCGTTTCAGCATGATCAGCTAGCAGTGAAAATCACTTTTGTTTTAACGACAAATAATTTTATTTGTGGTATAGCTGCTGTGAATATACCTGTAATTCATGTGGTCCACCTGGAAAAATAATATCAGGTATTATTATTCTGTTTTAGCTATTTTGGTTGTCGCAGACTATCGCTTTGAAATTGGGTTCATTTTATTACCGTGGTTTCAGGGTCAGCATTTTTTTTATCGAAATCCTTTTGTTTTTCTACATTTTGCAGACTTTTGTCGTTTTCACGTATTTCAACGGTTTTAGCAAAAACAGTATAATCATTTGGATCTATTTCACTGCCAAATCTTACGGCCCATGCTTTGGTAAACTCGGCTCCAAAATATAAAATGAATGATGAATAATATATCCATACGAGCAATACTACGAGCGACCCGGCAGTGCCATAGGTACTGCCCACATTGCTTTTGCTAATGTAAAAAGTAATGGCAAATTTCCCCAACATAAACAGGGCAGCGGTTGCGAGAGAACCAGCTAAAACATCTCTCCATTTTATCCTGGCGTCAGGTAATACTTTAAATATCACACCAAATAATGTTGTTACAACACCAAGTGTTATAATGAGATTTATTACATAAAATGCCGGAACAGCAATTCCCGGAAAATGCTTCGTAAGCCTGCCGCTGATGCTTTCAACTATAGCAGTAACGCCAAGTGAGACGAGTAATAAAAAACCCAGGCTCCCTATTACTCCAAATGAAAGAAGCCTGGTTTTTACTAATACCCACCAGCCTGCGGTAGGCTTTCTTTTTAAACCCCATATCATATTTATTGAATCCTGTATCTCAGCAAAAACGGTGGTGGCGCCAATCAATAAAGTGATGATGCCAATAGTGGCAGCCACGGTACTTTCACCGCTTAGGCTGGCATTTTTAATAATGTCCTGAATCTGTAATGCTGCATCTGTTCCAACAAAACTTTGCATTTGGCCGAAGATGGAACCTTCTACGGCCTCTCGTCCAAAAAAGAAGCTGCATAGGAATAGAATAACTATCAATAATGGCCCCAGGGAAAAAACAGTGTAGTATGCGAGTGATGCGCTGAGTTTGGGAATTTTGTTGTCTGCAAATCCCTGGAAGCATTTCTTTAATACTTCCCATAGTCCTTTAAATGTCACTTTTTTTGTCATTCGGTGTGTTTAAACGTTAGGTTGTTGTGTTCATGAATTTATTTGTGTATAAAAAAGAAATTATTTGTCAAAGATCGTGTCAAAAAATTGTTAACTTTCATATATAAATTAATTGTATGAAAAAGCTGTACTTTCTTCCGGTTGTTCTATCAGGAGCGTTACTTATATTACAATCCTGTTCTAAACAATCTGCAACTGATTTGGTTGCGCCGGCTGCTCCCCATGTAATAAATGCAACAATTGCGCCTAATGGAAATTATGAATTGGCCATAAACAGTTCTGGTAACGTAGCTATTGAAAAACAAGCTTCACACTATACCATTAGTACGACAGGGTTGGATGCAAAAACTGGGAATGTGGTATATCAATACGTGCCTGCAAAAGATTATACCGGTATAGACCAGGTAGTCTTGAGCAATAAAATCCTTGTTCCCGCATCGGGTGGTGGTTGCAACAATGGCAATCATGCTGACAATTCGGTTTTAGCGAATTATAGTATAACCTATACTACCATACGTCTTACCATTGCAAAATAAAATGATACAAGTGCTGCATCAATGGTGAGCACAACTGGCTTCGTGATGTAATAATATTTTGTGTCAATTTCTTCTCCACTATTATAGTTACTGTTTACCTTATTGCAAGTGTTTCACTAACGAGGAAAGTATTGGACAAACCATTCATCAAAGAATCCTGTGTATTTTATAGTTTGCCAGTAACTTTATCGTTTTACTCAATCAGTATAAGTTATGAACAAACGTTCAAGAGTTGGATTTTCTATAGCCTACCTGTTATTTATCAATACCATGGTTTTCTCACAAACCGGGAATACGAATACCTTGTCGCTTAAGACAAAATACATTGATAAGGCAAATATGGACGAGAGTGTAAAGCCCGGCGATAATTTTTTTCTTTATGCAAATGGCAACTGGATAAAAAATAACCCTATCCCCGCATCAAGAGTACGCTGGGGAAGTTTTGATGAGTTGCGACAGGAAAATTCAAAACGCCTCAGTAGTTTATTGAATGAGGCTTCAAATGTGTCCAACCCTGACCGCAAAACGCAGATCATAGGAGATTTTTATTACAGTGGCATGGATAGTATTACTATTGAAAAAAAGGGATACGAGCCCATAAAACCCATTTTGAAAGAGATAAGCGAGGTAACAAGCATCAACGATGTTTTGCATGAAATAGCAATAATTCGTGTGAACGGGTATGGTAGTGCTGGTTTCAGAATTGGTGTATATCCTGACAGAAAAAATGTTCTCGAATATATTCCTTCAATAGGGCAGGGGGGCACTAACCTGCCTGATAGGGATTATTATTTGAAAGATGATGCAGGTAGCGTCAAGATCAGGGAGGCATACAGTCAAAATCTTCAAACTCTTTTTTCTTTGACCGGTGAAGATGACAATACGGCTATGGTGAATGCCGGTACGGTAATGAAGATTGAAACCGTTTTTGCAAGGGCTCAGTATCCGCGTGTTGAATTGCGGGATCCTTATAAAACTTATAATAAATTTTCTGTAAAAGATTTGTCAGACCTCACACCAAATATTAACTGGGCCACTTTACTGGATGATATGGAGATACATGGCGCTGATAGCGTGGTAGTAAATAATCCCGGCTTTTTAAAAACATTTGACAGCCTCCTTGTCGCTCTTCCATTAAACTACTGGAAAACATACCTGGCCTGGGAAGTAATAAATAGTGCGGCTCCCAATTTAAGCAGTTCCTTTGTAAATGCAGACTTTAAGCTAAATAAAGTGCTGACCGGTCAAAAGGAAATAACTCCCCGGTGGCAAAGAATGAGTGGCTTGATAGATGGAACACTCGGGGATATGATTGGCCAGCTATACGTTGACAAATATTTTAAGCCAGAAGCAAAAGAATACATGGTGAATCTCGTGACCAATATGCAAAATACTTTTGCTGATCGAATAAAAGGTCTGGACTGGATGAGTGCGGATATCAAAATGAAAGCACTTGAAAAGCTGGAAGCTTTTACCAAAAAAATTGCTTACCCCGATAAGTGGAAAGACTATGATGGAGTAACAATAAACAGGAATGATTATTTTGGAAACATACACAGTAGCAGCGTATGGGCTTACAATTATATGGTAAACCATATGGGACAGCCGGTGGACAAGACTGACTGGGGTATGACGCCGCCAACCATCAATGCACAATACAGCCCTACTAACAATGATATTACTTTTCCTGCAGGGATTTTACAATTTCCGTTCTTCGACTTTGGTGCGGATGATGCGGTGAACTATGGTGGTATAGCCGCGGTTATTGGCCACGAAATGACACATGGCTTTGATGACCAGGGCCGGCAGTTTGATGCAAACGGAAATCTTAAAGACTGGTGGCAAAAAACTGATGAAGAAAATTTTAAATCAAAAGCTGACATGGTCGCTAAAAAATATGATGCGTTTACGGTACTGGATACGATTCATGTAAACGGAAGATTGACCCTTGGTGAAAATCTCGCAGACCTCGGCGGATTAAATATTGCTTATCAAGCTTTCACAAAAACAAAGCAATTTAAGGAAGGAAAAGTGATTAATGGATTCACACCTCAGCAGCGTTTTTTTCTGAGTTGGGCGCAGGTATGGAGAAATAATACTTTACCCGAAACCACGGCTCAACTTATTAAAACAGACCCGCATTCTCCCGGTATGTATCGTACAAACGCACCCGTTAGTAATATGGATGCATGGTATACGGCCTTCAATATAAAAGAAGGCGATAAGATGTTTGTTCCAAAAGATGAACGGATACATATCTGGTAAATAATTCCGGAAATAATTTTTTAAATGAAAACGGCTATGCATGATGTATGTATAACCGGTTCGCAGTAATACAATATTAACCCATGCCATGGCAATTCATTCTGTTGGTATAATAGAAAATGAATGACTATCCGCAATTTGGTAGTAACTAATATTATTAGTAATTTCAAGCTAAATATATTAGCTATGAAATTAAAAGACTTCTTTATAAAATTTGTGGATGAGCAAAACTGTAAGG
>JBKJRY010000384.1:0-10238 GCA_046593045.1 Chitinophagaceae bacterium | reverse complement strand
ATTTATTTATCGTTTGGCAATTGCCCGTGCAAGTTAGCTAACGAAAAAGATCTTAATGGTTGAAAGTAGACGGTGGAGTCAAAGAAGTGATCCGATATCTTGCTGTTATCATCGAATCCAATCACACCGAATGTACCAAATGGAATATAGGTAGCCGTTAGTATTAGTGAATCAACTGTTGTTTTTAAAAAGCAATAAACGACGGATTTAATAAATTCTCTTTGTTATATACAAGTTCTGAATTTAAATCCGTTTGATAAACATTCATGTTTAAAGATCTTAAAATAGCATGGCCAGCTGCTGTATCCCACTCCATGGTAGGAGCAAGTCTCGGATAAATATCTGCGCTGCCTTCTGCTAATAGCATTAGTTTTAAAGAACTGCCCATGGAAGAAAGGGCCACATTTCGAAATTGATCTATAAAAGCTTTTGTTTCTTCATTTAAATGCGATTTGGATGCTACCACCGTGATTTGTTCTTTTTCTTTAAGTTCCCTCATAGTCCTTTTATCAGGGATAACTGGTAATTGTACTTTTGTACCTTTTTCAATTTTATACACACCTGTCTCTTTCGAACCAAAATAAAGTATGTCCATACACGGTGCGTAAATCACTCCTGCAACAGGAATACCGGAGTGCATCAAAGCTATGTTTACAGTAAACTCCCCGTTTCGCTTTACAAATTCCTTTGTGCCGTCCAGCGGATCCACCAGCCAGTAGTATTCCCAATTTTTACGCTCCTCATAACTTAGATGGCTACCTTCTTCAGAAAGCATGGGCAAACCTGCTTTTTCCAGGCAGGAAGCAATGATTGTATGAGCGGCCTTATCAGCAAGAGTCAATGGAGACCGGTCGCTTTTCAACTCTATGCCAAAATCGCCGGAAGCGTAAACTTTCAAAATAGCCATGCCTGCCTTTAATGCTGCTCCCTGGGCTAACTCAAGAAGACCTTTTATATCGATCATATTTTTTTGCTTTTGTATGAAATAATATTACAAGCTAATTACCGGCCCGACAAATTCAATGATCTTACCTACCGATTCTTCGATAGTTTCCTCGGCTGTCATTAGTTCTATTGCGGGCGAAACAGGTGGATCATAAGGAGCGCTGATACCTGTAAAATGCGGGATAATCCCTTTACGTGCCTTGGCGTACAATCCTTTCACATCACGTTCTTCGCAGACTTTCAGGGAGCAGTTTACATATACTTCAATGAATCTTTGCTCTCCAACCATCTCTTTAATAGCCATCCTGTCGTCTTCGCACGGTGAAATAAAAGCGCTGATAACTACGAGTCCCGCATCAAGCATCAGTCTCGCTACTTCGCCAACCCGGCGCAAGTTTTCTCTGCGGTCATCTTCGGAAAACCCTAATCCCTTGCAAAGCCCCATGCGTACATTATCGCCATCAAGTATAAACACTTTAAAACCTTTGCCAAAAAAATAATGTTCAAGACGAAGGGCTAATGTTGTTTTGCCCGATCCTGAAAGGCCGGTAAGCCAAATGAGATGGGGCTGTTGTCTCATGGCTTTTATACGTTGCTCGTAGCTAATTTTAGAATCGAAAGGAAAGATAGTATTGGCCATCAGTTATAAATTATAATACCATGAAATAAAAAAAATACATGTGGCCGCGTACAGGATCGTAAGCGGAAAGCCTATTTTTAAAAAATCTTTGAATGAATAATTTCCCGGTCCATACACCATCAAATTACATTGGTAACCAATAGGCGTCATAAAGCAGCAGGAGGCCGCAAAGGCTATAGCTACAAATACAGGAGTTGTACTAATATGTAACTGAGCAGCCAGTGAAACGGCCACAGGAAAAACGATAGCTACCGTCGCGGTGTTGGATATAACAGAGGTTATCACGATTGTTACTCCAAACAGGAGGGCAATGGCGGTAATTGGCTGTGTACCGCTCAGGCGCAAAACCCCTGTCGCCAACCATTGCGCAGCTCCTGACCTGGAGAGAGCGAGCCCAATAGCGAGGGAAGCTATTAACAATACAGCCAAATCAAAATCAAATGCTTTTTTTACATCGTTAAATCGAAGCGTTCTTATGGCAATGAATAAAATTATTGCCAGCGATGTGGCAATGAACAAATCTATAACCCTGGTAATGCCCAAAATCAAAAATGCTAATGCCACGAAAGGAGCTATGGTGTTTAGAATTGTTTTTTTCTCAGTCAGCAGTTGTATATCATGATGCTTCAGAAGAAACAGGTCAGATTCATGGTTGTTCATTGTATCAGCACCCAACAGCAATACTAAATCACCGGCACTCAAAATAGTTTCGCCAACGGGTGTGGCAATTCTTTTTCCTTCTCTGTGGAGCGCAACTATTGAAGCATTATATTTCTGCCGGAAATTGGATTCCCGGACCTGTTTCCCGATCAGGTTGGAGCTAACAGGAATAATTGCTTCGATACAATTGTGGTGCCGGTACCTGTTGAGCGTGGTCTTATCCGGCAGCGATAAACCCTTCACCTCCTTTACTAACTGCTCTATAGCACTGGTTTGCCCGGAAAAATAAAGCCGGTCGCTTTCCTGCACTACTTCTTCAGGCGATACAGGAAAAATTGACCTGCCATCACGAACGACCTCAAATAGGTAAATGTCCTTTAAGTTACGCAAATGAGTTTTGACACATTCGCCAATCAATATAGAGGAAGGTTCTACAATCGTCTCCACCACATACTCCTTCAGGTTTTCTTCCATTTCTTTTATGGCACTTTTTTTATCGGGCAACAGGTAATAGCCAATTGAATAAATATACACTAACCCCAAAATAGCTACAATCAGTCCCAAAAAAAGAAAATCCTTGAAACCTAAAAATGCCAGACCAGATTCAGCAATCAGGCCGTTTAATAATAAATTAGTAGAGGTTCCGACAACCGTGATCATGCCACCAAGGACAGTTGCAAAACACAGCGGTATCATAAATCTGGAAGCAGCCAAACCTTTGCGATCCACCCATTCTTTTACATAGGGAATCATGAATGCTACAATTGGAGTGTTGTTGATAAATGGTGAACAGGAAGAAACAAACAACATGATCCGCATTAGAAATTGTTTGGGAAGGAGGTCCGGTTTGAAGAGATAGTTGAAAAAGCCATTGCCGAACTCCTTCTTAAAACCAATGGAAAGTATCAGCAGTAAAAAGATAATAATTATCTGCTTATTTGATAGTCCCTTCAAAACATCTTCTGGTTCAAGAATACCAAAAACCAGGAATATTAAAACAGCAACAGTGAATAACAGGGATGGTCTTGCGATATTGCTATATAGCGCAACAATTAGTAAACCCACTGTAGTTAATACGATGAAAGAAGACATCTTGATTGCTAATTGTTTTTACAATTGATACGCCTTTATTTTTAGATGCATATATAACCTTTCAACAGTTTGGAACGAATTTGTTTTAAAAAGGGGCTATAAAAATCAGTGCGAAAAAAATTCTCCTGGTCATTTGATTCTTTATAGAGGGCAGCACACTCCACTTAATATCGATATGTTTTATTTAAACAATTCACCTCATCAAATTATTTTCACCTCTCTCGTTTAAATTTTAGTTTTAGAATCACATGGTCTTTTCATTAATAAATCTACTGATATAATCTGGTTAGTCAACACCCTACTAATAAACAAAATGCAACGATTGCTAAATGTTTTTCACGCCCTGCTTAATATCGTTTTCCCGGTCTTGCTAAAATGAAAAAGCAAGAAGCCCATGGAAAAAATAAAAAGAAGTATGGATGCTAAAAGAAATGTCGATGAAAGTGATACCCTGTTTAAGACCGGGAAAATAATGATGGGGGATAAGAATTGTCCAAGGAACCAAAACGTTGTAAGCTTTCCGATCTCCTTACCTCTTACTTCAGGAGGAACGATTTTCATTACCCACATATTGGTATTTGGAATCATCATACCCATACCCAATCCTATAAGCATCATAGCAACAACAACCAGCGCATATGTGTGGGAAATTGAGATGCAGATAAATCCTGCGGCCATAAATAAATATCCCATAGAAAAGATGGACAAAAAACTAAACCTGCTTTTTATTTTCGAATAGAAAAAAGATGAAATCGCCGAAAATAACGTTGCCGTTGCTATTGATGCTCCTATTAATGAATTCTTTTCTACCCCAATACTCTTTAGATAAAATGGAATTTGCACGGGTATGAAAAAGAAAATAATCCACATGAGCATGGTATTTATGAATAACAGCCAGATTATTTCGGGTACCCTGGCGTTCCCGCTGGTCAGGGCTGTCCTTTTCACTACCGTAGGTTCTTGCAGGTAGAAAATACCAAGTGGAAGAATTAAGAGAGAAGACAGATAAATAAGAAAAGGATACCTCCAGCCAAAGTCTGCAAGTATTCCCCCAAGTCCGATAAATAAAATTCCCCCCATTGACATGAATGCTATTTGTACCCCTACAAATTTTTGTCGTTCCATTCCTTCAAAATAATCAGCTATCAATGTAATTACAATAGTCATTGACATACCTACTGAAATACCGAGCAAAGCTCTTGAAATAAGAATGTGATAAATATTATTAAGATAATACCCCGCCGATCCTGCAACGGCATAGACTACAAGAGATATCCATAAAATTCTCAATCTTCCATGCCTGTCAATAAGCCGTCCTGCAATGGGGGAGAAGATCGCAATCATCAACGCTGGAATTGTCAATACTAATTTTACGAGAAGTTCTGCGTTTTTAATATCAGGAAACGCCATCGTCATTTGGGGTAATGCAGGAGAGATGGTAATTATAGACATAATTGTAAGGCTACTTACAAGAAGAAGCGTGAGCTTCATCTTCCACTTGTTATTTTCCATAATTTTATTGTTGGTGTATAATTAGAACCGAACCTCCTTATTTGTCGGACGTTTACAGTTAGCTTGCTTTATCCCTGAAGGTTATTTTCACAGCTATCATTTCACTTTGATTCAGCCGTCACTTTTCGTTGAATATTTTTGATTGATGGCGCAGTTAGCTATTGATTATCTTTAAATAATGTTGTAACCAAAAGTAAACTTAAAATCATGTATTGGTGAAAAAGATTAGCATTATACTGATGTTTATTTCATGTTTATTTATTTCATGGCAGCAACCCAAGCCCGAACGGAAACCGAATATTGTTTTGATATTGGCGGACGATCTCGGATACTCGGATCTCGGATGCTTTGGAAGTGAAATTTCCACTCCAAATATAAATGCACTCGCAAAACATGGGCAAATATTTACCAATTTTTACACTGCCGCTACCTGTTCTCCATCACGCGCCATGCTACTAACGGGAACGGATAACCATATTGCCGGTCTTGGAAACATGGCAGAACATGTGACCTATTTTCCACGACAAACCGGCCATCAGGGATATGAAGGATTTCTAAATAACCGGGTTGTATCTGTTGCACAACTAATGAAGGACGCGGGCTATCATACATACATTTCGGGAAAATGGCATCTTGGGCTTACACCTGAGCAAAGTCCTACTGCCAAAGGTTTCGATAGGTCGTTTGCATTATTGGATGCCGCTGCGAATCACTTTTATCCAGATAAGAAAGAAACCTCCTTTTGGGAAGATGGGCATTACACTGCATATCCGGATGGACAATATTCCACAAATCTTTATACAGACAAGATGATCGGCTTTATAAAACAGGATCATGAAGATAAAAAGCCATTTTTTTTGTACGCTGCTTATACATCTCCGCATTGGCCTTTGCAGGCGCCGCCGGAATACATAGAAAAATATCATGGGAAATATGATATAGGTTATGATAGTCTTAGGTCTTTTCGTTTTAATGCTTTAAAAGAAAAAGGTTTCGTCACTAAAGAAGTTGCGCTACCCAATCTTCCTGCAGTAAAGGGTAGCCTATATTTTATTACGAAAGAACCTTTATTGCCCTGGAGAGATCTTAGCAAAGATGATCAAAGAATCGAAGCAAGGAAGATGGAAATTTATGCGGGTATGATAGACAACCTTGATTACAATATCGGCAGGCTTGTTCAATACTTAAAGGATATCGGGGAATACGATAATACTTTATTTGTTTTTTTATCTGATAATGGCCCGGATGCTTTTGAATTTAATGAAACACCGGATAAGCAAAATCCTTATCCTTATATGGGCACTGCAAATTCTTATACCGCTTACGGTCCTCAATGGGCGCATGCTTCCAGCGCGGTAAATAGTTTTTACAAGGGATATAGTTCGGAAGGCGGCATCCATACACCGATGATTGTGAAAATGCCTTTTCAAAAAGAAGGCGGTACTATAACAACTGCCTTCACTACTATTATGGACCTGGCTCCTACCTTTCTTGAGGTGGCCGGTGCTAAATATCCTTCCACTTACCAGGGAAATAAAATAGCACCGTACAAAGGTTCATCAATAATCCCCTTACTGGATGGCAAAAAAAAATACGTTCATGATGAAGAATATGTAATGGGGTGGGAACTCTTTGGAAGATGCGCAGTTCGCAACGGCAAATGGAAAATAACAAAAATAGAACCGCCATTCGGCAAAGGAATTTTTGAGCTTTTCGACATAGAAAAAGATCCAATAGAATCCAATGATTTATCTAAACAGAACCCGCAAGTATACCAGGAAATGTTAAGTCATTGGAACGAATATGTAAAAGATAATGGCGTGATAATGGCAGAGCATTAATTTGGTTGCTCACCACAGACTTAAAATAAAAATCACCAACGTTTTGAATGTTGGTGATTATTTCAATTCAATATTTCATCTTTATTTACCTGGCTGCGGCAGAAAAAATGGCTGCGGCTGTGGTACTAACGGTTCTAGTTTTTTGTTTGCCAATCCCGGGTTATCTGCCGCTACAAAAGTGGACCGAAAATCAAAATAAGTCATCGGAACAGGCGAATTTGGGTCACCATTCGGCTTACGAATGTCACCGCGATAGGGATTCAAATATTCCCATACCATTTGTCCATCAGGTGTTACTTCAAAAAACCGTCCTTTGGCTCCTTCGTCAATAAATGTGTTCCCGTTATTCATACGGTGTGCGCCGGAGATAAAACTACTGTAAAATGAAAATGTATCCGGTGCTATATAAACCCATGCTGGTTTTTCAGGGTCAAAAGGTTTGTTCTTTTCTTTAGCATATTTGCCCATATTATCCACAGGTGGAGTTATTTCAAATATGGCCGAATAATTTGCAGCATCGCTACCGGGTTTATCCCATTCCACATCTTTTGGAGGATGATTATTAAACACGGTTAAATCTCCGGCTCCAGGTTTTCCTTTTTCAATCCATCTTATATCATGCTGGCCAAACAATTTTCTATCAGCAGAATCACCTCTTTTATAATTTTGAGGATTCCCCCAACGATACAGAAAATCTCCCCCCTTACCGCTTTTTCCTCCACTGTGACTTGCTGCCTCTTTAGTAGTTGTGCTGTGATCAATAATGAAAATCTCATTCAGGCTTGGTGAGCTAAAAACAATTTGATCAAGATCAGCATTATATTTAATTGCATTAAAGTGGAAAATGTCAGCGCCCCTGTTATCAGCAGTCTCATTTCTTTCAGCCCTGCCCTGAGCCTGCAAAATTTCCACGCTATCCTGGGTAATTGCAGGAGGTAAGGGAACTCCCATATTGAAGTCTAATAATTCCGGGTGTTCGGCGGGCTTCCCGTAGTTGGCCTTCTTTGCATCGTTATCCTGGATTAAATGATTTTCCAAATGCCATTCCCATACAATCTTGCCGTGGGTTTTGCCTTCCGGCTGAATTTCAATAATTTTTTCCAGCCACGGTCCTGACTTTGGTATCATCGCGGGCTTTCTTCCCATCGCAATGGCCTCATCATACGATTTTGTCTCATAAGCTATGGCCAGTATATTCCCACTAGGCATTACTGTGAAATCATGATGAACCATTTCTTTCTCATTGGCGTATTCGAAATCCCACAGCATTTTTCCATCCCAGCTAATTTTTTGTAAACGTCCGTAGGGGCCACCAAAACCGAACGTGGGAAAATCCGGATCAAGGGCACTCTGCACGAGCGAACCGTCATTCATTAAATATGCATTGAATACTTCATAATTTCCTTTCCATTGGTGTACGACATCACCCCTGCGATTGATTAAATCAATGAATGGAGAATTCGGAACGGCAAACATGATATATCCGTCTGCTAATCCGGGAGAATTAATTTTTAAACCGCGCGGTATGGAGTGTCCAAACATGTTCCTGTCTTTTGAAGCAACCTTTTTTGACGAAGAATCTTTATCAATATGTGGCTGGCAAAAAAGTCCTGTTGATATACTTATCAAAAGAACCAGGAGAAAATACTTTTTTTTCATGTTGAAATTTGGTTATTTATTTTGAAGAATCCTTGAGGTATTTTTAAGATGAATTTATTCTCCCCTGTTTATTACTGGTTTGGAGGCGGTGGCATTGGAGGTAACTTAAATGCAGCAGGCTGCGGATTTATTGGCTCCAGTTTTTTATTTGCAAGCCCGGGATGATCCGCTGGAATAAAGTTAGCCCGAAATGAAAAATAAGTAAGGGGCACCGGGTTAATCGGATCGCCGTTTGGCAGGCGAATATCGCCGCGGTAAGGGTTTAAATACTCCCAGACGATTTTACCATCGTTCGTCACTTCAAAAAATCTTGCTTTTGCTCCTTCATCAATAAAAGTATTGCCATTGCTCATCCTTTGTGCACCGGATATAAAGCCGCTGAAAAAAGAAAACGTGTCTGGTGCCATATACAACCAGGAAGGCTTTTCAGGCCCGTATGTTCCATTCTTTTCCATAGAATAATTTCCTTTGTTATCAACAGGTGTGGATAATTCGTACACTGCAGAGTAAGGCTTATGGCTTGCAGCCGGAACATCATTATCGAAAACTGTCAGGTTACCTGCCCCCGGCTTTCCTTTTTCAATCCACCTCACATCATGCTGGCCAAATAGTTTTTCATCGCTCGAATCTCCGCGGTGATAGTTTTGGGGATTTCCCCAGCGATATAAAAAATCACCACCCTTTCCATATTTACCACCTTTGTGTCCGGCGGCTTCTTTCGTAGTTGTGCTATGATCTATAATAAATATCTCGCTCAGGTTGGGAGAGCTGAAAACAATCTGGTCAAGGTCAGGATTATATTTAACGGCATTAAAATGATAGACTTCGGATCCTTCATTTTCCAGGGTTTGGTTTCTCCACGCTCTTCCCTGTGCGTGTAAAGTATCCATGTGGCCCTGTGTCATCATTGGAGGCACAGTGTCTCCTACGTTGAAATCCAATAGCTCAGGATGATTGGCTGGTTTACCATAATTCGCTTTTTTAGCATCATAATCCTGTATGAGATGATCCCACACATGCCACTCCCAAACAATTTTACCACCGGTTTTCCCCTCAGGGACTATTTCCACAATTTTATCTGGCCACAAGCCTGCCTTCGGAATCATATTGGCCTTACGACCGGCTGCCGTACATTCTGCAGGTGTTTTAGCTTCCCAGGCAATAGCGAGTATATGACCATTAGGCATAACCGCAAAATCGTGGTGGTGCAAATATTGTTCTGTCGCATATTCAAAATCCCAAAGCATTTTACTATCCCACGAAATTTTTTGTATTCGTCCTGCTTCGCCTCCGCCCGCAAATACAGGGAAGTCAGGGTCAGCTGCGTTGGCTATGATAGAACCGTCACTTTGCAGGTAGGGCGAAATGGTTGGACCTCCATAGTTTCCTTTCCACTGGTGAACGACTTCGCCCTTTCGATTGATAAGATACACTAGAGCGGAATTTGGAACTGGAAATATTACATATCCATCAGCGAGCGCTTCGGAAGTTTTGGTTAAGCCTCGTGGAATGTGCAGGCCAAACATGTTCCTGTCGGGTGGCGGAGGTGGCTTTTTAGTAGCTGAATCATTTGTGTTGTTTACCTGGCAAAATGATGATACAAATGCAAATAGCAATAACTGAAATAGCACAATTGTCTTTTTCATGTTGAAAGATGTAAGTTTAAATTGAAATAAAATATTGAGGACAGAAATCAGCGGGATGTTTTTCTCTACTAATTTAGTAATTAAAGATTACAATATACAAGTGCACAAAAAATAAATGCAGAAGATTTTATCCCAAAAAAGTTATTAGATAAGATTTCTAATGGCGGCCATTAGAAAAGATGTGAATAAAAAGCTTACTGGTGTTGAGTATGGATTTTATAAAAAGCATTAAAATTGAAGTAA
>JBKJRY010000241.1:0-2909 GCA_046593045.1 Chitinophagaceae bacterium | reverse complement strand
TTTAATGCAACTTAAAAATCCACCGCCTGTGGCGGTGGTCATGTTCTGATGGCTACGCCTTAATTTTGGGAGATGTCAAATAAATACAAGAAGCTATCGCATGTAGTATATAAATGCGATTATCATATAGTATGGACACCAAAATATCGTTATAGAGTATTGTTTGGAGAAGTAAAAAGTTTAGTGGAAGAAGATATAAAGATGTTGTGTGATCGGAAAAGAGTAGAAGTAATCGAATTGAATGTGTGTATTGATCATATTCATGTAGTGGTATCCATACCACCGAAAATATCGGTATCCACATTAATGGGGACATTGAAAGGAAAGCTGGCAATAAAATTATTTAAGAGTTATCCGAAGTTAAAACAGCACCCCTATTGGGGGAATCACTTTTGGTCAAGAGGATATTTTGTAACGACGGTAGGAGTAGACGAAGAAATAATCAGAAGATATGTAAAATATCAGGAGAAGGAAGATAAGAAAGAGGAAAGTCAAGGTCAGAATTTTGATTTGTTTTCGCCACCTCCAGAGAGTTAAAGAGGGCTATGCCCGATGCCTTCCAACCCACCTTCTTAGAAGGTGGTAGTTGAGTAATGAAGACCTGACGCGTTTTGAAATCCATGACGGAAGTGACGTTGCATTTCTTGAATATCGGTTTTACAAAAAAGATATTGCCTTCCTGCATATAGAAGTTCCGGGCAATATGGCCGGAAAAGGTATTGCATCTGCATTGGCAGCCTATGCTTTTAAATATGCTAAGGAACTTAATAAGCAGGTAATAATTTATTGTCCTTTTGTGGCGGCATTTATCAAGCGCCATCCCGAATACAATGAGCAATTAGACAAAGAATATCGTTAGGAATGCAAATGTTAATGGCTTCTATATTTTAAATCATTGCCTGGACAGGATTTCCCCGCTGATTAAGCCCCGATAATTTTAAAATTTTTTTGTGGAAATATTACACAAGTTTATGTGCGGTTTTAATGTCTCCGTTCCCTTCTGTGTTTGCAGCGTGGGGGCATAATTAGCACATCTCTATCGCGAGGGAATTACCTAGTTAAGTATGCTGAATAGTCCTTTTCTCATCTCGCCGATGTATTGCGTGCCTCCAATAAGAATTATTTGCTTGGTGAAATTTACAATTACAAAACTTTTGTGGGGTATACCACCCGTGGCGGGATCGGCAAAAAAATTGGGTGCTTGTATCAAATGCCAGTCAATTTCAATATCATCAAACTCTTTTTCACCTGGCTGTAAAAACATATTGTAGGCAAATAAATTACAGGAGGGGTTTTCGTTAAGCACACGAATGTTTAAACGGTTGTCAGGACTAGCGCCGGTATAACAATCACGAACCCATAGTTTTTTATCATTGAGATAATCAATCATTTCAGTGTACAGCTTTTCAAAATATTTTTCCTCTATGGGAATATTAAATTCATTCCAATCAATAGAGGTCGCGCTAAACCTGTCCTTTACAATAAATTTATCTTTCGGACTTCGATCGGTAAACTCTCCCGTATCTATTACAAGAGCACCTGAGTCAGTTAAAATAACTTCTCCTTTCTCTATCGATTGATTCAGTAATTCCCCAGGTGATAGTTGATAGTAAATATTTTCTGCGAATCTTAATCCTAAATTGAATAGCAATTTTTTGGGGAAATCAAATAAGGGCGGATTTGACATGAACAAGTTTTCGTTAAAAAAAAGCAAAGTTATGCAATCCGGTTTTTGATTTCATTAAAAAACACAGTCATAAATTGTAACTAGTTTTTAATTTTTCAGAAATTGAGAACGTGTTCATAAGTAATACGAATAGGTCTTAAATCAATATTTTTATAACCGATTCTGTTGGAAGAGGTAAGTTTGAATTCTTATAGTTTTCTGACAATAAATGTGTTTAGAAATTGAAAATCTTTTAATCGTGTATATTGCAAACCACAAAATTTTTACCAAATGAAATATCTCCCTCTCAATCCCGAGATTTTTATTCAAAACAGGAAAAGGTTTATTGGAAAGATGGAAAAAAATTCAATAGCTATTTTTAACAGCAATGATGAATTGCCGATGAATGGGGATGCATTATTTCCATTCAAACAAAATTCTGATCTTTTTTGGATAAGCGGGATTGAACAGGAGGAAACAATGGTTATTTTATTTCCTGATAATCCTGACATAAAATACAGGGAAGTGCTGGTTCTTGTACGCCCCAATGAACTGAAAGAAAAGTGGGACGGGCACAGGCTTACAGCCAGCGAAGGCACAAAGATATCAGGGATTGAAACTGTAATTTGGCTCGACACACATGATGCCATGTTACAGCCATGGATACATTTAGCTGATAATATTTACCTGAATACCAACGAAAATGACCGTAAGTCAAACCTTGTGAATGTAAAAGATTACAGGTATGCTGCGAGTATCAGGGAACGTTATCCAGTGCATAATTACAAGCGAAGCGCTAAAATTCTAAAAGAATTGAGAGCGATAAAAACTCCGTTTGAGATTGAAGTAATGCAAAAAGCTATAGATATTACTGACAATGCTTTTAGGCGCCTTCTCAAATTTATAAGGCCCGGTGTTATGGAATACGAGATAGATGCGGAAATATGGCATTCTTTCCTTTCTCAAAGAGCAACGGGTCCTGCTTATGGAAGCATTATTGCCAGTGGGGACAGGGCAAGAACATTGCATTATGTAAGCAATAACAATGAATGTAAAGGTGGTGAAATGGTCTTAATGGATTTTGGCGCCAGCTATGGAAATTACGCTGCAGATCTTTCCCGAACAGTGCCCGTGAATGGAAAATTTACAAGAAGGCAAAAAACTGTTTATAATGCCTGCCTCCGTCTGCACCAGTATGCGGCAAGTATATTAAAACCGGGCATCAGCATTAATGATTATACTG
>JBKJRY010000177.1:0-6073 GCA_046593045.1 Chitinophagaceae bacterium | reverse complement strand
AAGGAAGCGGGGACTAATACAGGCAATAGATCTGAAGTCTAGCCGACAGGAAAGTTCACCCTGCTTCCTTTTTAAAGTTATTCACATAAACTGTGAACTCACAAAGAAAAAAAGTAATAAAAAAAGAAAAGTAATAGTAGTAATAATTTATTGAGTAAAAGTTTAATGCAAACCTAAAGGCCGCCAGGGTGTAACCTTTTATAAGATCACGTATGCTTCACTGCCCATTGTTTCAACATTCGGATAGCTTTGGCAAGCGTTCCTGCAGAACCTTTGAAATTCGCAGAACCTGCCGGCTTCCCATCTAATGCATACCATTCGTAAAATCCTTTGTTTTTTATTACCCTGTCAATCATGGGTCGGATTTCGGAATATGCCTCCTTAGCAAAACCGTTGGCAATGAGTTGCTGGATCATTCGTGCGCCAAACCAGGTCCAGTCTCCACCATTTTGGTAAACATAGGGTTTCGCCATTCCACCGTGAAAAAAGCTGTCAGGATAAACGGGGTACAGGGTTAGCCCAATGGATGGCGCACCCGACAGGCGAACGTTTTCAAGCATCTTTTTATTGGAAACTTCAATTTCAGCTTTACTTAGCAAGCCGGCCTCAATGGCTATGACAGTACCGCCATGGTAAAACACTTCTGACTCATCAAAACCTGCGGGTATGGGTGATGTATTCAAATAAATATGTGGAATGAATTTTTGATTCTTTTCGTCCCATAAATATTTGCGTGCATTGTCAGCAATACGCGTGCGCAGGTCTTTCCATTGCCGCGCCACAGCGGGGTCTTTGGTCATCACCGCAAGATTGTCCAGGGCTATTACAAACATCGCATTATCATAAATATCAATTGCAGGCGTAGTGGTAGAATCAATATCTACCACATTGTCCGTATTGGGTTGCACATCTCCCCAGTCGGCGGTCATAGCTCCCCAAAGCAATCCGTATTTCTTGCTGTAACGCTCTTTCATCAAATAGTCCACCATCATACCCATACGCTCCAACACAGTTTTTCCGGCAATTGTTTCTGAAAGAATGGATGTGTCACCGGTGGTCTTTACATACTTTCCTACAGTTTGAATAAGGGAAGTTTCCTGGTCGGTTTCCACGGTATTTTTAAACCCGACATGGGCGGTATCGGCCTTGGCATGGTATTGATTGGGATCATCCCATTTAAAATCTTTGTTCAGCACATAGCCATCAATCATTTCGTTGTTGGGCTGTTGCAGGGCAAAAAATACCAAAATGGCTCCCCGGATATCTTTCGGATTTACCTCCCCGAGTGAGGTTTCCACAAAGGTATTCATATCACGTGCCCACACCTGCGAATAACCGCTACCGGCGTTAAATCCTTTTTGCAAAAGAGAACGTGCCATGCTATCCACCTTGTTAAGAGATGAATCGCTGAGAATTGCCCGGGCAAGTTCTTTGTCCGGGTTGGGAACATCGTAACAACTTCCCAGTAAAAAAAGTGATGCAATAAACAGAACCGGTTGTTTCATTATTTATAGTTTGGTGGAGCTAATGATTGTTTAGCAAACGACTGTGTAAATATAATTTATCCCTGTTACTGGTGGGTATTCTAATTGGCAGAAATGGGAAGCAATATCTGATTAACAGTCATAGTGCAGGCTTGACCGTTAGGAGAGCTGGTCTTTACTGAATGAAGTAAATGTAATGAGGATTAATCCATAATTTTTGTTATTTGATTGCTCGTAAGCAGTGCCCCAGCAGGTGCAGGTACGCTTATCGAACAATTACTTTCCAAAGGGTTGCATTTGATAACAGGTATTCGCCAGAACATAAAAATAAACTGATCCATATGGAAGAAAAATTATTGCGGCAAAAGAGAGGAGTAATAGCATCAGTAAATGATATTTCCAAAACCGTTTGCGACCTCGACCATACCAGGCATTGGAGCCCGATCAACACTTTAGTAAATTTGTTTACAGGATTGTTTACCTACAGTTTTTTGGACAGGCTCCTTCAATTTTTTTATGGATAGACCCGAAACTTAACTTAATTAAGTAATTCCTACTGGAAGTATCACTTTCCTTTTAAAGAATAGTTATTCTTATGAAGTATTTTCGAGAAGGATATTTTTTTATGCAGACTTTTTATTTTGAAGCAACTAAGCGACAATCGTTTATCGATCGCTCCACCGGAACCTGGCGGCCACTTTCTTAAATTAATTAAAAAAAACGGCATTATTCTTTCAAATTAAAATAAAAGAAATGATACTAAAAGCGATCATCTTAAGACGTCAAATTTTATTCTTAGTTATTTTCCCACTCTGTTTTTTTTCGTGCTCCGCGCAAGAATATTATTTATTAATTGGCACTTATACTAACGGGAGTAGCAAAGGAATCTATGTTTATGATTTTGACGCGAAAACAGGAGCAATTAGGTTGATAAGTAATACTGATAGTGCAAACAACCCTTCCTTCCTTGCGGCTTCCAGGGATGGGGAGCATGTGTATGCGGTAAACGAAACTGGCGGTGCAACGCCCCCGAAGGTCAGTGCTTATCATTTCAATAAAGAAAATGGAAAACTTAGTTTTATGAATAGCAGTCTTACGGGAGGAGACGGCCCTTGTTACGTTTCCGTCTCACCTGCGAATAACTGGATTGCAGTTGCAAATTATGGTGGAGGCAGTGCCACAATGTTACCATTAAATGAAGATGGTACTATAAAACCTTACGCACAATTAATAAATGATTCGATTTACAAAACCAAAGAGATCGACGAAACACCCCATGTTCATGCTTGTGTATTTTCCCCCGATGGCAACTTTTTATTTACCCCGGACTTAGGTCTCGACAAAATAATGATTTATCACTTTAACCCTGAAAGTAAAAAGCCTCTCGTTTTGGCATCGCCATCTTACGCCGCATCCAAAAAGGGAGGTGGCCCGAGGCATATGACCTTCCATCCAAACAAAAAGTTTGCATACGTGGTCCAGGAAATGGGAGGTATAGTAACTTCTTATCGTTACAAAAATGGCGAATTGTTCAAGATCCAGGATTTACAAACATTTCCTCAAGGATTTGTCGGACTGAAAGACGGGGCGGAAATTGTCGTTTCTCCTGATGGAAAGTTTTTATACGTTTCAAACCGGGGCGATTTAAATGCGATTACTATCTTTTCAATTAATCCAACATCCGGTAAATTAAGTCTTAGAGGATACCAGCCGACATTGGGAAAAGAGCCCCGAAATTTCATCATTGATCCTACTGGGAATTTTCTATTAGCTGCAAATTTGACAACAGATAATATTGTCATTTTCAAAAGAAACAAACAAACAGGATTATTGACTAAAACGAATGCACAAGTTGATGTGCCGAATCCGGCTTGTTTAATAATGATTCGAAAAAATTAGAGCAATTTTTTTTGTCTTTTTGAATTACATTTGATTTTAAAAGTCTGGTTGGCTTAATACAGAGTTCGCCAGGTCTTTTTATTTATTAGATTATTTTTTATAAAAAATATTTCAGAAAATTCTTCTCCACACCCTACTCAAAACTATTGCGAAAGAACTCTTATAATAGAGCAGTCCTTGTTTAGGAACTGATATTGGATAATGTCGAACGATATCTCTAACATTCGCGCATCGCATTAGAGGTTAATATTTATGTTGAAACAATTTTATAACCAAAACAAAATAAAACTATGAGATTATCTGAGGGCTACCAAAATAAAGACGTTTCCAAATTATTTAGGATCAAAAGATGTATGATCACGAAGTCGACACTGATCTTTATGGTATTGTTCACCTTCCAGGCGAATGCCGGTATACCAGATACTCCCCTTCCAGATAATGTGATCAAGGGAAAGGTTACTGATCAAAATGGCAATCCTCTTCAGGGGGTAAGTATTAATTTAAAAGGGGCTAACATAGGTACTAGCTCTGATGCCCAGGGGAACTATGTTATCAATATTCCAGACGGAAACGGCACTTTGATTTTTACCAACATTGGGTTTAGTGCACAGGAAATTGGTGTGAGCGGACGCACTACAATTGATGTAAAATTATTACCGGCAGGAGCAGAATCACTGAGTGAAGTAGTGGTAACTGCGCTGGGTATTAAAAGAGAAGTAAAGTCCCTGACTTATTCCTTGCAGAGCATCAATGGAGATAAATTAAATGAGGCAAAAGATCCGAATTTAATAAACACGCTTCAGGGTAAAGTTGCGGGTGTTACCATCACCAGGGATGCCACCGGTCCTGGTGGTAACTCCAAGGTGATAATACGCGGTAATCGTTCTCTTACCGGAAGTAGTGAGCCTTTGTATGTAATTGATGGGGTGCCATTGAATGGTGGGGTAGGCATGTTAAGCCCGGATAACATTGAAAGCATGACTGTGTTGAAAGGAGCATCGGCTGCTGCTCTATACGGTAGCGAAGGCCAAAACGGTGCAATAATTATAACAACAAAGAAGCCTAAGGCCGGTGGAATATCTGTTGATTATAATGGTGGAATTGCTTTTGACCAGGCTGCAATATTCCCGGAATTACAGTATGAATATGGACAGGGAGATGCGGGTGTTTTCAACGCTAATTCTGAACGTGCATGGGGTCCTAAAGCCACTGGTCAAATGGTTACCTTATGGAATGGAGATGTTGTCCCCCTAAAAGGTCAACCGGATCGCTTGAAAGATTTTTTCAGAACGGGGACTAATATAACTAATACCGTTGCTGTAAGTGGCGGCGGCGATAAAATGCAGGCTTATTTTTCTTATGGAAACACTGAAGCCAAAGGCATCATGCCTAATAATGATTATTCAAGGCATAATGTGGACCTAAAGATAAATAGTAACATTTCATCAAAGCTTACTGTAGTAGCAAAGGTGTCCTATATTTATGAGGATGTAAATAACCGGCAGGTGCCTGGAGATGCAGGCACATATACACTTCCTTCACTATACTGTGCTCCCACCTCTATTCCATTGTCTTCAATGAAAAAGTATTCATATATCGATGCTGCAGGTAGTGAGGTGCAAAGCTATTGGCTTCCCAATTCATCTGTTTTAGAAAATCCTTACTGGACGTTAGACCGGATTCTTCTTTACCAACAAAGTGATCGGTTCTTGGGATTATTTTCAGCAAAGTATGACTTTACAGATTGGTTAAATATCCAGGTACGGGCAAGTATGGATAAACGTATTTCGAACAATAATCGTAAGATATATAAAGATAATTATTTCAGCCAGGTGGGGTCTGACTACAGATACGGAGGAAACACATCCCAGTCATCGAATGTAGATGTTTTGGTTTCTTTTAATCATGGCCTGGCAAAGAACCTTGATGTGACAGGATACGTCGGTGCGTCGGCCCAGCAGGGAAATTATACAAGTGTGACAGGGCGTGCCAATGGACTATTTAAGCCAAATTTCTTTTTCATGAGTAATGCCAAAGGTCCCTATGTGTCGAATTCCTATGGAAAAAGTCCACAAGTTCAATCTATATACGGAACCGCCTCGATAGACTACAAGAAGGTGCTGTATTTAGATGTCACTGCACGTAATGATTGGTCTTCTGCACTGCCCGCAAACAACCAATCTTATTTTTATCCCTCTGTAGGTTTATCTGCAATAGTATCTGGTATACTGGAATTGCCAACCTGGGTCTCTTATGGAAAAGCAAGGGTAACATTTGCTAATTCGGGTTTTGGAGGTACAGAATACCTGGATCGTAAATATTTTGAAGTCGCTTCAGGCGGGGCAATTCTTACTCCCAGTATTCAGTCTTTAGGCACCTATAAACCAGAATTGACCCATTCGTTCGAAACGGGATTAGACTGGCAGTTCTTTGATAGCAGGTTAGGTTTTAATTTAACTTACTATAATACCAGGACCGTGAATCAATTATTACTGATTGGAACACCTTCCGCATCGTTGTTTGATCAAAAATATATCAATGCCGGTTTGATTAAGAATACCGGGATAGAGCTGTTGGTGAATGTTACTCCAGTAAGACAAAAAAATATTTCATGGGATATTACGGCAAATTATTCAAAGAATAATAACAAAATAGAAAGGTTAACTGAAACAATCAGTTCTGTCGTGCTG
>JBKJRY010000123.1:0-3143 GCA_046593045.1 Chitinophagaceae bacterium | reverse complement strand
GAAGAAAAATTTCGCCGGCAGGCTGAGCCTTTGCTTAAGGATGCAGGCGGCGCAAATGTTTTTGACTTTGGGGAAACACTTACTACAGCAAATATCGTAAAGCTTTGTGGCAATTTCCTTATTGGGGCTGCACTTGAAGCGATAGGGGAAAGCATATACCTTGCAGAGAAAAGTGGTGTGGATCCGAAACGAATGTGGGACATGTTTTCACAGACTTTATTCAATACACCACTTTATACTAACTACAGCAATATTATTTTAGAACAAAAATTTGAGCCTGCCGCATTTGCTATGAAGCTGGGATTAAAAGATATGAACCTTGTAATGGAACAGGCAGCCGCATCTCAACAGCCCATGCCACTTGCTCAATTGCTTCAAAAAAATATGAAAGCGATTGTTGATAGTGGAAATGAAAATATTGACTGGAGTGCAGTTTCCACAGCTAATATCCACAAATAAAAATCGGTTTTATCTCTTGCCCTGAATTGATTTGCAAAGGTGCTTTGATTTAGCCACGTCATTAATTTTACCTAATTTCACACCTAATAGTTGTTTAACTAACTAATATTATGATACATAAAAGAAATATCAATAAAGTGGCTGTATTGGGTAGTGGCGTCATGGGCAGCCGTATTACATGTCATTTTGCAGGTATTGGCTTGCAGGTTTTATTGTTGGACATTCCTCCAAAAGAACTTACAGATGCAGAAACAAAGAAAGGATTGTCGCTTGATAAACCTGTTGTAAAAAATCGCATAGTAAATGAAGCGCTGGCTGCAGCAATTAAATCGAATCCATCGCCTGTTTTTACAAAAGATGTTATTAAAAATATCACTACCGGAAATTTTGAAGATAACATGAAGGACATCGCTGGTTGCGACTGGACCATTGAGGTAGTTGTTGAAAGATTAGATATAAAAAAACTTGTTTTTGATGAGGTAGAAAAATACCGCAAGCCGGGGACATTGATTACATCAAACACTTCCGGTATTCCGATTTACATGATGACAGAAGGAAGGAGCGAAGATTTCAAAAAGCATTTTTGCGGTACGCATTTCTTTAATCCTCCGAGATATTTAAGATTGCTGGAAATTATTCCGACACCATTTACAGATCAAAGTGTCATTGATTTTTTAATGCATTATGGTGATTTGTATCTTGGCAAAACAACAGTCCTTTGCAAAGACACTCCTGCTTTCGTCGCCAATCGTGTTGGTGTTTTCAGCATCATGTCCATTTTTCACATAATGGAAAAATTGGGATTGGGTTTTGATGAAATCGAGGCGTTGACAGGACCAGTAATTGGTCGTCCAAAATCTGCAACATTCCGTACTGCAGATATTGTAGGCATTGACACTTTGGTAAAAGTGGCGATCGGCGTTAAAGAAAATTGCCCCGAAGATGAAGCAAAAGAAACATTTGTTATACCGGCATGGCTACAAAAAATGGTAGATAATAAATGGCTTGGTGATAAGACAGGACAGGGATTTTTCAAGAAAACGAAAAATGAAAAAGGTGCAACAGAAATCCTAACCCTCAACCTTGACACCTTTGAATATGGCCAACGACAGAAGCCAAAATTTGCAACGCTGGAAGCAGCAAAGCCAATTGATGATCTTAAGGAAAAATTAAGAATTTTAATAGCAGGAAAAGATAAAGCAGGTGAGTTTTATCGTGCGTTTCATTATAGCCTCTTCTCGTACATCTCTCACCGCATTCCTGAAATAAGTGATGAATTATTTAGAATAGATGATGCGATGAAAGCAGGCTTCGGCTGGGAGATGGGTGCATTTGAAACATGGGATGTTCTTGGTGTAAAAGAAACTACAGAATCGATGAAAACCGCAGGATACGATGTGGCAAAATGGGTTGATGATTTTATTGCTGCTGGCAATACAAACTTTTATAAAGTACAAAACCGAAAACGTTTGTACTACGACGTTAGCTCAGGCGAATACAAAGCATTACCTGGTGGCGAATCATTTATTATCTTAAGTGATCTTAAAGAAAAAACTGTCTGGAGTAATGCTGCCTGTAATTTGTATGATATGGGAGATGATGTAGTGGGATTACAATGGAATACCAAAATGGGAAGCATTGGAAGTGAAGTGTTGGAAGCCTTAAACAAATCAATTTCCATTGCAGAAGAAAAATATAAAGGGCTGGTTATTGCAAATGAAGGTCCGCAATTCAGCGCGGGTGCTAATGTAGGAATGATCTTCATGTATGCGGCGGAACAGGAATACGAGGAACTTGACCTTGCTATTCGAATGTTTCAGAACAGTATGATGCGGGTAAGATATTCATCAATACCTGTTGTAGTAGCACCGCATAGCTTAACACTTGGAGGCGCCTGCGAAATGAGCCTTCATAGCGATAAAGTGCAGGCTGCTGCAGAAACTTACATCGGCCTTGTGGAACTTGGTGTAGGCTTAATACCCGGCGGCGGAGGCACCAAAGAATTTTCATTGCGTGCCGCAGATGACATGCATTCTAACGAACCTGAAACGATTACGCTGCAAAGCCGCTTTCTCACAATTGGAACCGCAAAAGTTTCTACATCAGCTTTTGAAGCTTATGATATGGGCATTTTACGTAAAGGGTTAGACGAAGTGAGCATGAACCAGTCAAGAAGAGTTGCAGATGCCAGGCAAAGTGTGCTGGATATTTACGACCGCGGTTATACACAGCCCATACAACGAAAAGATATAAAAGTTTTAGGCCGCTCCGGCCTTGGAATGTTGTATGCAGGTATCAATGGAATGTTTCGTGGTAACTATATAACTGAGCATGACGTAAAAATCGCACAAAAGCTGGCCTACGTAATGTGTGGCGGAGATCTGAGCGAACCTACATTGGTAAGCGAACAATATTTACTTAACCTTGAAAGAGAAGCTTTCTTAAGTCTTTGTGGCGAAAAGAAAACTTTGGAAAGATTGCAGAGTGTTTTGAAAACGGGGAAACCTGTAAGGAATTAAAAAATGCCGGGAGTTTCCCCGTTTTTATATTATACTCCCCCTTTTTAAGTCATCTTAGGCCATTCATAATTTAATGTCTATTATTTTACTGTTTGCCATTATCTTTAAAATTCTTCTATCAATTTTAATTTTTTATGGCAATTCTCACCATTGATAATTTATCAA
>JBKJRY010000114.1:0-10697 GCA_046593045.1 Chitinophagaceae bacterium | reverse complement strand
ATTGCTCATAATCACCCAAGCGGAAATTTAAAACCCAGCAAGGCGGATGAACAATTGACTTTACAAATAAAAGAGGCTGGTAAATTTTTAGATTTGCCCTTACTTGATCATTTAATTGTTACCACCGAGGGATATTATTCTTTCGCAGATGAAGGGCTGTTATAGCCCTTTTTTTATTCAGAAAATATCATTGTAATATTTAAAAAATAGTTGGCAATATTTCTAAATAGCTTTTAATTTTTCATAAAACTCTGTTAGCTCAGATTTCTTTAAAATCTCTTCATGAATTGTTTTCATTTCTTCCAAGGATTCTTTTGGAATAGCAGCAATAATCTCATCATCAAAACCATTTTTATCCTTCAGCAAACCGGCTTCAATCAGACGGCTTAAGAGGATAATATTTTGACGGCTAAGCGTCAAATTAATTTTACATTTTTCAGCCATTCCGGGGCTGCTTAAAACTGTTTCGAAAATCTTTAATTTTTCTTTTGAAGTTGTTACTACGTTACTCATAAATCGGTATTTAATTTTTACAAAAAAAAAACACTGCAAATCTATTTTCTAAAACCATTCTTTACCCATTCAGAATTTGAACATGTATTTTTTGAGAGTCTTACAATATCTACTTTTATAAAGTTCTCAGGTTGCTAAATCTGCAACCGGCAAGATGTACAAACGTGGCACGTTTGACAATCTTGCCCTTTCACTCCGAAGTCGTTTCGGGATTTAGCCAGCTGCGTAAATGAAATAGTAATGAAAGGCAAAAAAAATATAAGGTCCGGATGGCTCACCATCCGGTTAAATCAAGAAGAAGAAAGTAAGCTCGATAAGCTTTACAGCAGGGCAACTTCATCGAGCCTTAGTGAATATGCAAGGGACGTGCTTCTCAGGGAGCCAGTAAATATTCTCTATCGTAATCAGTCTGCCGATGAATTTTTATCAGAAATGATCCAGCTAAAAAAAGAACTGAATGCCATTGGAAAAAACTTCAATCAGGCAGTTCATAAACTCCATACTCTTGATCATTTCCCGGAAATAAAATCATGGGCAATAGTGAATGAAGAAAGCAAAAAAATATTTGTGAAAAAGGTGGAAGAAATAAGAGAAAAAATGAACCAAATCTATGAACAATGGTTGCAAAAATAACAGTGCCAAACAGCATCAAAAGAGCGCTCAATTATAACGAGCAAAAAGTGAAAGAAGGGAAAGCAGAATGCATTCATGCACATAACTTTTTAAAGGAGCATGAGCACTTGAATTTTTATGAAAAGCTGCACCGCTTTGAAGCGCTTGTCTCTCTTAATAAAAGAGCCTCAACCAATACCGTTCACATATCCATCAACTTTAGCTTGAATGAAAAAATGGATAAGGAAAAGCTTGTAGAAATTGCTGCTGCCTACATGGATAAAATTGGGTTTGAAGAACAGCCTTATTTAGTTTACCAACACCTTGATGCAGGCCATCCACATATCCATATTGTTACTACGAATATTAAGAAAGATGGCAAAAGAATATCACTTCACAACATCGGAAAAAATCAGTCCGCAAAAGCTAGAAAAGAAATAGAAATAATTTACAAACTGGTTAAAGCAGAAGATCATAAAAAATTACCTTCAGAAGAAATAGCACCACTGAGTGCCCAAAAAGTAACCTATGGAAAATCTCCAACAAAAAGAGGTATAACTAATGTGCTTGATGCCGTGCTTCAAAATTATAAGTATGCGTCTCTTGCTGAATTAAATGCCGTTCTTAAATTATATAACCTAAATGCTGACCGGGGTAAAGAAGGTGAAATTATTTTCAGGAACAGAGGGCTTGTTTACAGGGTATTGGATGAGAAAGGAAACAAGATCGGGGTTCCAATTAAAGCCAGCTCTATTTTCAACAAACCCACACTTTCTTTTTTGGAAAAAAAGTTTAAAGAAAACGAATTATTAAAACAGCAATATAAGAGAAGCGTGAAGACTTCTATTGACTGGATAATGATAAGGCCACCCGTGAGTTTAGAGGCCTTTAAGAATGCACTTGGAAAAGAAAAAATACAATTTATTATCAGAGAGAATGAAACCGGGATTATTTACGGACTTACCTATGTGGATCACAAAACAAAATGTGTTTTTAATGGCAGCGAAATAGGTAAAGAATACAGCGCAAAATCCATCCTTGCCAAATTCGGAATGAATCAATCAATTGATGAGCAGAAAGAATCTGTTCAATCCAAAATTTTGAAAGAGGAAAAGCCTGAATTGTCTCTTGGTCATCACGAACAAAAACACGAAACAACCAGTATTCTTGAAGAACTTATGAAACCTGTTGAACAAAACAATTACACACCTTATGAATTAAGAAAACGAAAAAAGAAAAAATAAAATTATGAACCAGACCGGAGAGAACGAACAGGGATTAAGAAAGATAGTTGATCTGACAAGAATGTTAGGTCTTGCTATCCTGCTTATTCATTTTTATTATTACTGCTATGGCGCTTTTAAAGATTTGGAGATAACTTCAAAAATTACAGACAGGTTGCTGAGTAATATTTTTAATACAGGACTGTTTAGCAACTTTCATAAATCAAAATTTATTGCGCTGTTTTGTTTAATGATTTCATTGTTAGGCGCAAGAGGAAAAAAGAATGAAAAGCTTAATTACAAAATTGCTTTCCTGAATATTATCATTGGCGTATTTTTTTATTTTGCCAGCATTGTTATTTTATATATTCATCAAAGCACACAAACAATTGCAGGATTCTACATAGCCGTAACTGTATTAGGATTTATTTTAATGCTTAGAGGGGGATTATTACTTTCCAGAATCATTAATCTTAAATTAAATAACAGCGTCTTCAATTCCCTCAATGAAACATTTCCACAGGAAGAAAGATTACTCAGTAATGAATACTCTATCAATCTTCCTGCAAGGTATAATTTAAAAGGCAAGCTTCACAAAAGCTGGATAAATATTATCAATCCATTTAGAGGTGTCCTTATCATGGGATCACCTGGAAGCGGCAAATCTTATTTTGTTATTCAACACATCATCAAGCAACATATTCAGAAAGGCTTCTCAATGTTTGTCTATGACTTTAAGTTTGATGACTTAACAAAGATTGCCTACAACCAATATCTTCAAAACAAAAATAAATACAAGGTCGTCCCGGAATTTTATGTGATCAATTTTGATGACTTAAACCGCTCCCACCGCTGCAATCCGCTGGATGCATCTACCATGCATGATATTACCGATGCAGCAGAATCTTCGAGAACAATAATGCTTGGATTAAACCAGGCATGGATAAAAAAAGGCGGCGACTTTTTTGTTGAATCGCCGATCAATTTTGTAACGGCATTGATTTGGTTTTTGTGTAAATATAAAAATGGAAAGTATTGCACACTTGCTCATGTAATTGAACTGGCACAAATTGAATATGATAAACTATTTTCAGTACTGCGATCAGAATCGCAAATTGAAGTGCTGATAAATCCTTTTGTCATGGCCTATCTTAATGATGCAAATGAGCAATTAGAAGGACAAATCGCCAGCGCCAAAATAAGTCTCTCAAAATTATCATCGCCTCAATTGTATTATGTTCTTTCAGGAAATGATTTTACACTGGACATAAATAATCCAAAGAAACCAAAAATTGTGTGCATGGGAAATAACCCGCAAAAGACATTGACGTACGGAGCAGTACTATCTCTTTATATTACTGCAATAACAAGACTGATGAATAAAAAGAATTGTAATAAAAGCAGTTTGATTTTTGATGAATTTCCAACTATATATTTTAATGGAATTGATAATCTAATTGCAACAGCACGATCAAATAAAGTGGCAACTATTCTGGGAGTGCAAGATGCAAGCCAATTGAAATTACATTACGGCAGAGAGCAGGCAGATGTTGTTATGAACATAGTCGGAAATATTATCAGTGGACAAGTAAGCGGCGATACTGCGAAACAATTATCTGAAAAGTTTGGGAAGATCCTGCAAGACCGCCAGAGTATCGCAATCAATGCAAATGATACAAGCATTACAAATTCAAAACAGTTAGACCTTGCCATTCCGGTCAACAAAATATCCTCATTATCCAGTGGTGAATTTGTTGGAATGGTGGCCGATAATCCTGAAGAAAAAATTGAATTGAAAGCCTTTTGCGCTGAAGTTATTAATGACCATGAAGCTTTGTCAAAAGAACAATCGAATTATAAAGATTTACCTCAGTTTTCAAAAGTAGAAAACAAGGATGTATTGAATAATTATTTAAAGGTGAAGCAGGAAGTTGCCATGATAATTCAAACTGAAATTGAAAGGATGTTGGATACCCCAGAATTGACTGATTTAATTATTAAGAAGGGATAGATTTATTGGAACAGTTTTAGTACAAACATTTAAGTGTTTACAGGCAAATGCAAAACAGATGCTAAAGCAACGGGCCAATAAAAACAGCCTATAAGATTCTGTCCGACCGATTGGACCAAAATTCAATACAGTATGATTCTTTTTGGCCAGTCAAAAGAATTACAAATGTATTACCTCTTCGTCTACGACATGCAATCGAATGAAACTTTGTTTGATAGAGTAAAAGCGCAGGCAAACTGAATTCGTTACCAGGATTAAGCAACACATCGCAAAATCGGTAATTTGCATTAGGATAAGCAAGTATTAATTGATAAATTTTAATGCTAGAGCATAAGGATTGATAAGAATTTTAATGTCCGATTATAATCAAATGGAAGTATGATAAATTGAATCTTTAAAACCTAAAAAGATTATATGTGGTTTGAAAAATTGGAAGAAGGTGAAAGTTGGATGGGCATATGGAAAGGACTTTTTACATGTCCGCATTGTCATGCATTAATTAAAGAAGCTATTTGCCCTATTTGTGGGAATGATCATCGGCCAAAGAATCCTTACTTCACAAAAGTAATGCATAGGGGTATTGAGATCGAAGTGCCAATGACAGCGATGGCGGGGGCAATTGAATGGACTACTCACTTATTGTTGGAAATCATGAAAAGGGAATACGAAAGGCCAAAATCTGAAAAGGATTTAAAACATCAAATTCCGCAAAATTTAGTGATTGTGATTTTATTTTGGAGTTTTTTTGAGAGTTTGATGGATAAATTATTTGGCGATGCGTTAAAGGATTATCCCAATAATATCAAGAACGATTTATTGAAAAGATATTCTTCTGTTGGTAGTCGAATGGGGCAGTTGTACAAAATTATTTTTTCAACTACTTTTAAGGAAGATCTCTATTGTATATCCAAGGGCCATATTTATGAGCACATCAGGAGAGTACATGAAAGGCGAAATGAATTTATTCACGGCAATCCTGAAGCGATAGATGAATCGTTAGTAAGGGAAACTATAAAATATTTGCAGGAAACTCAGGAAACTTGGATCACTATTTATAATAAGAGGTGTACACATATAAACTAATTGATATTAGCATTGTCAAATTCCTTTCTTTTTTTATAATTAGCAACCCATTCAATTTTACTCCCCCGTATAAAGAAATGGCTTTTACATCCTTTAGTTCGCCAAATTGAAGGAGAGATATGTATTTTCTTTTTTGATGTTATCCTGTAGCTCCAACAAGGATCTGCATCTTTAAGAAGATTGAGGTGAATTATTTTATTACACCCACATGGGCATTTGAATGCAATTAACCATGGAGTATTCGGTTGACCAATTAAGTAGATAGTTCGATCAGCGAGAGCATCAAGTAATTCCTCATTGTATACTGTAATATAAGTAGGTTGAAACCACTTCGCTAATGTACTAATTATTCTTTGTAGCCACTTCTTCATGATAATTCAGGCATTTCAATGAAAGGGATCATATTGCCCCGTCCAATTTTTTTTCTCAAATACAAATCAATTTTAAAATCTTCTTCTGGCATATTGACAATGTATCCTTCAGTAATATCTATTGAACTTGCTGCATAATTATTAGGGCTTTCTGTTTTATAAGGGTGTATCCTGTTTAAAAATTCATTAACAGCATGACTAGCAATTTGCATATTTACACTAATCACTGCCGGATTATTTACATTGACATTTTTAATGTATGATTCCTTTTTAAGATTTTCATATTCTTCAGGATTCTTCCGATACTGGCCTCCTGCTCTCACTTCTTCCATTGAATACAGACCTCTTGTAAGTATTGATGATTTGCCTGGTTGAAGAAAATGAACTGTTGCACATATTTTTTCAACCCCTCCATTTCCATCTGCTTCTAACTTAACACCCAGATCAAAATATGGAATAAGATAGAAAGAGCATAATTGATTTAATAAATATCTTCCATCCACACTATCCATACATCCAAAAATTACATCACATCTTATCAATGATCTTAATGCATTTTTATTGTCGTAAAGATTTGTTTGAAATGTTTTTACCTCTGTATTCAGTCCGATAGCTTTTACAGCCTTTGCTATCACTTCAACCTTAGGTGTTTTATTTTTTGCATCTTTAATTGTAGTATGTAAAATTCGATTTAGATTTTTGAATTCAACAGTATCAGGATCAATTAATATTATTTTGCCCACCCCAAGTCTTACAAGCTGTTCAATTAAAGGGCTTCCTGTCCCTGAGCAACCAACTATGCCAATACTAATATTTTTTAATGACTGGTAAGTCTTTTCTCCGAATGCTTGTATCGTTCGTAAAGCAAACTCATCTATTGTAAAGTCATTCTCTTTCTTATAATTATGAATTATATCACCTGCTATAGCAACATTAGTTATAGATTCATGATGAAGATCCTCAAAAATAAATCTCCCAAAGATTTTTCCTTCTGGAAGCATTACTGCGCTGGCATGTGGCTCATTAGTTATAGCCCATCCAAATACTGAATTAAAAAATTCATTATCCGAGACATCATCAATACTGGAAAATTGTTCATACCCTCCTGGGTGACTATGAATTTTTAATATCGCAAGATCGCTTTTTGCAACACGTTCAAAATAAGGAATAATTCTCGCAGTGGGCCAACATAATAAATCCCATTCTCTTGAGTGACATTCATCATGCGGGATTAGTGTAAGATCATGCACCATTATTATTTTATCTTCTCCCTCATTAAACCGGCCACATAATGCAACTGCTACTGCTTCTCTGCCATCGGCAGGGAGTAAATGATGTTTTAAAACTTCGTGATGTAATCCTGATATTCTAAGCTGCAATGCCATTTGGTTGTTTTATAAATTCTTGTTCAAACCAGAAACTTACTAAGGCCATGTGAGTAGAAAGATCATCTATGCCTTCTCTCCACGGGTTCTGTCCTGTTCTGTGTCTTGACCACCTTTGATATTGTTTATCTTCAATAGGTTGTACCGTAGTAGCATTAATTGTTTTGCTGTCAAGACGGAAAAGTACTGGAAAAAAAAAGGCCATATCAAGCGGAGCCCTCGGGTATCCTGTTTCAATTTTAATAGCAACTGATACTTCATTTATATTATATCCCGCAGGCAGTGGGTAATTATGTATAATTATCCATTGCATCCCACGATCATTAACAGCTTCCCAAGGCAACCCTAATCCATCAAGATAAATTACATCATGTTCGGGTAAATGAAATTCTCTTTTCATCATTTACCTCCTTCTGTTTGGTCAAGCGGAATAGTCATAAATTTTTCCACTCCAGGTTCAGTAAAGCATACCGTCTGATCGTAACCAACCTTAACAACTTTGCCACCCTTAAACCGTTCGTTTAATTGAAATCTCTCAGGAGGGAGTTTGCCGGCCAACATCAAAATTTCCTTTCCGGTCATACATTCCTGCTCTACTTTATAATTCTGCCTGTCAACCATAATGATATAGACATGTTCTTTAGGAACTTCTTTCCCTTCCTTAGCATACAATTCAACATTAATTTCAGGTTTGTTTTTGTTATCCATTTTTTTTAGATTTTGTTCTATATTAAAATACCAAACCGTGACATTTAGGTTTTGTCACGCTTATAAATTTCTTATATAGACAGAGACAAATGAAATACAAGGGGTGAGTAACAACTTTTTAATAAAGGGCTTATTCATCATGAATTCTACTGGAAGTCTGTTACCTATTTGAACTTTGTTCCTTAATAATGTCAAATTTGTATCCATCATAAACATGTATTAATTATTGTCCAGATATAAAATAATATACCGTGACATTGAAATTTTGTCACGCTTAAGGATTTATTATAAAATAATAGGATTAGGTAGAATGTTCACAAAGTAAAATATAGGATTTGTTTAAGACTAAATATATTAGTAATTTTATCCTAAATTATTTAGCTATGTTTAAGGGAATAAATGCAATAGAATTTTCTAAGAAATTTACAAACAATGAAGATTGTTATAATTATTTGATAACGATAAAATGGGGAAAAGGTTATCAATGCAGCAAATGCGGTTGCACCGACAGTTATAAAGGGCGAACCTATTATTATTGTAGATGTAAGCAATGTGGCTATGATGAAAGTGTAACAGCTAATACTATTTTTCATGGTATGAAAATGCCTGTTCTAAAAGCTTTTCATATGGTATTTAGATTAACGGCTAAGAAAAAGGGAATGTCTACTGTTGAGTTGGGAACTGAAGTTGGAGTTGAACAAAAGACAGCCTGGCTTTTCAAAAGAAAGGTACAGGCTGCAATGAAAAAGAATAGTGATGATAAATTGAAAGGCCATGTAGATATTGATGAAACGCTTGTTGGCGGATACTCTACTTCAATTGGCAGAAGCACTGAAACGAAGAGTGCAGTATTGGTAGCGGTAGAAATTTTACCAGACGGCAGAACAGGTAATCTTCAAATGCAACCGATAGAAAACTTTAAAGCCGATACATTAAAGTATGCTATTAAAGATTGTATTTCAGATGAAACTGCTATACAAACTGATGCCTTTCATTCGTATAAAAAAATAGCAAAAGAAATGAGAAATGTCACGATCAATTATTCTGAAAAAGGAACTATTATGGAAGAGTTACACAAACAAATTATGCAGTTTAAAAACTGGTTAAGGGGCACACATCACAAATGCTCGAAAGAATATTTATTTGCATACAGCAACGAATATGAATATCGGTTTAACAGAAGGAATATGCGCAAGTGGTTATTTAATGATGCAATTGGAAGAATGATGAATCAATTTCCTCATCCTTATCAATATTTAAAAACACTTTGCGTTTATTCTACCTAATCCTATAAAATAAACATGATATCTAATGGAAATCGCCACAAAAAAACCGGAACTAATGAAAGCCTTAACCGATCGGGAGCTGATTGAAGCTATCCAAAATGAAAAAAATACTGAGAGTCTTAACTCTCTCATAACCATTTTTTTTAATAGGTTTAAAAATTATGTATATAAAGGAGCGCTTCAACGAACGAGAAATTTTGCAAATGCAGAGGATTTTGCTAAAGATATAACCCAGGAAACTTTTAAAAGTATTCTGGAAAGTAGGAAAGAATTTAAGCTTGATGTGAATAAATCAGATCAGGAATGTTCAATTATAATTAAATCTTGGTTAGGTCGAATTGCAAACAATCATTTTAATAAGGAATATGCAAGGCTTAATAATCTGGATTGTATTGATGAAATAATTTCTTATTTACCAGAACTAAATTTTGATGTGTATGAAAATATTGATAGTGGATCTGAATTAGAAAACACAAATAAGTTGATGGTTAAAGTTCAGGAAGCATTAAACTCAATTAAAAAAGAAAGGGATAAGCACATTCTCTTAGAGTATGCCCGTGAAGGTTGTATACAATCAAGATTACATTTATCGTCAAATGCAATAGAATACCTTTGCACACTCTACAATACTACTCCTGATAATATTAGACAAATTAAAAAAAGAACACTTGATAAAATAAAAATATACTGTTTCGACCCTCAAAATAGTTAATTCAAAAACCTAAAACATGAAAAAGGACAATAGCAATCTTAATGATACACAACAGGAGAAATTAATTCAAAAAACTCTGCGAACTGGGGGGTTTTTATTTCCTGAAACCCCCGAAGAAGTGGTTGAATTTGAAAAGCAATTTGGAAATACCGATATTCTTTTACCCGAAGAGCTCCGGGATCCAACCTTTCTCAATTCTAAGAGGGAAAAAATTATTAAGAAATCACCAATTGCAATTAAAGGAAATCTTGCAATGGCAGCACGAGATGGTTCAAAACTTCCTGATGAATTATTAGAAGAAATGAAAAAACATAGAGAACGGGCCAAAATGAATAAGAAAAAATAATATCATGAAAATAGCCTTATCCGAAATAGATGATTTGGCGGAGTTTATTGCAGGTCAATATTTGTCAGAAGGTAGGGTTGATCTTGATGGTATTGCTCGGGATAAGGATATTGAAATAATTCATGAAAATTATGGTAATTATTTTCTTGGACAGCTGGTGCACGAGGATGGTGAATTTTTTATACATGTGAATTCTGGAAAGCTTCCTGATATTAATGCGCCTAGGGCAAGATTTACTATCGCCCATGATTTTGGGCATTATTTCATAGACTATCATAGGAGTTTACTAAAAAAAGGGATATCCCTTATGTATAGTTCAGATAGCCCCTTAATTGCAAAACCATTACATGAGAAAGAAGCTGACCATTTTGCTTCTCATTTATTAATGCCGAAAGGTATTTGCAAGGATCTGGTTAAAAACATGGAACCAGGTATTGAATCTGTTTT
>JBKJRY010000446.1:0-13888 GCA_046593045.1 Chitinophagaceae bacterium | reverse complement strand
CAGACTCAATGACACCCTCGTAAGTGATATTTTATTAAATGAGGCAATTTTTTTATCATCGGTCGTGACTTCAGAAATAAGTAGCCTTGCAGCATTACTGCCTATATCAATTGCCGCCAGTTTCAAGAGGAGTATATTTTTTCTTTAATAAATAATTGTAAGTTTCTATTTGTGAGCGATTTTTTTTTGCGGTGCTATTTTCTACATATTCATTGGAAAGCTGGTTATCCAGTATCCTGGCTTTTACATTATCACTCAACTGTATCTGTAAAATATCCTTTAATTCCTGTTGAATCTCTTTGTCAAGAATAGGACATGCAGCTTCCACCCGGTGGTCCAGGTTTCTTACCATCCAATCGGCTGACGATATGAACACTTTCTCCTTTCCATCGTAGTGGAAAATTATTATCCGTGCATGCTCCAGGTACTCGTCAACGATACTAAGTGCCTTCACCTTCTTCTTAAATTTTTTATTCTCCGTAAACATGCAGCATATCCCGCGAATAACCATTTTTACTTTCACCCCTGCACGGGCGGCTTCAGTAAGTTTCATTATCAGTTCTTCGTCGCTTAATGAATTTAATTTTAATGTTATGGATGCGTATTTGCCTTCCTTTGCACTTTTAATTTCCTTATCAATCAGTGATTGAATTTGCTTCCTCATTGAAACAGGGCTTATCAGTAGTCTTTTACAATATTTAAGAGGCTGTGTATTTTTTGGATTTTCCAGGTAATTGAACATGCGGTTTACATCAGCCATAATATTACGATCGCTGGTAAGAAGGCAATGATCTCCATAAAGTCTCGCCGTTTTTTCATTTAGATTGCCGGTGCTTACAAATCCGTAATGCAACGTGTGATTATTCGTTCTTTTTTTTATAAGACAAAGCTTGGCATGTACTTTCATGTTTTGAACCCCAATAAATACTTTTACGCCGGCATCTTCCAGCACTTCTTTCCATTCAAGATTTGCTTCTTCATCAAACCGGGCGCTTAGCTCCAGAACTACCGTTACCGACTTTCCATTTCGTACTGCATTTGTCAGCGCATTAATAATGTTAGATCGTGTGGCCAGGCGGTAACAGGTTACTTTTATACTCACGACATCGGGAGCAATGGCCGCTTCTCTCAGTAGATCAATCAATGAATCGAATGAATGATATGGGAAGTTTAAAAGAACATCTCGTTTCAATACAACATTTGTGACACTATCCGCATTTTGCAGGAGCGGATGCACGAAAGGCTTTTTTCTTGGATTTTTTACCTGGAATACTGCCTCAGGAAAATTAATGAAGTCCTTAAAATTGTGTATGCGGGCACCTGACTGGATATTATCTTTTTCTGATAAGCCCAGTCTTTTAATAAGATAATTGAGTAGGCCGCTATCAATATCTTTATCAAATACAAAGCGAACTGGTTTCCCTTTCTTCCTGTTCTTTAAACCCTTTTCTATTTTTTGTATGAAGGAAGTGGATACGTCATTATCAATATCAATTTCAGCGTCCCTCGTAACTTTAATCAGGTTAGAAGAAAAAGTATCGTAACCAAAATATGAAAAAATATTCGGCAGGCAAAAGCGAATAACGTCTTCAAGTAGTATGATGAAATTCCCCAGCTCGGTTGATGGAAGTAATACAAATCTTGGAAGACGGGAAGGAACTGATACTAACGCAAATCTTTGCGGAATTCTTCCATCCTTCGTAGATAGTTTGCAGGCCAGGTAAATTGATTTATCATTTAGATTGGGGAAGGCCTGGATGCTTTCGAGCATGAGAGGTACAATGTTACTTCTTACAGAATCATTAAAGTATGCAAAAACAAATTTCTGTTGCTCCCTGTTAAGCTCCTTTTCATCTACCAGAAAGATTTTTTCCTTTTTTAACTGGCTGAGGATATTCGTCCAGGTACGATTAAATTGATTTTGCTGGATAGTCACCTTGAGGTTTATCTCTTCGAGAATTTTTTCAGGAGTCTGTTCAAGATGAATATTAGCCTTCGCGCCATATTCAATCATGCGCCGTAGCGTGGCAACTCTCACCCTGAAAAACTCATCAAGATTGCTGGAAAATATTGCAAGAAACTTAATTCTTTCCTTTAAAGGAACTGTTTCATCGCCGGCTTCCTGCAGTACCCTGCCGTTGAAAGCCAGCCAGCTTATATCTCTTGTAATAACTTTACGTTTACTCATAGCCGTTATAAACTATATTTTTTCATTTTTTCAATAATGCCGGTAGTTGAAAATCCAGCTTCAAAAGGAATTATTTCTACGCTTCCCTTATTAGCAAGCACTTCAGCAGCGCCAACAATCGTTTCCATGGTGTAATCACCGCCTTTTACCAACACATCGGGCATAATAATTTTTATAAGCTCCAACGGAGTATCTTCCTCAAATATAATCACAGCATCCACCATTACTAACGCGGCAAGTAAAAGAGCTCTGGAATCCTGGCTATTTACAGGGCGTTCATTTCCCTTTAACCTTTTTACAGATGCATCAGAATTAACGCCAACAACAAGCAAGTCTGCATAAGTCGCCGCCTGCGTTAAAACTTTTATATGCCCTTCATGTAAAATATCAAAAACCCCGTTAGTAAATGAAATGGTTTTTCCCGGGAGTCTCCAGCGATTGACCTGATGGGACACTTGTTGCCGGGACAGGATTTTATAAACAATTTTACTGCCTTGCTTCATGTTTTTTTCGATTGCTATAAATTAATAAAAAGAAACTAATAATGCCCGCGACAATTATTATCGCCGTACTTGTGCCCCACATAAGCCAGCCAAAGGAAATATTGTCAATTTTATAAATCAGCAAAACTTGTTGAACAGCTACGGGGAATGCTCCTATGCCACCAGGGGCTATAATCATTGCCAGCGTAGCTAACGATAATACACTAAAGGCGGCTTGTAGTCCCAGCCCTGATGTAGCGGAAAGCGCATAGAATCCGATATAAATCTGGAGCACATACATCAGCCATATGAATATGGTATGCATAATAAAGGCTTTCTTTTTTTTTAAATATCTAATGGAAGTGAATCCTTCTTTTAAACCAATATGAATACCTTTTAACCTGATAATATGCCTGTGATCTGCATGTCTTTTAAACAGCCATCTAATAAAAAGAAAAGCCATGTAAATAAATAATGCAACGATTAGTAATTTGCCCCAAACCGGCAGTACATCTTCCTCAGCGGAGATATTAGTAATTTGCCTCTTGATAAAATTACTTACTGTTTTCAGTTGTATTGAAATTGTAAATACAATTACTATAAAATAGCAGAACAGGTCAAAAATCCTTTCGATCAATATGGTCCCGATTAGTTTTGTTACAGGAATTTTTTCATAGCGCCCCAATAGTGTACATCGCAATACTTCACCTGCCCGCGGCAGAAATGTATTGGCAAAATACCCGCACAAGGTTGCATAGAACGTATTGGAAGTTGAAGGATGATATCCCATCGGTTCAATTAAAATTTTCCAGCGCTTAGCCCTGCTGAGATGGCTTAAAAGCGCCATACAAACTATAGGGATCAATACGAGATAATTAGCATTCTGCAACGAATCATGGAATTGTATTCTTTGCGCAGAAGTCATCTTGCTTAGTTGCCACCACATTAAAACAATACCAATACCAAGAAAAAAAATATATTTTAAAACAGCAAGAATCTTCTTTTTCATACAGGTATACAAGATAACGAACAGATTTTACTTAGGCTGTTACAATGAGGTTATCAATTAATCTAACTTGATCTAAAAATGCAGCGATTAAAATTACAAGGTCGTCGCGGCTTTTGAAATCTTCGGTTATTTTAAGATCTTCAGTTGTTGCAATTTCAAGGTAATCGATTTTAAAACCAATTTCTTCCAATCTTGTCCTTGCTTTAGTTTTTAGAAGCTTGATATTCCCCGGGGCCAGTTCAGCATTTATATCCAAGAGTGAACGGTATAATTCAGAAGCGATATCTTTTTCCTTATTATTTAACCTCAGGTTCCTGCTGCTCATCGCCAGACCATTCGGTTCGCGAACTGTAGGGCAGATGATAATCTGAATATTTTTGTTCATGAAATTTGCAAGCTTTTTAATAACGAGACTTTGCTGGAAATCTTTCTGTCCAAGAAACAAGTGTGTAGGTTCAACAATATTAAGTAATCTTTCTACAACCATACAAACTCCCTGGAAATGGCCAGGCCTGAATTTCCCTTCAAGAATTGATTCAAGATAGCCAATTTCAAAATGTTTGTTTTTCGAACTGTCGTCAGGGTATATCTCTTTTTCACAAGGATAGAATAAAATATCACAATCATTTTCTTCCAGTAAGAGAATATCGGCTTCTATATTTGCCGGATATTTTTTAAAGTCTTCCGGATTATTAAACTGTACAGGATTTACATAGATACTACAAACGGTAATATCTGTTTCCTTTTTGCCTTTATCGATAAGTGAAATATGCCCGCGGTGCAGCGCTCCCATTGTAGGAACGAAACCAATTTGAAGCCCAATTCGTTTTAATTTATCCAGGTGCGAATGTAAATCTTCTGAGTGTTTAAATATTATCATGTTGCTTCGAAATATGGCTCACATTGTGTTTAGAGTAGTTTAACGAAAAAATAATTGTAACTTCGCCGCCTGTTAAAAAAAAACTGATATAGCTAAATTAACTATTCGCAAATGTCAACAAAGAAAAGAATTTTATTCATTGCAAACGAAATGTCTCCATACCTTGAAATGACTGAGTTTGCAGAGATCGTGAACAGGCTTGCAGTTAAATCAAATGAAAATGGAATGGAAGTGCGGTGCATTATGCCTCGTTTTGGCATTATCAATGAACGCAGGCACCGGTTACATGAGGTTGTAAGACTCTCAGGAATCAATATTTCAATTGGTGGTGATGATTATCCCCTGGTCATTAAAGTTGCTTCATTGCCCAATGCCAGGTTACAAATTTATTTTCTTGATAACGAAGATCTTTTTAAAAGAAAAACATTATTTCATGATGAAAATGAAAAGTGGTTTCCAGATAATGCTTTAAGAACCGTATTGTTTTGTAAGGGCGCTTTAGAAACAGTTAAAAAATTCGGATGGCCTCCCGACATTATCCATTGCAGCGGTTGGATGACAGGACTCATACCTATGTATATAAAGACCGCCTACAAGAAAGAACCCGTGTTCAGTAATTGTAAAGTTATCTATACAATAGGTCAGAATACTTTCAAGGAAAAGCTGGGTTCAGATTTTATAAAGCTTGCCAACATCAGCTCCAATATGAAGGAAAAAGATTTCGAACCTTTCAAAGAAGGGAATAATGTTGCTATGTTCCGGGGAGGCGCTACCTATGCAGATGCAATAACCTTTGGCGCTGAAAAGATAGATAAAAAGCTGGCCGAGGATTTTTCAAAAGTGAGAAATAAAAAAGTTTTGAAATATAATGCCGAGTCAGATTTAACAGACTATTTACAATTGTATGCCGACCTTGCGGACAAGTAAACATTCCCCATTAATTTTATTATTTCAAATCAATTTTTCAAGTGTTTAAATGCCAATTCAAAATTGCCCTGACAGGAATATTATTCTTACTTTTTTTAAATTGGAGCTGCACAAAGATTGATACTACTGAACTTGGACAAAATCTTATCCCCGTTATTGATAACATTCACACTTTCGATACCACGCTTGATGTAATCGGGAATAATTTTGATTCTTTAGCTGGCGCGTGTGATTCAATAAGTGTGAATGATTTGCATGCTTTAGGCATCATAGATAATGATCCAATATTTGGTAAAACTTCGGCTGATATTTTTGTTGAATTTAAACCCTCTACTTATCCTTATACCGTACCCGATAAAGATTCATTAATTTTTGATTCTGCGTTCCTCGTATTGCATTATTCTCATTCATTTGGAGATAGCCTAAGATCGCAAAAAGTACAGGTTTTTCCTTTGGTAAACTTTTTCAACCTGGATTCAACCTATACTACATGTAATACTTTGGAATATGATAATTTCAATTTGCTTGGGGAAAGAACATATACACCTAAAGACCTTGATGATTCAATCCACAGTATTCATGAAGATGCTACGAGTCAACTGCGAATTCCAATTGATAAAACTTTTATACAGGCAATTCTTGACGATACTTCAGCATTAAAAAGTGATTCTGCATTCAAAGTGCGTTTCAAAGGGTTTGCGATTATTGCTGACCGGGCACTTGGAGGAAATGCTCTTAACTATTTTAGTCTTACAGCTGCTAATTCACGATTGTCAATGTATTATACTTCTACCAAATCAACTAAAGACACGCTGGTGTATAATTTCCCCCTTTCAGCGTCTTCAGGTCATGCAAATACTATAACCCGCGAAAGAGGTTTATCTGAAATTACAGGCAATGTTTCGCATCCGCCAACCGGTGATAACTTCTTTTACGTACAAACGTCACCAGGGAGTTATGTGAATCTAAAAATCCCAGGTCTGCAGGGATTATCTAACAGGGTAATCCATCGCGCTGAACTTATTGCAGAACAGGAGTATTCCGGACCTTCCGATATTGATTTTGCAGCGCCGCGGGTACTATATTTAGATACTAAAGATACTTCCACAAATGACAGGTATATTCCTATTCCCTGTGATTTTACAATGGCTAATCAGCAACCCAACTTTAGCTATTTCGGCGGAATCAGAAAATCGTATATTGATGCGCAGGGAAAATCATTGTCGAAATATGTTTTTAACATATCCAGGTACGTACAGACCATTGTTACCAGGGGAAGTAATAATGCAATATTTCGTTTAAGGGCACCATATGATATAGTCAATCGATCGTCTTATATTGACAGGTGTAACCAGGGAATATCAAGTTTTAATTTTACAATAAATAATATTGCAGAGGGAAGGGTAAAATTAAATGGGACAAATAATACTCCCAATAGAATACGCCTTCGTATAGTATATTCTATTCTCTAAAATTCCTATTCTTTTTCATTTTCCCACCCGGATAAAATTTGCATTTTGCTCGATGAGGTTCAATTCATAATTTTGCCGCTCAAAAAATAAAACAACATGCCCTATTTATTTACATCAGAATCAGTAAGCGAGGGACACCCCGACAAAGTTGCAGACCAGATAAGTGACGCGCTTATAGATAATTTTCTTGCTTTCGATCCACAAAGTAAAGTGGCTTGTGAAACGCTGGTAACAACAGGACAGGTGGTTCTTGCCGGTGAAGTAAAATCCAAAGCATACCTGGATGTACAGGAGATCGCACGTGATGTTATCAGGAAAATAGGATATACCAAGAGTGAATACATGTTTGAAGCAAATTCATGTGGTATCTTTTCTGCGATTCATGAGCAATCTGCCGATATTAACCAGGGAGTTGATAGGAAAACGAAAGAAGAACAGGGAGCTGGTGACCAGGGAATGATGTTTGGTTATGCGACAAATGAAACGGAAAATTATATGCCGCTTGCACTTGACATCGCACATAGCCTGTTAATTGAACTTGCTGCTTTAAGAAGAGAATGCAAAGAAATTAAATATTTACGTCCGGATGCCAAAAGCCAGGTTACGCTTGAGTATGGGGATGATGGTAAACCTCAAAGAATTGATGCGATTGTTGTATCGACCCAACATGATGATTTTGGTGATGAACAAAAAATGTTGAAGAAGATATCCGATGATATAAAGAAAATTTTAATTCCGCGGATGAAAACAAAATATCCGCAGTATGCTCACTTTTTTAATGATAAGATCAAATACCATATAAACCCAACAGGTAAATTTGTAATAGGCGGCCCCCATGGAGATACTGGGCTTACAGGAAGAAAAATCATTGTAGATACCTATGGCGGGAAAGGGGCGCATGGTGGTGGCGCTTTTAGCGGAAAAGACCCGAGTAAAGTAGATCGCAGTGCCGCTTACGCAACAAGGCATATAGCAAAAAATTTAGTTGCGGCAGGAGTTTGTGATGAGGCATTGGTGCAGGTTTCATACGCTATTGGCGTTGCAGAACCGACCAGTATCAATGTTAATACTTATGGAACTTCCAAATTGAAAATTAATGATGGAGAAATTGCGAAAAAACTGAAGTCGATTTTTGACATGCGTCCATACTTTATTGAACAACGCCTTAAACTTCGCAATCCTATTTATAGCGAAACTGCCGCTTACGGACATATGGGCCGCAAGAATGAAGTGGTGACAAAATCCTTCAAATTACCAAATGCTAAAGACAAGCAGGTAAAAGTTGAATTATTTACATGGGAGAAGCTCGATTATGTAGATAAGGTGAAGAAGGCTTTCGGAATAAAATAATTAGATACATAATAAAGTGAAGCCCCCAATATCCGCTGGGGGCTTGTCATTTAAAGCAGGTAAATTTGTAATGTGAGAGAACATAATAAACTATTTATTAAACAACATCGTCCCAAAAAAAATCTGTTGATTTCGGGTATTCCTTCAGTGATTGAAGCAATGAATGCCGGCCAACAATTGGAAAGGATTTACCTACAGGCCAATATAAATACCCCCGAATCGGAGGAGTTAAGAATGGTAGCAGAGAAAACAGGAACGCCCGTAAATAAGGTTCCGTTTGAAAAGCTCAGGAGTTTTAATATTGAAAATCACAAAGGCTGCATTGCCATCAAATCCAAAGTACATTACCAGGAATTACAGGATGTGATTTCACTTACGGTAGAAAATGGAGAAACTCCTTTATTCATATTATTAGATGGCATTACTGACATAAGAAATATTGGTGCATTAGCAAGAACGGCTTATTGTTGCGGTGTTCATGCAATTGTGATCCCGGAAAAAGGAGTAGGGGCTTTGAATGAAGATGCCATAACAACTTCGGCGGGCGCCCTAGAACATATTTCAGTCTGCAGAGTAAAGAGTCTTCATAATGCAATTGATGAATTGCATTTGAATGGTATAAAAGTTTTTGCAAGTGAAATGAAATCAGACGAACTCATTTTCGAGACAAATTTCAAAGAGCCTTGTGCAATAATCCTGGGAAGTGAGGATAAAGGAATTCATCCTTCTTTATACAAAATGTGTGATCATAAATTTACGATCCCAATGAAAAATGATTTCGAGTCACTGAATGTTTCAGTTGCTGCCGGAATGATTTTGTATGAAGTATTGAAACAAAGGATAAATTAAATTTTACAAAACTACCAGCTGATTTTTTTAGAAATTACTATTGCTGCTTTCCGGGATAATATCATTAATTGGTTTGCACATCGTTTCGGTTATAAAAGTTTATCATTACCAAACTGATCCAACAACATACTTCCTTGTAAAGTTGTTTTTATTGGTGACGCCAATAATAATAATCACCATGAATATCCTGTCAAATTCAGGAATTCCAAACGCTGGTTTGAAACAGATCTGTTCTATCATATCATAAACCTCACGCACAAACAAAAACCATCCACTGGAAAAATTCATAATTTGCGTGATTATTCTTTAATTGTTGTTGAGTGAAACAATAAATAAAAATTAATGCACCAAATAAAAATAGTTGAGTGTCCACGTGATGCAATGCAGGGCTGGAAAACATTTATACCAACGAAAAAAAAAGTTGAATATATAAATAATTTAGTGCAGGTAGGCTTCGATACGATAGACTTCGGAAGTTTTGTATCTCCAAAAGCCATACCTCAAATGGCGGATACAAAAGAGGTCATCAACCAATTGTCGATGGTCAATAATAAAACATCGCTTTTGGCCATCGTAGCCAACATAAGAGGTGCTATGGAAGCATCGCATTTTGATAAAATAAATTATTTAGGTTTCCCTTTCTCTATTTCTCCGACATTTCAAAAAAGAAATACGAATAGCAGTATTGAACAATCATTGGAGATCGTAAAAGTGATAAAGGAAAGTTGCGATAAAAACAAACAGGAGCCAGTGATTTATATTTCAATGGCTTTTGGAAATCCTTATGGCGATGAATATAATAAAGATATTGTTTTGGAATGGGTGGAAAAACTGGTAGGAGAGAGGATAAAAATTATTTCGCTGGCAGATACAGTTGGTGTAGCAACACCAGCACAAATAGGATCCATAGTTAAAAAAGTAGTTTCAGCTTTTCCGGATATAGAAACAGGTGTTCACCTTCATTCAACAAAATTCTCCTGGCAACAAAAACTTGATGCAGCACTGGAACACGGATGTACCCGTTTTGACGGAGCCTTAAAAGGAATTGGCGGTTGCCCTATGGCTCATGATGAACTTGTAGGAAATATGGATTCCGAATTGATGATCGGGTATTTTCGAAATCTTGGTTTCCTGCAAGACCTTAATATGGACGCTTTAGCTGAGTGCAGCCAGCTTGCTTCAGAAATTTTTATTCTCTAATTATTTACCATGGAATTCATTTTGCCTTTTCATATAAAACCGTCAGCAGAGAAAATTACATACAGGCAAAAATTGTTATTTATGGGTTCATGCTTTACCGAGGAAATAAGTAATCAATTTAAAAATCTAAAATTTGATGTGTTGCAAAATCCCAATGGGATTTTATATGATCCCCGCAGTATAGCTTATGCGCTCACTTCTTATGTTGAGAACAGGAGATACAATGAAAGTGATCTTTTTTTACAGGATGAAATATGGCATAGCTGGCAACATCATTCCGCTTTTTCCGGACTTGATAAAAACCAAGTACTTGATAAAATAAACCGCTCACAATCTGAAGCGAATGCTTTTTTGCAACAAGCCTCATGGCTCGTAATTACCTTAGGTACATCATATAACTATCAGTTAAAAAGCAATAATGACTTTGTAGCTAACTGCCATAAGGCATCCGCTGCCTTTTTTTCCAAAAAATTAATTGCCCTTGATGAGATTCGCCTGCAAATTTCAGATGCTATTGGTAAACTGCAATTATTCAACCCAAACCTTAAAATCGTTTTTACAATAAGCCCTGTGCGACATGTGAGAGATGGTATTATTGAAAATAACCGAAGCAAAGCAAGATTAATTGAAGCGGTACATTCAATCGCAGAAGAAAACAAAAATGTATTTTATTTTCCCGCTTATGAATTAGTAATAGATGTATTGCGGGACTATAGGTTTTATAAGAGTGATCTTGTACACGCCACTGAAGCTTCAGTAAGTTATGTCTTTGAAAAATTTTGCGAAGCTTATCTTGATGATTCTTCCAAAAAATTAATTCTCGATTTGCAATCATTGTTGAATGCAATGAACCACAGGCCATTTCAAAAGGAAAGTGATAAATATAAAAGATTCTTAAAGGTGCAACTTGAGAAGGCCAAAAAGATTAAGGAAGCAGATACCGGCATTGACCTGGCAAACGAGATAAAATATTTCTCAAAATAGAACTTTAGAATTGTTCTAACAGGATATTTACCGACCTTTTTATAATTGCGCCGATTTTTCTTTGGTACAATGTTTGGAATCATTATGTCATACTAAAAAAATGAACAATGAAATCTTTAAAAAATTTACTTTTTATAATACCTTTTTTTGCTATAATATCTATGGGATGTAATACTACCAGGTCACAAAAAGGAGCCGTTATTGGTGGAACCGCCGGGGCGGTTGGTGGTGCAATTATTGGTAACGCTGTAGGCAATAAGACCCTTGGAACAATATTAGGAGCAGCGATAGGAGGGTCTGCTGGTGCGATTATTGGTCGTAATATGGATAAGCAGGCGGAAGAAATAAAAAATGATATACCCGGCGCTAAGGTAGAAAGGGTAGAAGAGGGCATTAAAGTTGAATTTAATGAAAAAATACTTTTTGAATTTTCCAAATCTGATCTTGGTGACCAGGCCAAAACAAACCTGAACAATCTTGTCGCAGTGCTGAATAAATACCCCAATACCAATATCGAAGTGCAGGGACATACTGATCCAAGGGGTTCAGACGAATACAATATGGCGTTATCCCAAAGGCGTGCAAAGACGGTAGCAGACTACCTGTTGGCACAAGGTATTGCGTCATCACGCATCACTACACGAGGATTTGGCGAATCGGCTCCCGCCTATCCCATCGATACAGAGGAGGGAATGGCACAGAACAGGAGGGTGGAGTTTTTGATCACAGCTAATGATCAAATGAAAGAAGAGGCTAAGAAAGAAGCAGCTAATCAGTAACGTTATAGTTACTTGTACTAATAAAAAGCGGGATGATTTGAATCGTCCCGCTTTTCTTTTCAAATAGCCTGTTCGGTAAATTTTATTAAATAATTTTCGAGCTCCGCTAACACAGGTTCGTATATTTCGGCAACTATGGGAATATAAAGGCCTCTTAATTTTATCTTTCCTTCAATTATTAATTTAGCGGCTATGCCTAAGGGTAGCCCTACTGTTTTCGCCATGGCTGTATGCACCTGGTTATCACCTTTTACCACCATGCTGCTTATGATTAATTTATTTTCTCCGTCAAGGCGATAGCCTATCTCATGAAGCATAACGATCATATCTTTTTCATGCGGCTGTATGGTCAGTTTTGTTTCTAACAGGTGTTGCAATAAAGATGCGGAAGAATTACAAGATGTTTTGATAGGAATATCAGTGTTTAGATCCAGGTAGCTAATCTGCTTAGAAAATTCCTCACCATATTCATCTTTATCTTTCAATTTTATTAATGATGTCTCCAGCTTTTTGATAAACCATTCACGATAAGTTTTACAATCTTTAATTACGTCAAAATCCTTTAATTCAGTTAATCCCATGTTCACTACTTTATTCCATCCACGGCAGAAAGACGGAAACCTTAGTGTTGTCCGAATAAAAGTATCCACACCATCAAGCCCGTAATTATTAATGTAGGCAAGGGAATTGCGGTTTGGATACCAGGCTAATGGGAAAAGACCGGGAATATTTACTTCCTTGCAATTTTTAAAAACTTCCTGGTAAGACACTTTCACTGTATCGCCATTGCTTCTATAAATTGCACCGGAAGAACCGGCCATTACAATATTTCCGGGATTCCACGTAATTTTATAATGCCACGGATTATCATCATTTTCAGGCGCTACCAGTCCTCCGCAATGAGATTTAAAGGAAATTATCGTTCCACCAGAGACTTTGATCCGATGGATTATTTTCATCGCACTCATGTGATCAATACCGGGATCAAGGCCCATTTCACATAAAAAAAGTAAATTCTTCTCCCGTATTTTTTCTTCAAGAGCCTTTATTTTTTCGTCAATATAAGACGCGGTTAATAAATGCTTTGAATATTCAAGGCAATCATTAGCGACTAAAAAATGCAAATGAGGTGGAAGCATTGAAATTACAATATCAGCCTCCTGCACAAGCTTCTTTCTTGCATCATCATTACTTACATCTATCGAAACGGCTACTGCGTTAGTACTCCCGCTGATTTTCGATTGAGCAAGTTTGAGATTGACATCGCAAATCAATAGCCTCCAACTGTTCTCATCACAGGCTTTGCTTAAATATTCAATAAGATATGTAGCAGATTTACCAGCTCCAAAAATTAAGATGCAGCTCATATATTTTTAAAAAAAAACTTTAACTGGAAACGCAACATGTTATTTGCAACCAACTAGGCAATTTTTACATCATAAAGCCAACAAGATTGCCTGTAGTTGAAAATAATTTCACAGAGAACAAAGAAAAGAAAAATTGACGGGGTTTTACTCCGGAATCAAGGATTTCGAATTTGAGCTTTCTTTTCCACAAATCTTCGGTAAAATGGTAATAAAAATGCCTTATTTATTGCGTTTTAATAAGGAAAACAGCCTTGAAAAAAGTATATTTGCCGATACTTAAAAAATATGGATACAACCGAAGATCAATTGCCTGAAAAAGGCCGGGATAGAGGAAGAATAATTCCCGTGAATATTGAAGAACAAATGAAATCCGCCTACATTGATTATTCAATGAGCGTGAT
>JBKJRY010000410.1:0-11373 GCA_046593045.1 Chitinophagaceae bacterium | reverse complement strand
AATGCAAGTGTGGGTTCAACTCCCATCCCGGGTACAAAGCCTCAGCGCTGATGTTGAGGCTTTTTCATTGTATGTATTTTGTTTATATTTTATATCCAGAAAGATTTGCGCGATATTATGTTGGTCATTGTGAAAATATAATTGTACGATTGGCAAGACATAATGCCAAAGGTGTTCTATCTACAAAATCCGACACTCCCTGGACGCGTGTTTACACAGAAAAGTATACATCAAGTGTATTAGCTTCATGTCGGGAGAGAGAAATTAAGAAAAAGAAAAGCAGAAAATTTATAGAATTTTTAGTCCACCAAAAATAATTCACTGGCAACACGTCCCAATATTATATCAGGATTTGCAGCAATGGTCGTGTGGGTTCCTTCTTCCTGGCGGGTGTCTCACCCGGCAATCCTCAATCCTGATTTATTCATGTAGTCGAGCAACATCTTAAATTCCCTCTTGACCTCTCGCATAAAATCCGGCTGATAAAAACCTTTTATCTTCCTTCAGCAAATGTTTCCAATCTTTAATTACTGACGTCCAAAAATAAAATCATTCAATGAACGGTGGTTTTTTCGTACTTCTGGGTATTTAAAAAATACCTTTTGGCATTTTTCTAAGATAATACTAATTTAATCAAACGGTAAAGGCACATTGAATTTGAAGGAAACAGCCAGCCGGAAGAAGAAGATGTACATAAAACAAAAAGCCTGCTACAAAAATATTTATAAACTATTCGGCATAGTAATATTAAATTATTTTCAGGTCCGGATTTTGTCTCTTGCCGGTTGATATTTAAAATAGAGAAGTTCCAATATAATAGCCACGCCTGCAGAGGCAAAGATTATCATGAATTCAAATAACAAGATCAGGTAAAACCTCGCAGATCTCAGTGAATCATCTTTCCATAATCGTGCACTTTCACCCGGACCTCCCAGGAATTTTTTAAGCATGTCGACATCACTCATATGCGGATGGGCAGATTTCAATGAATCTGCCAGTAAAGTATAATCACTTCCTTTTATATAGCTGATATTTTTACCGCCGAAACCTTTATACACGTAAGTGTGCTGCTGGTAATAATATATATAGATCATTAAGATAATTAAAAAGCATGCAACAAAAGCGAGAGCCACACGCTGATATTTTGCCCGCAACACATCATTTAGCCTGGCTTTTAAAAATGCAGAAACAACTAATGAGATAATAAATGGAGTCAGGAGCAAAATAAAAAAATACGGTAGCTGGAGAGATCTTACTCCGGCAAATTTATTTACCAGCCATCCAATGATAACAAAACACATTGCCGGAATAACGACCCTGTATTTGAGCAGAAAAGTGAAGGAAAACTCCTTCCGGTTTTCAATAGCTTTATTTTTTATTGCTTCTGCAAGATGCCTGATGTCATAGTCAAAATTTGTTTCCGTAACTGACACGCCTTGGCGCAGGGATAACAATTGCAGATCTTCCGGAAGTTCTGGTTGCCCTGGTACGGCGATATTGTCAAATAAGACGGGGATCACACGAATATTTCTTTTTAAAGCAGTCGCTATTTCAATTCTCACCAGGTCTTCGGGGTTGTCTAATCTTCTTCCTCCGCCCGTGTCCGTTATGCCCAGCCACTCTTTCCCCATTACGACAAGGAGCACATTGCATTTTCTTAATGCTTTATCAATTGAATCGCGGTAATTCTCTCCCGCCTTAATTGTATTAAAATCTTTGAAAAGTGATTTTGCGGGAAAAAATTGGGTAAGCCTGTCATAAAGAATCTGCGTATTCCATTTGCTGTCGTCCTTCCTGTAGCTGATAAATATATTTGTTGCCATAATTATAATTATGGATCTGAATTAAGTTATGGAATTAAAAACATTATCCTGTAAACGGGATGTGGATTGAAAAGATCCAGCAATGTCCATTTTTGATTGGGATCTTTTTCAGCATCAAAAAGGTCGACAGTAGTGCTGTAATTTTTACCTGTCCGGTTATCTTTAATCGAAAATTTAAACCTGGCAGGCGCAAAGCTTTCACTTGTAGTTGAGGCCATTTTTGGAATAGCCACCCATTCATCCGGGTCACTTTCCAGCGCGGGTATTACGTACGATACTGTATACATATCCATCTCCGGGTTTCGCTCCCCGGTAGTTTCCAGGATACTTTTTCGAAAAACGTAAATGTTGAATTTTTGGGGATCATCATCGCCGGATACAGCGGTGTGCTCTTCTGCCGGTATAGAATATAATGCAGCGAGGTAAATATTTTCCGGGGCATTCCTGTTCCGTGAAACGAGCGAATCAATTTGCTTTTTTTTGTCATGGATCATGTATACCAATATATTAATGTCTGCCATAAGGGAATATATCTTTCCCTTGGCATCGTTTGATAAATGATCAGAAGCCGTAGTTTTCTTTAAAATTTTGTTTAATGCATCTACCTCCTTTGTAAGTGTGCCAACCGTTTTTTGACTGCTTCGCCGGATGTTTTCTGCTGCCTGCTTTGTAAGATTTGCCAATGGAGGCAGGTATCTTTTGATCCTCACGTAAAGATTACCGGTATCAGCCTCTACCGAAGAAAATTCAGTAGCACTAAAAAGATTTGCCAGTGTGTCAAATTTCAGGGCAGAAGAACTGAAGAGCTTGTTCACCTCCGGGTTTGGCTTTAATTCTTTTTTAAAATTTTCTTTTACCGACCGGCGGATTTCTGATGACGGGTCGGGCAGGTTAGGTAAAATGATGGTATGATCACTCAATGTACTGTCGCGCTGGTAAATATCAGGATTCAAAATTCTGCAAATGGCTAATGCATCGGGATTGGTATAAATATTTTTAAGTCTTAACACCGATCTTACCAAAGTTTTTGTTTCCACAGGCACCGGCCTGGTAGTATCTACATTTACATACCTGGGACGTTTCGGGGCTGAGGTGTCTTTGGATGTGGAAGCATTTCGGTTTACATCATCCCTTGTTTGAGCCATCGATACAGCAGCAGTCAATAATAGCAATGTAAAGGGGAAAAATCTTCTATATACTGATCTCATAATAATAGTTTTTACCGTTGAACAGTAGAAATGCAGTTAATTTCACAGGCCGGGAAAAATAAAATACTCAAATGAAAAGAGCCATGATAGCAAACCTCTTAAGTCCTGATGGGAACTTTCTTTAGGGTTTATTCAAATTTACAAATACAAAATGGGATGCCTGTTTTTTTCTGGAATTTTTAAAATAACATTTTTCTTAGGGTAGTTCAAAAAACTCAATGAAATGCGCATCAAATCTAAGTAAGCAGTTGTCTATAAATTAAAAAAGTTATGGGCAAAAAGACAACGGGATTATTCGATGAGCAATGATGAGCAATTCAAGTTGGAACGCATTAGCAACCTGGGTGACCCATTTGAAAAATTAAATGCTACGATAGACTGGGAAGCATTTCGCTATTTTTGCCCTTCTTCCTGGCGGGTGTCTCACCTGCTATTCCTCAATCCTAATTTATTCATGTCGTAGATCAGCATCTAAAATTCCCTCTTGATCTGTCTCATAAAATCTGGCTGATGAAAACCTTTTATCTTCCTTCAGCAAAGATTTGCAATCTTTAATTACTGACGTCCAAAAATAAAATCATTCGATGACTTGGGCTTTTTCGTACTCCTGGATATTTAAAAACACCTGGTATTTTTCTAAGATAATATTAATTTAAATATTAAATGTCCGGTGAAGACACCTGCCAGGAAGGAGGTTATGCTATGCCACCATCATTTTACCATACAATATCGGTGTGTCAATTTTAGGGCTGGCACTTTTTAAAATTTGTAGACAAGAAATAAGAGAAGCTTTTACAATCAATAAAGCCGAAATGTTGGCTACAGTAGCTGTATCAACAGCAATAACTTTAATTTGGCTAAGGATAATTTTCTCTTAGCAAGGACTCCGAAAGGGAGGGTGCGTCCATTCTCACAGACGTGGTTGCAGGAGGGGCATATGAAACCCATCACGGTTTTGGATTGACCAATGGAGTTTGACTTGCTATGGACCGTTGGATTAAGGGTGGAAACGTGATGTAAAAAGGCCACCGTACCGGCAGCCTTTTCAAGTTTATTGTAGCAGAGTGACTGAAAAATATTATGCGAAGAATGGAGTGACAATCGCAAGAACTTCTTCTTTTGTCAGCGGTTCATCAAAAGCTTCACTTGCTTCCATCGCATCAATATTGAAACCGTTAATTCCAACAATGTTTACCCCTGCTTGTGTGGTGGTTTGTTCCCCGGCATAGCTTGCATCTACTGCTGACGTTGCGATCCCGCTTTGATTGAGCGTGATCCACGGTTGCACCACCGTTCCTGCCGGAATCAATAATCCACTTCTACGGCGCATTTCTCGAAGATGAGCTGCATGCCTTCCTTCTACGGAATGAATTTGTAGAGCAGCCCTGAGGATCTCGTTGCTGGATGCAAGATTTCCTGCCTGGCCTTTGTAAGCCCTTACGCCCGTATCCTCGAAAGTTTGCGCTACTGCCAGCATTAGCCCGTAGTTTGTGAAAACACCCGGAAATGTATTGTGAGCCGTATAATCGAAATCGCTTGCTGTGAAAGAAACAGGAGTAGCGCCTAATGAACTTATAACGGTGGTTAAAAAAGCAACATGCTCCGCTTCATGGTCCCTGATGGTTGTAAGAGCTGACATTGCTGCCGAGGTGGGGATAATTCCCGAGTCCACTGCCTGCACATAAAATTTCCATTCAAGATATTCCAGGGTGAGGGCAAAGTTTAAAACATCAGTAATAGTGCTTGATGGGCTACCATAAGCTTTCTTGAACATCCCCCCAAGAGCAAGAGGAAGAGCAGCGAGTGAAGCCTTACCTGAAAAGCGAAGAAAATTTTTCATAGCAGACCGCCTGTTGTCGAGTCGTTCATAAACCTCAGGATCGGCCGTTTCTATTTGATTTAATATGTTTGAAATATTCATGATTAATAATTTAAGAAGTGGGTAAATTGTTTGAGATGATTTTTGTGTACGTAAAAGCGCTTGCGATTGAGAGTACCTCAGAAGGTTTACGGCTTACATCAAGCCCATTTAAATCCACTACTGTATTGTCTGCAAACGATCCGTAATCAATTAAGTCCCTGATGGCGGCTGCATGTCTTGCTTCTACTGAAACAATTTTACCTGCAAGAAGCAAATAGGTCAAATTTTCCAATAACTCACCTGCACCATTATACGCAGATACCCCGAGATCTTCAAACGCTTTCGCTGTTCCTAAAACACTTGCCCGGCTGCTAAAATCTATGGAACTGAAATTTACCATAAGGCCACCTATCCGGCGGTTACCCAATACATTTTTAAAAAATTCCCTGTGCGCAATCTCATGATCCCGGATATCTTTTAGATATTCCATTTCCTTTGATGTGATGCCGCCATAGGGAAAAGCAATCACCTGGGTATAAAATGCTGCTTCAAGTTGCTCAAGCGCGTACGCATAATTCAAGATTCCTTCATCGCCACTCCCAAGGTTTACCACATCCTTTGGCGTGTCATGGCCGCTTCCTACCTGTGCACTTCTTGAAATCGCATCGTCACCACTTGCTATAGACTGATCGAAATCTTTTTTACAGGAACTGGCAACTACCATTGCCGTCGCTGACAGCCCTGCATAATTTAAAAATTTTCTCCTGGATACGGCCTTCTGGCTACCCGGGTCATTTTTTGACTCTGTTACGATTTTTTGCATAACGTTTTTTTTATTGTGAAGAATAGTTTACCAGTCGAATCTTTAGGATGGATAATGACGGGCTTACCAGGTGAGAAGCAGCGCATATCGATCCAAGCTGGGGGCTAAGAGAAATATTTTTGTAAGGGATGGATTTATTTGATGCTTACGTAACAATAAGGATGCCGGATTTGCAATTATTAAAAAAAGCGTTTATGCTATCATTTTTGAAAGAGTAGTGTAGAACCGTAGAACTTCTTTCATAAGGGATTATCCCATATATGTTTGGCAGAGTAAACAACTTCGCCTCCGGATTTACTTTATTAGACTGTGACAAGTTAATATTCGCGCCAGTTATATCTGCGCCTGCATTTGCTATATTTAAAATAATGTCACTTGTTTTGAAATCCGTTACAGAGGAAGCTGCCAGGGTTGAATCCCTCTTATTGCTAAATCAAATTATGTTTGAGGAATAAGTATCTCCAGCGTTGATGGAAAACAATTGTTGCACATAATAATTTACAGTTAATACCACATATGTATTCGTGAAGTATGGTGAGCATTCGCTAAAAGTGGCACTCTTCTTCCTGGCAGGTGCCTCACCCGACATTCCTTAATCCTAATTTATTCATGTCGTAGATCAGCATCTTAAATTCCCTCCTGATCTGTCAATAAAATCTGGCTGGTGAAAACCTTTGATCTTCCCTCAGCAAATGTTTCCAATCTTTAATTACCAGCGTCCAAATATAAAATCATTCAATGACTGGTGGCTTTTTCGTACTCCCAATATTTAGAAACACCTGGCATATTTCTAAGATAATATTAACTCAATCATTAAATGTCCGGTGGAGACACCGGCCAGGAAGGGGGGAAACAAAAATCGAAAGCATAAATAGTTTTTGGATGTTGACACATTTTTCAGGTGACGTCTTAGCGGGCAATGTCATTTGCCGTTGTTGGTTTTAAGATTTTCAAACTTTTATACAGCCACACGCCGCCGTTGTTGCGTGTTCGTGCGGATGGTTTTAGTAGAGCATCACCAACAACTATTATGGAGGGATGAATTTGAAATATGTGAAACTAACTTTACTTTAGTGAATACCAGTTAAGATGAATTTGACTTTCTAAAACATTGGATGAAATAAAGAAATTGAAGCCCTGGCCTATAACTGATGTTGGTGCGGCCAGGCAAGGGCTATGCAAACACCAACATCGGCGCTCTTTTTAGTTTTGATAGAAGTTTTAAGAGTGGGAGGAAAGACCAACGAGGGCAGGAATAACTTGTACAAACCAATACACCCTCCTTTTCGTGCTTTAATTTTTCCTAATGCACATAGAAGATCTAAAAAGCCAACATGCAAAACACTGCTTGCAAATAAGCCAAACCAGCATACAATTCCTTAAATAGAATGGTCATTTTAAACTTAACTTAGCTGGCAATAAACAAAAAAATATAGGTGACGACTTTAACTAATGATATAAATAGCCAAAATCAATTAAAATCCGGACAAAGGGTTTCTGATCACGGAGAAGTGTTCACCGCACAACGTGAAGTAAATGCCATGCTTGATCTTGTTAAAGATCAAACCGAAAGAATTGATTCACGCTTTTTAGAACCGGCTTGCGGTACAGGTAATTTTTTAGTAGAAATTTTAAAACGAAAATTAGCAAAAGTTAGAGATCGATATAGCAAGAGCCAAATTGAATATGAACGCTATGCGATAATCGCCATTTCAAGTATTTACGGTATAGATATTTTAGAAGATAACGCTGCAGAGTGCCGCAAACGGCTTTTTAAAATATTCAATCAGGAGTATACCTCGTTGTATAAAGAAAAAAGCAGGGATGATTGCTGTCAAAGCGTAAAATTTATTTTAAATAGAAACATAATTTGGGGGGATGCTCTTACTTTACAAACCGTTGGTTTAATTCCTAAGCCTATTGTTTTTTCAGAGTGGTCATTAATTACAGGAAGTTTTGTACAAAGGCGTGACTTTACATTTAAATCACTTGTTGAAAACCAGCCAATAAATAGTCCGAACTTGTTTTCAGATTTGGGCGAAGAAGCTTTTATACCACAACCTGTAAAACCCTTTTTTCCACCTACAAACATATTTAGATTGGCAATTGATGAACAGTACGAATTATAATCCTGATGTACTTTCGTGTCTTGCTAATTTGAGCAATGACGAAGTGTTTATGCCGCCAAATTTGGCAAATCAGATTTTAGACTTATTGCCTGAAAAACTATGGAGTAATAAAGAGGCTAAGTTCCTTGATCCTGTATGCAAATCAGGTGTTTTTCTTCAGGAGATTGCCAAACGGTTAATGGTTGGATTGGAAAAGCAAATACCTGATAAGCAAGAACGCATTACTCACATTTACAAAAATCAATTGTATGGCATAGCAATTACAGAACTTACTTCTTTACTGTCACGAAGAAGTGTGTATTGTTCTAAAACAGCTAATGGAAAATATTCTGTTTGCGATGCTTTTAAAACTGAGGAAGGAAACATACCATACAAACGTATGCAGCATGCCGGGCAAAGTGGAAAATGTGTTTATTGTGGTGCAAGCCAGAAAGAGCATGACAGGGATGATACTCTTGAAACGCATGCTTATCAATTTATACACACAGATAAACCTGAAAAAATATTCAATATGAAATTCGATGTAATTGTTGGTAATCCTCCCTATCAATTAAATGATGGAGGTGGTATGGGTACAAGTGCAATACCCATTTATCAGAAGTTTGTTGAACAAGCAAAAAAACTAAATCCAACTTATTTATCAATGATTATACCTTCTCGATGGTTTGCTGGTGGAAGAGGTTTGGATGAATTTAGATAGGAAATGCTGCCTGATAAACGGTTAAGCAAAATTATTGACTACTTTGATTCAAATGAGTGTTTCCCTGGTGTTGATATTTCAGGAGGCGTTTGTTATTTTTTGTGGGAAAGGGAACATAAAGGGAATACCGAAGTAACTAGTATTCAGAAGGGCGAGAAATCTGTAATGACAAGACCATTATTGGAGGAAGGAAGTGAGAGTTTTATTAGATTTAATAATGCAATTTCAATTCTCCATAGAATTCAAAAATTAAAAGAAGAAAGCTTTTCAAATATCATTAGCGGTAATGACCCGTTTGGTTTTGATGTTCGTGTTGAAAATAGTTACAAAAGAATTCACCCAAATTTCAAGCAAGAGCCATTTAATGATAGTGTTCAATGTTATTTTAATGGTTGGCAAAAACAAGGAGTTGGTTTCATTGGAAGATCAAGTGTTAAAAAGAATGTACATTGGATATCTGACAATAAAGTATTTATCGCTAAAGCTTATGGAGAAAGAGGATCGTTTCCTTATAGGGTAATAAGCAAGCCTTTTTATGGAGAAAAAAATTCTTGTTGCACGGAAACATATCTTGTTATTGGTCCATTTTCGAGCAAAAAGAAAGTTGAAAATGTAATTTCTTATATTGAAACTAGATTTTTTCGTTTCTTAGTTCTTCTTATTAAGAATACGCAAAACGCTATGAGAAAGGTTTATTCTTTTGTGCCAATGCAAGACTTTAATGAACCCTGGTCAGATGAAAAGCTTTATAAAAAATATGGTTTAGCAAAAGCCGAAATAGAATTTATTGAATCAATGGTTCGCCCAATGGAATTGACAAATGAGCAATAAATTTTTCCCGCCAAGACCTGATGCAAACCCAACTATTTATGCTTATGAATTAGTTGGTGTGCCAACACATATAGGTTTATTGAAAGTCGGTTATACAAGCCGTACTTCTCAGCACCGCATTGCGGAGCAATTAAAAACTGCAAGAGTAAATTATAAAATTGTTTTTGAAGAATCGGCTATGAGGAACGATGGTACAGCATTTACCGATTTTGATGTGCATCAATACTTAAAAAGAAAAGGAATAAAAAATGTAGCTGGTGAATGGTTTAGATGTACTACAAAAGAAATTAAAGCTGCAATACTTGAAATTAAAAGCGGCATTAAGAATGAAGATAATCGTACCTGTGATTTTAAAATGAGACCTGAGCAGGAAGAGGCAATAGATAAAACTATTTCGTAATTCAAAAGTTTTAAAAAAGAAAATAAAAATAAAACACCCCACTTTCTATGGAATGCAAAAATGCGTTTTGGTAAAACCTTTGCTTCTTATCAGTTGGCAAAGAAAATGGGGTGAATAAAAATATTGGTGCTCACTTTTAAATCTGCTGTACAAAGTGCTTGGGATGAAGATTTACAAACACACATTGATTTTAAAGGCTGGCAATTCATTTCAAAAAATGGCTTATCATTTAATGACATTGACAAGAAGAAACCTTTTGTTTGCTTTGGTTCTTTTCAGGATTACTTAGGGAAGAATACAAGTACAGGAGGCATCAAAACGAAGAATGAATGGGTACATGCTACCAATTGGGATTGTGTAATTTTTGATGAGTATCATTTTGGAGCATGGAGAGAAACTGCGAAGGCACTTTTTGGAGGAGACGACTTGGAAGCTGAGGAGGAAATTAAGCAATATGAAAAACTACAGAAAGAAGGTCTGGCAGAAGAAGACATGGTTGAACACTTAGAAGAAATTATTCCCATAACTACAAACGCTTATTTGTATTTATCAGGCACTCCATTCAGAGCCATTGCATCAGGCGAATTTATTGAAGAGCAGATTTACAACTGGACATATTCAGACGAACAAAGAGCAAAGGAAAATTGGAAAGGTGAGCCAAATCCTTATGCCTCGTTGCCACGAATGGTAATGCTTACTTACCAATTGCCGGATTCAATCAGGGAAATTGCAATGAAAGGAGAATTTGATGAGTTTGATTTGAATGTTTTCTTTTCTGCCGAGGGCGAAGGGAAGAAAGCAAAATTTAAATATGAAAATGAAGTTCAAAAATGGCTTGACTTAATTCGCGGTTCATTTTCTGAAACCACCATTGACAACTTAAAACTTGGAGCAAAAAAACCACCACTGCCTTTTTCACATGCCCCGCTGTTAAATGTTTTATCACATACATTTTGGTTTTTGCCTTCTGTGGCTTCATGTAACGCAATGAAAAATTTAATTGATCAAAAGCAAAACAAATTTTATCAAGATTATAGAGTTGTAGTTGCAGCCGGAGTAACTGCAGGTATTGGAGTAGAAGCTTTACCTCCTGTACAAAATGCCATGACGGATAACCCATTAAAATCAAAAACAATTACACTCTCTTGTGGCAAATTAACAACAGGTGTCTCAGTTAAGCCATGGACAGGAATATTCATGTTGCGCAACTCTTCAAGTCCGGAAACATATTTTCAGGCAGCATTCAGAGTGCAAACACCATGGACAGTTAAAAACCCTGACAGCAAATCACCAAACAAAGAAGAAATCATAAAACAAGAATGTTATGTTTTTGATTTTGCACCTGATAGAGCTTTAAAGCAAATTGCTGATTACAGTTGCCAGTTAAATGTAAGTGAATCAAACCCTGAAAAGAAGGTGGAAGAATTTATTCATTTTCTGCCTGTACTTGCTTATGATTGTATATACCGCACCATGGTAACCCCCCATTCCGATTTATGGTAACCCCTCATTCCGAAGCATGGTAACCCCACTGGTTTGATAAATATTTTTACCGGTAAAGAGCCATTTTTTTTATGAAAAAAAGTTTATTTTATTTT
>JBKJRY010000385.1:0-14362 GCA_046593045.1 Chitinophagaceae bacterium | reverse complement strand
CTAACACCTGTTTCCGCTTTGACATTCGCTCACGCCTCCGCCGGATTATTGTCAGACCTCCCAGGGTAAGTGTATCCGCTTTCCATTCATATAGCCTCTGCATTTACGTAGTAATGTACTGTACAATATGGATCTTGTGTTTGTTATGCAACATCACCCACATTACCCCGCCTTATATGCAGTTTCTGTTCGTAGGCCCGAATGTTTGCCGCCAGCTTCCTTCGAATTCGCAGTCACCCACGACACCCTTGCTCCTGGCTAATACTCCCTACTGTAAAGTGTATTCAGGACTTCCACCCCTATAGCTGATACACATGCCTGGCGCACTAAAAAGGCTGTTACAATTAATTGTAGCAGCCTTTCTCCTAATTACACAAGCGAGCGAGATTAATAACTCCACAAATTCTGTTCGTAATTAAATATTTTGTCTTTTATATTTTCGCCTTCCAATAATTGTAAAATCCGGTTTTCTTTTAGCCCCTGTTGCTCTGAAAGATATTGATCAAAGGAATTATCTAATGTACTCTTAATAATTCTGCCATAAAACATACGGCTCTCAAAAAGTTCTTCCCAACTCATCCGGGCACCGTAGTTTTTACCGTTATAAACTTCATACTTTGCAAAGATTGGGCGCATATCAGGATAGTAAACCCAGAATAATTCTGTTTCTCCAAGATTCAATCCCTGCGATGTTACAACATTTTTTACAGGGGCAATACCAAGAATTCTCCAGAAAAGCCTTGAGCTTTCTTTATCAAAGACCACTTCTTCCTTGATCCTGAACTTATAGAAAGAATCAAGATTTACTTCAGCTACCGTTTCTTTATACCCGGTCACATTTCCTAACGAGTCATAAATAGGCACCGAAACACTGCCTCCCGAAATTACCTTCGCCACCTCTGAAATCGTCATTGGTGTTGTAAACCTGTCATCAACAGCATTGAATACTGTAACGCCACCATTATCCGGACCATCCTGTATTGCTTTAAACAATATAGAAATAAACCGCTGATTGCCATTGTTATCATTCGCAGAATAACGAAATGGCAGGTTCATTTTTTCACGGGTATCTATTTCTCTCCACACCTTTTGCCTGTAAACCGCATCATCTTCACGTAAATGCTCGTACGCAAGCGGCGTACGCTCAGTAATGAGATTACGCTCAATGGCATCGTTTTGACGCAAAGACTTTTTCACTACCGGGATAGGCAGGCTGTCAATTTTTGGTTCCGGGGCAATTACCAAAGCTGTATCTGTAGCGGCCGGACTAATATTGGCCTTCGTCCTTGAGTTCGTCGTCTTCTTGGCAGTGGTACGCTTTTTAACCGTACGCTTTTTAGCCTGGGCATCGGCCGTATTTCCAACCATTGCAAAGCACAAGGCAAGCATCAGGCATTTCCCAATTATTTTTTTCATAACCATTTTATTTATTCTTTAATATAATATGAAACCCGGACCAGGAATGGAACGTACCACACCATCGGGTCCCTGAACTTTTACATTATCAAAGGTAACTGATGATCCCGGAATACATTTTTGTAATTGTGCAGATATACCTCCAAGATTACCACCTGAAATAGTGGCGGATTGAACACTGGGGAAGTTAGCACCTGAAAAATATACGGTTGCACCAACAACACTGAACCTTGCATCAAAGTCAAAATTTTCAAGATCTGCCCTGGCAAATTGCTGATTTTTGAATACTACTGATTGTATTCGTCCTCCACTGCTCGGGCCTACTTTTAAAATTGGATCAGGTATTCTTTTAATTCTGAAATCAAATGAACTGCCTTTACCATCCGCATTTACATTAATGGAAGCTTTCCCGGGAGTGCTTACCCTTACATTGTACTTGCCGGTTCCAACTTTATTTAGATTACCACCGGACATAGTTACATTAGTTTTATCCCATCCTGTGCCAGATGAAATACTTACGGGATTATCCACGCCGATGTAAAAAACATTCATTTTATCGAGCATCACTGCCGATCCACCGGGAGTCCCTACTGTATATTGAACAGGAATTGACTTGGTCTCTTTGGTACCGTCCGGTTTTGTATACGTTACAATTACTGGTACATTATGCGACCCTGCACCACTTGCTGTAACTGTATAAACAGCTCGCCCATCAACGTCAAGTGATTGTCCGGCTCCATTAATAGTAATCTGCGGTTGAGCAGCCTTACTGTAAGCACCAACGCCTGCAGTAATTTGTATTTTTTCACCTGGCATTACATAATTAGAACTTTGTCCTACCAAAGCAGCAAACTGGTCGTAAATAACTTTTACCGCGCCTATTTGATTATGGCAATATGTAACAACTTCGCTCTCGGCATTTTTAACATTATTTTGAAACTTACTTAGTATAGTCAAAGCAGCAATAGTAGGTGTCATGTGAAAAAAGGATTGCGTAAAATCTTTTTGAATACCTTCCTGGCTCACAGGGGGTGTAATGGTTACAGGAAAAGTAGCTTTGAATTGTTTCATTATTGAAGAATCTGAAGGATAGCCAATATGTAGCATGTCATCCTTATATTTTTGTAGCCTTGCTTCAAGTTCTTTACCCTTTCCATTAGTTTCAAATAATCGGGTAGAGGCATCCAGATTATCCATCCTGTAATCTTCAATACTATCTTGCTTTACTTTGTCCCACTTCATCCTTAAATCTGCACCTTTTTTCAGGTCAAGCTTAAGACTCTCGATGTAATTATTCAAATCTGCAGAATACTTTTGGGCAGCCATTGCCCTAGGCTCCCAAATCTTTGCTTTATCAGCTGATTGTGGATCCTTAAGTTTTGCTTCTAAAGATTTGTAAATTGTTTCATTCGAAGCAGTAATATTTTCATTGGAAGTTACTAAACTTGTATTCACTACTCTAAATGCGTTTATTACTTCGGCAGATACATTGAGCGCTAATATAGCGGTGAGTACCAGGTACATTATGTTTATCATCTTCTGCCGCGGTTCTCTGGGTAAGGCCATGATTACTTATTTTCTGTGTTCGTTAGTTAATTGGATTATCATTTTTTGTTATTGTCTTCCCTGCATCGCACTAAGCATATTTCCGTAAACCTGGTTTAGCTTGCCAAGGTTATTTGCCAAAGCACCTATTTGTTCTTTAGCTGATTGCGCATCATCAACGGTTGACATCATTACTTCACTTGCCTGGGCCATTTTGCCATAGAAACTGTTAAGTGTCTTAAGGTGATTGTTGCTTTCATTAAGTTCCAACTCGTAAATAGTATTTAATGACCCGAGATTTTTTGTAAGCACCTGTACCTGGTCGTGAAAACCTTTAGCACTATCTGCAGCACTATTAAAATTTGTCATTGTGTTTGCGGAGTTTACATAAGCATCTTTCATCATTCCAAGTGCAGAAGTGGCTTCTTTGGTCTTGGCTGAAAAATCACCGGTAGATTTCACTACATCACCCACCTCACCTATATTAGAAACAGTAGTTCCTAATTTCTGGAAATTGTCTCCTAATCTTTTCAGGTTAACAGGTGTAATGTCGGCTTCTAAAAGCATCTTGTCCATAGAGGCTAAAGCAGGGTTTCCTTTTACTGCAGCAACTTCTTCTTCGCCGGGCTGAATATCCTCTTCGTGCTTTTTTGGTTTTACCCATTCTATTCCGGCATATACCAGGAAGATTGCTGTTTCAGTCCACATACCTATGGTGAGCATGGTATCTGCGTATGATTGGTGTGTTAATTTTGCCCAGGCTGCAAATATAATTACTGCTGCGCCGGCGCTTACTAAAACGTCAATTAGAGTTAAAAAGGTTCTTTTTCTGTGAGGCATGGTCATTGAATTTAATTTGTTTTTTAAGGTTGATTAGTTTGGGTCATAAAATACAATGCCTATATTAAAGTAATATTAATACAGGCAGTAAGTTGTTTTTAAAAATCTATTCTATGGAATTATATTTATTTTTTATCTTTTTTGCTGGTAACCGGTGGTAAGTCAATAACACAACGGAAACCTATATATGCTTTGGAAGTATCCTGGTATTCGTAGGCCCTTGTGCTGGTTTGCAAAAAGTATCCAACATCTTTCCAGCTTCCGCCGCGAATAACTTTTCGCTTCATGCGTGGAGGATCCTGATCCTTTGCATTATAACGAATATCAGGGTTCATATCATGTTGAAAATTGTAACCGCCTTCATAATATAAGGATGACGTCCATTCTGCAACGTTACCTGCCATGTTGTAAAGACCGAAATCATTTGGCCAATAAGCATCAGCGCGTACTGTGTAAAAACCTCCATCTTCAGGGTAATTTCCCCTGCCGGGCTTAAAGTTAGCCAACAAGCATCCTTTCTTATTTCTTAGGTATGGACCACCCCACGGGTAAGGGGACTGTGATCTTCCACCTCTTGCTGCATATTCCCATTGTGCTTCTGTAGGCAGCCTGAAAGGCGATTCTGTCGACCTGTTTTTATTTATCAAATAAGAATTTAAGTATTGACTTCTCCATTCGCAAAAAGCTGTAGCTTGTTTCCACGTCACGCCAACAACCGGATAGTTCCCGAATGCCGGATGACTGAAATATTGTTTAGCCATTGGTTCATTATATGAGTAAGCAAAGTCTCTTACCCAAGCCAAAGAATCAGGATACACTGGTATATCGTATCTCAATATAAATTTGCCACGGGGAACATTCGCATTTTCTCTTTTTGCTGCCTCTTTAAAATCAAAAGTTTCAGAGTGAAACACTATTTTAAGGGGATCAAGTTCCTTTTTGCCAAATATCCTGTTATCAGGTGTAACGATCATGGCATCTATTTTTTCCATGACTGCTTTATCGTTATATTTAATTGTGGAAGCTTTTTTCCAATCAATATACTCTTCGCCATTAGATCCTTGCTTAACAAAGCCAAGCAGCTTAGCTGCAATTGAATCCCTTACCCAGTTGGTAAACTGCCTGTATTCATTATTGGTAATTTCTGTTGCATCCATCCAGAATCCACTTATAGAAACTTGTTTATTGCGGGCAGTGAAAGCGTAATTTACATCCTCATCACTTGGTCCCATATGGAAGGTCCCTGGTGGTATATATACCATCCCGGGAGGTTTTGGCAGCGTATATCGTGTGCCAGGTGTAACGCCCACGAGCTGACCATAGTCGTTTTTAGCGCCTTTTGATTTTCCGGATTTACCACAGCCGGTAATAGCAAATGCAGCTAGTGCGACCAGTGGAATGAACAACTTGTTCTTCATTTTTTTTACGTTGAAGGGTATGGGCAAATGTAATAATTATTTCGAACTAAAATAATTATCCATGATTACCGATTTCATAAATTTCTTTAATAAAACCGGTCATCAACGATATAAAACGGATAACTATATTAATTATTGTAAAAAGAGGTCAAATTTTGTGGTTGATAATTGGTAATGGATTAATGAAGAATTGAAAGGTATAATGAAGCTACGATAAAAGATTAAACATTGATTGCTTTTATTTAAATTATTTTTAAAATTTATCGTTAAAAGTAATGCCATATTTTCAACCGGTAACTAACCAGCATAACAATACACTATACTATTTCTTTAGCCTTTTATATTATTATTGAGTTATTTGTTGTGTGCCTGAAATTAAAAAACATCCGAAGAGAAATTTTACTTCTCCTTTTTATTCTATTAATCTTTCAAATTCCTTAACCATTTGGACCGTAGACTTTAGGCAGTAATGCTTAAGCACCTGTTACTACTAATACTTCTATTTCAGAAAAAAGGGGCATCCTTAAATCTTCCCCAATATTAAAACAGGGAAACTTTTTAATAGTAATTTTGCATTTAATATTATGGTAAAAGTGAAGCAGCCGTCCCCAGCTTCAATCGAAACAGAAGAAGAAAAAATTGAAGTGTATGGGGCGAGAGAACACAATCTCAGGAACATTGATATTTCTATTCCTAAAAATAAGCTGGTAGTTATAACAGGAATAAGCGGCAGCGGAAAATCTTCGCTGGCGTTTGATACTATTTATGCAGAGGGGCAACGCCGTTATATGGAAAGTTTTTCGGCATATGCCCGCCAGTTTATGGGAGATATGGAAAGGCCAGACGTTGACAAAATCACCGGACTGTCACCTGTGATTTCTATTGAACAAAAAACTACTAATAAAAATCCCAGGAGCACTGTCGGAACCGTTACTGAAGTATATGATTTTTTGAGATTATTATTTGCCCGGATTGGAGAGGCTTATAGTTATAATACGGGCAAAAAAATGGTAAAATGGAGCGAAGAGGAAATATTGCAAAATATCCTGCAGCGATTTAAAGACAGAAAAATCAGCCTTTTGTCACCATTAGTGCGTGGACGCAAAGGACACTACAGGGAGTTGTTTGAAGATGTGAGGAAGAAAGGTTTTCTTAAAGTAAGGGTTGATGGTGATATTAAAGACCTTGTTCCAAAAATGCAGGTTGATAGATATAAAATTCATGATATTGAGCTGGTTGTTGACAGGTTGCAGGTTGCCGATGAACATAAAGTACGTTTAGGGCAAAGTGTTCAAAAAGCATTGCAACTGGGAAATGGATTATTATTTTTATTGCTGAACGATACTGGTGAGCAAGTGCAATACAGCCGCCAGCTTATGTGTGAAGACACAGGAATCAGTTATGAGGAACCTTCTCCAAATACTTTTTCATTCAATTCTCCTTACGGTGCGTGCCCCGTATGTAAAGGCCTTGGTAATGTTTACCAGGTTAACCTCGATGCAGTAATTCCTGATTCTACCTTAAGCATCAACGACGGTGCCATTGCCCCACTTGGTGAGGAACGCGAAGCATATGTATTTAAGCAAGTACAGGCGCTATCAAAAAAAATGAAATTCAAACTTGACAAACCGATTGCGGATTTGCCAAAAAACAGCCTGAATTTTTTGTTGTATGGCAGTGAAGAAATAAACGATACCAACACCGACGATTACCTGCAAATGACCAATGTGGATATGGATACTCCTGGAGAGCCCGCTTACTCAAATAGTGAGTATGAAGGTGTTGTCAATATGCTCAGGCGATGGTTTAGCTCTTCCAATACATCTGAGTCTCTAAGAGCCTGGGTGGAAAAATTTATGAAACTTACGCAATGCAGTGCATGTAGTGGCAAAAGATTAAAAAAGGAAAGCTTGTGGTTCAAAGTTGATGGGGAAGATATTGCTGATTTAAGTGATCTTGATCTTAACAAATTATTGGAATGGTTTACCGGCATAGAAAAACGCCTGGATAAACGCCGGAATATAATAGCAAAGGATGTTTTGAAGGAGATCAGGGAGCGACTTGGGTTTTTGTTGAATGTGGGCTTAACATATCTTACTTTGAGCCGCCCTTCAAAAAGCCTCAGTGGTGGGGAGTCTCAACGTATAAGACTTGCAACCCAGATAGGTTCTCAACTTCAGGGAATTACTTATATATTGGATGAACCAAGCATTGGCCTTCATCAAAGAGATAATCAACAGCTTATTGGGGCGCTTAAAGATTTAAGAGACATTGGCAACAGCGTGTTGGTTGTAGAGCATGATAAAGATATAATGCTTGCCGCTGATTATTTAATTGACATTGGCCCAATGGCCGGGAAACACGGAGGAGAAATTGTGGCTCATGGATTACCCAAAGATCTTTTGAAACTCAATACGCTCACATCCGCATATTTAAATGGAAAAAAGAGCATAGCTGTTCCATCAGAAAGAAGAAAAGGGAACGGCCATTCCCTTGATTTAAAGGGTGCGACAGGAAATAATTTAAAAAATGTAAATGCAAGTTTTCCACTTGGGAAATTTATATGTGTAACAGGCGTCAGTGGCAGCGGAAAATCAACATTAATTAATGAAACACTGTATCCTGTTTTGAGCATTCATGCTTATAAAAGTAAAATGACGCCGCTGCCATACAAAAGCATTAAGGGACTTGAGCATATTGATAAAGTTGTTGAAATTGACCAGTCACCAATAGGGAGAACTCCCCGAAGCAACCCTGCAACTTACTGTGGATTCTTTACGGATATACGCACATTGTTTTCTGAAGTACCTGAAGCAAAAATAAGAGGCTATAAGCCCGGACGTTTTTCCTTTAATGTAAAAAGTGGAAGATGCGATGTTTGCGAGGGTGGCGGCATGCGGGTTATAGAAATGAATTTTTTACCAGATGTATATGTTCATTGTGAAAAATGTAATGGCAAAAGGTACAACCGCGAGACACTGGAAATAAGATATAAAGGAAAATCCATTAGCGACGTTCTGGATATGACAGTAGATGAGGCAGTGGAATTTTTTCAAAATGTTCCTTTTATTTATAGGAAAATAAAAGTATTGCAGGAAGTCGGGCTTGGCTATATTACTCTGGGCCAAAGCGCGGTAACACTTAGCGGTGGCGAAGCCCAGCGGGTAAAGTTATCAACTGAGCTAAGCAAGAGAGACACTGGAAAGACTTTCTACATTCTTGACGAGCCCACAACCGGACTTCACTTCCAGGACATACAACATCTGGCTGATGTATTGAATAAACTTGTTGACAGAGGCAACACGGTTTTAGTAATAGAACACAATATGGATATTATAAAGATTGCAGATCACGTGATTGATCTTGGTCCCGAAGGGGGAGCTGGTGGAGGTAAAATTTTATTTGAAGGAACCCCAGAAAAACTTGCAGAAAATAAAGTGAGTTTTACTGCAGGCTTTTTGAAAGAAGAACTTGAAAACTTTGCTGAAATAAAAAAAGGCAAAGCATAGTAACAAAGTTAAAAAATTGTGGTTTCAGGGGTATACGTGCATATGAATAAGCAACGTTCACAGGGCTAACTTTTATTATATACTTTGCCAGTGTATCAAAGGCGCAACATTTATTCCTGTTTAATTAAAACCTTGCAGGGCATCTCATTTTACTCGCTGCATTCCTGCTATAGATGTTATCAAAAATAGATCCGAGCCTAACTCCGAATTTTAAAAAGAAAGTAAAGTAAGCATCATTCTGATTTGGATTTCCTCTCTGCACATCAGGTGAATTCCTGGTAAGAGAGGGAACAACGATACCCACTACTTTATCATGTATCTGCTTTGCTATTGCGGCATCCCAAGGAGATAAATATTTGTCAAAATATATTGGGTCAATATATTCTGTACTCACATCATCAACATAGTCTGTAAAAGTTTTTCTCAATAAAACTTCAAGGCTTAAGTTTACGCGATCCGAGATAATATATTTGGCACCAACACCCATTGGTATATTTATTTGTGTTAATGCATAATCATGCTTCGTGGGATATTCCGGAAATCCCTGGCCTTCAGTATGCAAAGGTTTGAGATAGTACCAGGTCTTATTGCCATTAGCATCCGTGAGAGACCCCATTGGATTGAAATGAAAGAGCCCGATACCAAGTAAACCATAAGGGCGGACTCTTGGTTTAAAATCTTCGTGCCCTGCGTTCAGCAACATCAGTGGAAATACTTCCGCAGCTATATATGCTTCAGAGATATTTGATTTAAAATCAAGGTTTCTTTGCTTTCTCCATAACTCATCTATACCTTTCGTACTAATAATTCTATCTTCTCCCTCAAGTTGGCCTATCTCTGCCGCAACTCTTATCCCTAGCCATTCATTAGGATAAACAGCTAAAAAAACGCCTTTCATTATTTTCGTTAATGGCAGGTTTACGTCCTTTATAAAAGTGGTTCCCTTACCGCGATGACCGCCAAGATCCCCGAGAAAAAAAGAAGGACCAATGTTGAAACCAACTTCAACTCTTGATTTTTCATTTCCAAAAACTAATGATTGTGTAAAACTTTTTGAAGTGAGAAGAAAGCTAAGCGTTAATAGTATGAAACACGTACGCCATGATGCAGGTAGACTTGTTTTCATATGAGCATTAGATTTACTTTTTCCAGGGGTAATGGATTTACGTTTATCTCTTGTTTTCACTCGTGAGACAAATGATTAACGGAGCACGATAAGAGTTTATTGCATTGAATCTGCAAATCACTTTTCCATAGTGATATGTTCGATTCCGTCTTCAAGGTAAACGGTGCCTGTTTGCTTAAAATGAAATGATTCGTAGAACCTTGTTAAATAAAGCTGGGCACCGATAGTTACCTTAACGTTACCAAATAATTCGTATGCCTTGTTAAGGGAATAAACCATTAGCTGCTTACCTGACTCCTGCTTTCGTACAGATAAAGAAGTAAGCACCCTGCCTATTGATGCAGCATTTGGATATGATATGCCCGGTGGCAGTAAGCGGGTATATGCAATTAATTTATCATCATTCCACCCGGTTACATGATAAGAGTGTAAATCTTTTCCATCACAATCCTGGTAAGGACAATTCTGCTCAACTACAAAAACTTCATTTCTTAATTGAAGAATTTTATATAGTTCTGCAACAGTTAGCTCCGAAAATTTTTTACACTGCCAGTTAATCATGATTATAATGTGAGAGATAAATGATGTTGATTGGAATGTGGGATCGATCTATAATGATATTTAATATTTATATTTTTCTTTCCATCGTTCTTTCAAAAATTTTCTTAGTTCTTCTTCCCTAGTATTCCTGCCAGGGTTGTATAAAAGTGTGTTTTTTATTTCATCAGGCAAAAATTCCATTTGCACAAAATTGTTTTCGTAGCTGTGTGCATACTTATAATCCTTGCCATAATCAAGTTTTTTCATTAGTCGGGTTGGCGCATTACGAATGGAAAGAGGAACCGGTAAATCGCCGAATTGTTTTACAAGCGCTTGCGCTTTACCGATAGCTTCAACCGCGGCGTTACTTTTTGGCGAAGAAGCAAGGTAGGTTACACATTGGGACAATATGATAGCGGATTCAGGATAGCCGATTAAATTTACAGCCTGAAATGAATTCGTCGCTAATACCAGCGCTGTTGGATTTGCATTCCCAATATCTTCACTCGCAAGAATCACTAATCGCCGTGCGATAAATTTTACATCTTCTCCACCTTCTATCATTCGTGCCAGCCAGTAAACCGCCGCATTAGGATCGCTGCCCCGAATAGATTTTATAAATGCAGAAATAATATCATAATGCTGCTCTCCTTTCTTATCATAAAGGGCAACTTTTTGTTGAGCAACATTCATTACAAGTTCATCAGTTATGGCTATGGCTTCAATATCTTTTGAAGCTCCCGTTTGTTGCTGATTTGTCACCAGCTCGAGAAGGTTCAATAGTTTCCTGGCATCACCACCTGATAAATTAATAAGTGCTTCGGTCTCTTTTAAATCAATTTTTTTCTTTAAGAGATCTTCATCAGTTTTTATAGCATAAGTTACAAGCTCAATAAGTGATTCTTTTGCCAGTGGTTTCAATATATAAACCTGGCAACGGCTTAAGAGTGCGCTGTTAACTTCGAAGGAGGGATTTTCCGTGGTTGCTCCTATCAAAGTAATGATGCCTTTTTCTACTGCACCTAATAATGCGTCCTGCTGACCTTTATTAAAACGGTGAATTTCATCAATAAACAAAATTGAATTTTCCTGCTTCGTCGATTGCTCAATTACTTCCCTTATTTCTTTTACTCCTGAGGAGATAGCGCTTAAAGTATAAAATGGTACATCCAATGCGTGTGCAATAATATTTGCAATAGTAGTTTTACCTACACCTGGCGGGCCCCACAATATCATTGATGGAATATGGCCGCTATCAATAGCATTGCGTAAAATACTTCCCTGGCCGGTAAGGTGTTCCTGCCCTATGAGTTCAGACAATATTTTTGGGCGTAGTCTTTCTGCTAAAGGTGGTAGAGCCATTACTAATTGAAAATTAAAAATGGAGAATTAAGAATGAATCAAAATTAGATTCCATTTACATCAAAAGATGAAAATATTTTATTGAAAAAATTATTTCCCTGATCCTGAACTTATGTATGGAAGTATATCATCGATTCTTACAGGGGCTTGCTTATCATCCAATTCAATTACTACACAATAACCATTCGCTCCGCCAGCTTTCAACAATCCATTTACCAATTTTTGCTGGTCACTTTCAATTCTTTTTCCGTTCCATATTTCTTTAGTACATAAGCAACCCTGCGAAGGAGTTAGCGGGTACCAGGGTTGATTTAAATAATAGTTTGGATCAACCGTAGTGCCATGTGCTATAATTTCTGAACGCCCGGCCTGGCCGGAATAATAAGAATAATAAAGTGGCAGATAATTTCTGAGTTGTTTAGGAATCAGTCGACTATAATAATCAATACTCCATACGCTATCTTCAATACTGCTGTCTCCGAGAAACTTCTTAATGCTCGTTTCAACCGGCATTGACATTTGAATATTAGCACTCGGACCAATAAAACTACTCATTGAAACACCAAAGCCACTCATAAGAAAAATACCTTGTGGCGTGTTTCCATTTGAAATATAACCCGGTAGGTTGGTATTACTTCTTGCCAATTGCGGAATGTGAAAAACAGCTCCTGTGCTATCAGTTATAAAATTTCCGTTGGCATTTCTTATTATCACGAGACCGGGATAATTCCTGTTTTCTCTCTGAATGCTGTACATTATAATTTTCCCGGGAATAAAATTCCTGTTCAATATTGCCTGTATATCTTGTTTTGGACTTGAATGGATATTATTTTTTATTTCGCCCATGCGTAGTTGCAACATATACAGGAAAGGATCGGTAACAGACATAGCTCCAAATTTTTGATTGATAATATCTGAAATATTATTTATAGTAGCATCTTTTTTATCAATCAATAAATATTCAGCGCACATGGCGAATAATTTTGGATCTGTTGTATTAGCAAGAAGTTGATGAACATGTTCTTTAAATTCTGCAGGATAAATCGCATAAGCCAGCTCGATTAATGACCGCTGAAAAGCTGTTCCTCTCCCGCTGATATTGTTGAATGCAAAATGAACTTTTGATTCGGTAAAAGGCGTTTTATAAAGCATTAATTCAATTGCCACAAAAGCCTCCTGCCATTTTTCTTCTGTGGAATCATTTAAAGGAAATGACAGATTCTTATTAATCGTATTCTTAATCAAACGATCATGCATTTTCATACGTGCAGCAGTAGTGGTGTAGGATGTATACAACGGCGCGTCGTATTGCGCAACACTTTTTTGAAAACAAAATGGAAGAATTACAAAAAGCAAATATTTGATACGCGACATGATATTAGGCTTCCACTCAGTGATTTTCAATTGTGGTTGTAAAATTTAAAAGTTTTTTGAAGTCAATAATTGATTAATAAATTGAAGTTACAATAAGACAGGCAAAAGAGAAAGAACAAAACAGGCATCAATATGGTGAAGTATTTTATTGGCAAGGACTCCAGGTACCTTATCCTTTTACATGAAAAATGCAAAAAAACTTTAAAACTTCTCATCGTATATTGCCCGACTGAGATTAAAGGAAAAGGCGCATATGATATTTCGTTATAAAAACTAAAAAATGGGCGGTAAAATCAATAAACTCTTAAATACTTTAAGCATATGGATAGGTAAGCGGTATCTTAAAGTGATTAATAGTATCGCGTTCTACCCTGCTCTTATCGCTTTTTCGTTTTTAATTTTCTCTTTCTTTTTTGTCTCGTTCGATTTTTCTGATATGGGCAAGTCCATAAAATCTCAATTGCATTGGCTTAGCCTTAAAGATCCTTCAACGGCACGAAGTATTATTTCAGCAATAGTTAGCGGAATTATCTCCCTGGCTGTTTTTAGTTTTTCCATGGTGATGATAATACTGAATCAAACAGCTTCTCAAATGAGCAATCGGATTTTAGATAAGCTGATTGGAAATCGTTTTCAACAAGTGGTATTGGGATTTTATATCGGCACTATTGTATTTGCACTTTATCTACTTAGTACTATTCGTGATGTAAATTCTGGCATTTATATCCCCGCTTTAAGCACTTATTTTTTAATCTTACTTACCATTGTTGATATTTTCCTTTTTATTTATTTTTTACATTTCGTTACCCAGTCTGTAAAATATGAAGTAATTATTCAAAGAATATTTAAAGAAACAAAATCAGCAATGGAGCGTTATTGTCCATTGCAAAAGGAGCAAGTTGCTGAAATACCAGATTCGTTTAAGGAAATTGTAAATGCTAATACTACCGCAGTGTATGAGGGCTTTAACAGAAAAGCATTAACAGAGTTATGTAATAAAAATGATTGCATTGTGCAAATCCTGGTAACCCAGGGAACATTTGTTTTTAAGGATACCCCAATAATAAAATTATCTAAAAATTTGCCAGATGATGAGGTTGATGACTTAGTGAAAACTATTTACCTAAACGATAATGAATCGATAGACAACAATTTTTTTTATGGTTTCAGGCAATTGACTGAAGTCGCCGTAAAAGCATTAAGCCCCGGCATTAATGACCCCGGCACTGCAA
>JBKJRY010000158.1:0-20200 GCA_046593045.1 Chitinophagaceae bacterium | reverse complement strand
AAATCCTTCGCCACTCATCCCTATAAACTGCTCTGCAGAAATATTTGACGCAATCAGCGAAGCGCCAATGGCCCACCATGTGAGAGTTCCTTCGGCAAGAAAAAATGCCTTGGCATCATGCTCATTCCTTTTCCGCTTGTTATAGATATAATAGCCATAGCCGGCTACAATAATAAAATAGATGATAAAAATCGCGTAATCGGTAAATGCGAAATTCTTATTCATAAGCAATCGTAGTTTGAAATTTTATTTAAATGATTTATAAACCTAATTCAAAAATTTTTATCAACTTAAAATATTACACAATGGTATTGTATTATTCAAATTACTTATTTAGCTGGTAATAAACATCGCTCCACCTTAGTTCATTTTTAAGATTACGCAATTTTGTTTCCTTATCGATAAAAACAGTCTCGATTCCCGCCATATCTGCGAAATCTTCAAGGTGTTCTGATGTAAGGTTTTGACTGAAGCAAGTATGATGCGCCCCTCCCGCTAATATCCACGCAGCACAACCAGTATTCATATCAGGATAAGGTTTCCACAACACTCTTGCAACTGGCAGATTAGGCAGATCATGTTCAGGCGCAACTGCTTCAACCTCATTGACAAGAAGGCGAAAGCGGTTGCCCATATCTATTACAGATGCATTTAATGCTGCACCTGCACTAACGTCGAACACTAACCGCACAGGATCAGCTTTACTCCCAATGCCCAACGGATGAATTTCACAGGAAGGTTTTCCCACAGCGATTGAAGGACAGATCTCGAGCATATGAGATCCCAATACCATTTCATTCCCAGGCTCAAAATGATATGTATAATCTTCCATAAATGAATTCCCTCCCGGTAAACCTGTAGCCATCACTTTCATTGCCCGTACAAGTGCTGCAGTCTTCCAGTCGCCTTCTGCGCCGAAACCGTACCCCTCCGCCATAAGCCTTTGGGAAGCGATTCCCGGTAGCTGGGCCAGGCCGTGCAAATCCTCAAATGTATCAGTAAACCCTTTGAACCCGCCTTTCTCTAAAAATGTTCTTAAACCAATTTCAATCTTTGCAGCATCTTTTAATGAAGCGTAATTTTTGCCACCATTTTTCAAGCTATCGGCTAATGAATATTGATCATTATATTCTTTACATAAGTTATCAATATCTTTATCACTTACATCGCTTATCACCTCTGCAAGATCACCTATACCATAGGTATTAACTGAATATCCAAATTGCAATTGCGCTTCCACTTTGTCACCTTCGGTAACGGCAACCTGTCGCATATTGTCACCAAAACGTACAAACGTTGCACCCTGCCAGTCGTGCCATGCTGCTGCTGCCCTTGTCCAAATATTGATTTTCTCCAGAACTTTTACATCCTGCCAATGACCAACTATTACTTTTCTCCGTGTGCGCATACGCGTCATGATGAAGCCAAATTCCCTGTCGCCATGTGCGCTTTGATTGAGGTTCATAAAATCCATATCAATATCATTCCACGGAATATCACGGTTGAACTGCGTGTGCAAATGGCATAACGGTTTTTGCAAAATCTTTAAGCCTCCAATCCACATCTTTGCTGGTGAAAATGTATGCATCCATGCTATAACCCCTATACAGTTATCGGCTATATTAGCCTCCTGGCATAAGGCAAAAATTTCTGCTTCTGTTTTCACTGTTGGTTTAAATACTACAGTCACCGGGATACTTTCAGTATCATTAAATGATTTTGCTATTGCCTGTGAATGCTCCGCAACCAGCCTCAGCGTTTCATCTCCATACAAATGCTGGCTTCCTGTCGCAAACCATACTTCCAGCTTTTTGAGATCATTCATTGTATAAATTTATCCTGTGTTTTTATTAACTACTAATCCTTAGTTTTCCGCTGCAGTCGTCACGGGCATAAAGCAGGAGAAAACTCGTTTCTTATTTTTATTTGCACTTAGTTGCTATATATAAATAATTTAATCATTGGCCATAATAGCTATCAGCGCCGTGTTTGCGTTCGTAATGTTTTTTAATTAAGGCATCCTTTAATCTAAATGCATTGGCATTAATGGACTGTGTGAGATAAGCCATCTGTGCAATACCTTCAAGAACAGCACTATTATAAACCGCTTTCGCAGCAGATTTGCCCCATGTGAACGGTGCATGGTTTCCTACCAATATCATTTCTACTTCTTCATAGCTTAGCTTTTTCTCATTGAAGTAATTCATGATTTGAAAGCCAGTTTGATATTCATAATCGCCTTGTATCATTTCATCGTTCATTGGCGGAGCGCAGGGAATATCAACTGTGTTATGATCGGCATGAGTGGTTCCGAAAATAGGGATATCAGTTTGCGCCTGCGCCCAGGCCGTTGCATATGTTGAGTGCGTGTGTGCTATACCGTTAATCTTATCCCAATGCTTATATAATACCGCGTGTGTTTTGGTATCTGACGATGGCCGCAAATTTCCTTCCACGGTTTTTCCATCGAAGTCGATGATCACCATTTTAGAAGGAGTAAGTTCTTCATAAGGAACACCACTCGGTTTTATCGCAAATACGCCTAATGAACTATCAGCGGCACTTACATTGCCGAAAGTAAAAAGAACCAAACCTAATTTGGGTAATTGCATGTTCGTTTCATACGCTTCCTCCTGAATGTGTTCGTATTTTGACTGAGGCACTTTTAAGATGTTATTTGTTCTTCAATAAATTTTCCTAACTGTTGATATCTAAGGTATCTTTTTTTATACATTGGCACATTGGTTTTATTCGGAAAATATTCTTTATCGAAACCCTGGCCCATCGCCTCCATCGCGTCTTCCACTTTATCATATATGCCTGCGGCAGTTGCAGCAAACATAGCAGCACCAGCGGCACAGGTTTGTTCCGATTTATGAATACGAATCGGCATGTCCATTACATCTGCCATGGTTTGCATGATATAAGTAGATTTTTTTGCCACACCACCTAAACCGATTAAACCTTTTACAGGAACTCCCTGTTGGTTAAATCTATCAACAATTGCTTTAGCGCCAAAGCACGTTGCTTCAACTAATGATTTAAAAATTTGTGGCGCATCTGTTCCCAAATTTAAGCCACTTATTGCTGCCTTTAATTCCTGGTTTGCATCGGGAGTTCTTCTTCCATTTAGCCAGTCAACACTTAATTCATCGTCTTCATTGAGTGGAATTTTTTCGGCAGATTTTGAAAGTTCAACAATCAACTTATCGCCGATTTCTTTTGATAATTGTTCCGCGATTTCAGAATCTATCACAGAAGAAGAAAGCAATAAATTTTGCAAAGGCCATAACAAGATATTTTTAAACCATGCATATGTATCACCGAATGCAGACTGGCCTGCTTCCATGCCCATCATTCCCGGAATAACAGAACCCTCCACCTGGCCGCAAATACCATTGACCAGTTTGTCCTCAACTGCCTCTATTGGCGCAACGAGCATATCGCAGGTAGATGTACCCATTACTTTACTTAAAAAATAAGGCTCTATCTGTCCGCCGACTGCACCCATATGTGCATCGAATGCGCCAACACCAATAATTACATTCGTTGAAAGACCCAAACGTTCAGCCCACTCCGCAGATAAATTCCCGGCTGGTATATCGGAGGTAAAAGTCTTTTTGAACAATCGGGAGGGATAATTATTTAATAACGGATCCAAGGAGTTGAAAAATTCATTTGGGGGCAATCCTCCATACCCGGCAGCCCACAAAGCTTTATGGCCGGCAGCGCAAACGCTTCGCTTCATTTGATGAATATCATTTCCTCCCGATAATAAAAATGGAATCCAGTCGCAATGCTCTACCCACGAATAACATGCATCTCTTACTGATTCATCTGCACGGATAGTATGAAGTAGTTTCGCCCAAAACCATTCTGAAGAATAAATACCACCAACATATTGCAGGTAATTGATATCAAAATTTTTAGCATGCTCATTTATTTCGGCAGCCTCTTTTATTGCTGTATGATCTTTCCATAAAACAAACATGGCGTGCGGATTATTCTCAAAACCCGGCGTTAAAGCAAGTGGTGTTCCTGTTTTGTTAACTGCAACAGGTGTAGAACCCGTGGTATCGATAGAAATGGCTGTGATATTTGAAGCGACTTCCGCCCCTGACTTTTGCAGGCATTCTTTAATGGTAAACTCAAGCCCCTCTACATAATCCAGCGGATGCTGCCTGAACTGATTTTGTGCAGGCATGCAATACAAACCCTCTTTCCAGCGTGGATAAATAAAGACAGAAGAAGCAATTTCATATCCGTTTAGCGCATTCAATATAAGGGAACGAACTGAATCAGTTCCGTAATCAACGCCAATAACGTATGAAGTTTGAGACATGGAATCAAGCAATCTTTAAAATGAATACAATATAGGAATAATTATATAAGTGTCGAAATAACATTTAATTATTTTGGTTCATTATATTTTATTGAAAAGAAATCCTTTTGCTTTGGGCCGGTAAGCGGCCGTGTTACTGGCAAAAAACTCCTCAAACAGGTCATTATACCATTCTATTTATCTAAATTCAGAAAATAAACCGGGCTTACCCTGGTATAATCTTCAATAAATTCAATTACATTATTATACATTTCAAATTCTTCTTTTCCATGCATGGTTGTAAGCACCACTGTTTTCATTCCGGCATTTTGCGCAGCTTCTACTCCTTTAGGCGCATCTTCAAAAACAATACATTCTTCCGGGGCAACATTTAAGATCATTGCACATTTAATAAATGTTTCCGGATCAGGCTTGCTTATCAATACGTCATCTGCACTTACTAGCGCCTGGAAAAAGTGACGAATATTCAAATTATCCAAAACAAAATCTATATTAAAAGGAACGGCGGCAGAACCAATAGCCATTGGAATTTTTCGTTCCTGTGCCATTTCTAAAAATTTCTGCAATCCATTTATCAGTTTAAGCTTTGGTGTATAAGCGGCTTGGTATCTTCTTTCTTTTTCTACAGATAACTCTTTCATTCTATTTGGTGAAAAATGATTGTCTCCGAAAACTCTTACAAGCAGTTCGTCATTCTTTCCATACATCTCGTCCTTTACTTCATCCCAGGTAAGCCCTGCTTTTAGGTCATTGTTTAATATATCATACCATGCTTCCGCATGATATTGCATATCATCAATCATTGTCCCGTTTAAATCAAAAATGAATGCTTTTGGTCTCATGTTTTCCAGGGTAAAAAATTAATTCAATTTCACTTTGTAAATGGTAACGCTATGATATTTTTCCCCGGGCTTTAATATCACCGAAGGGAAGTTTGTTTTATTGGGCGAATCAGGAAAATGCTGCGTTTCCAAACAAAGCGCATGGTGCTTCATAACCGGCTTACCATCCCAGTTTATAAATTTACCATCGAGAAAATTTCCTGTATAGAATTGAAGTCCTGGTTCGGTTGTATAAACCTCTAATGTTCTTCCGCTTATTGAATCTGAAAGCTCAGCAGCTCTTTGCAATGAAGCATCTTTTTTATTCAGCACAAAGTTATGGTCATAACCTCCTTCAACTAAATCAATATCGCGGCCGATCTTTTTAGAAGAAGTAAAATCAAATGATGATCCTTTCACAGACTTTATTTCTCCAGTAGGAATTAAAGTACTGTCAACCGGGGTATAATTATCTGCATCAATCATCAAACTATTATTAAGAATTGTATTGCTTACATCTCCTGTCAAATTAAAATAACTATGGTTCGTTAAATTAACAGGAGTTGATTTATCTGTTTCGGCATTATACTCAATTTTTAGTCCGTTATCATCGGTAAGTGTGTATTGCACGGTAACATTAAGGTTACCCGGATAACCTTCCTCTCCATCCTTGCTTGTATATTTCAGAATAAGGGAAGGCACACTATCTGAAATTGTAGATGCATCCCAAACCATTTTATCAAAACCTTTAAGGCCGCCATGCAAATGATTTTTCCCGTTGTTAGCCGCAAGTGTATATGTTTGCCCTTCTAAGGTAAATTTAGCGTTACCAATACGGTTTCCGTACCGCCCTACCAACGCACCAAAGTATGGCGGCTTTTGTAAGTATTGCTGTAAACTATCGAAGCCAATAACAATGCTGGAATTATTTCCATTTTTATCGGGCGTAACAAATGACGTTACGATACCACCATAATTGGTAATAGTAACTACAGTCCCCTTATCGTTCATCAAAGTATAGAGATCTACTTTTGCACCATCCACTTCACCCCATTCTGTTTTTGTGATACCGGGTTTTACAGGTTCCATATTTTTAGTTTCGGAAGCATTATTACAGGAAATTACTAATGATGCAAAAGCTGCTGCCATGATTATACAATTTATACATTTCATATTACTTAAGTTAAATATTTATATTTTAAAAAAAGATTATGGCGACCCAGGTTCAAACTATTTCTTAAAAGTTATGCGAAATGCCGCTGCATCTTCCGAGGGATAACTAACCGGCGCTTTTATAATCAAGGCATCTTTTTTCTGAGACCAATTCAGTTTTTCTCCACTTCCAATTAATTCCACATTAGCAATTGCTCCATTATCACTTTTTAATGAAAGCGAACCAATATTTAAGGCCTCCTTTAATGCAGGTAATGCAAGTGTAATTGCATAAAGCGTATCGCCTTTTGTCGTAAATCGAATATCTTTTGATATATAAGTTTTCTGATCTTTAAACTCACCACTTGCTGATTCTGTCGGACCTTCGCCAAATAACTTCCATGGGCGTGTACCATAGATTGCCTCACCATTTATCGCCAGCCATTTCCCTGTTCCCAGTAATACATTTGTTTCTTCATCTGTGATTGTTCCATCAGAACGGGGGCCAATGTTTAATAAAAGATTTCCGTTTTTACTTACAATATCAATAAGATTTGTAATTACATATTGCGGAGTTTTAAAAGTATTATCATCAGTAAAGCCCCATGACTTGTTACCAATAGCATCGTCTGTTTGCCATGCCAAAGCTCTTATTCCTGCTAACTTTCCTCTTTCGAGATCCAAAACTGCGGTACTATCGGGATATGCATCGTGCTTATAATTTATTACCACCTCTTTATTCCATTGATTTGCTTTGTTATAATAAAATGCCGCTAAAGATTTTCTATAAGGCTCCAATTCTTTCTGAGCTATCCACCAGTCGAACCAAACAAGATCAGGATGATATTTATCAACCAATTCCACATCGCGCAGCAACCAGTCATTCATATATTCGGGTGTCATCTGGATGCGGGTAGCACTCTCATCTGATCCGTCGATGTTTTTAGCAGGACTATATAAATCAGCGTAGGCAGAGTCATTCACATCCGAATCAAAGTTTCGACCGCCGCCAAAGAACCACCAATGTTCTATCCGATGCGACGAAACGCCAAACATAAGGCCAGCCTTTCTAACAGCTTTTTCAAGTTCTCCAATTACATCCCGTTTTGGCCCCATCAAAAACGCATTCCATCTTGTTAGCGCAGAATTGTACATCGCAAACCCGTCATGATGTTCAGCAACAGGAACTATATATTTTGCACCGGATTTTTTAAATAGATCAACCCATTTGTCTGCATCGAATTTTTCTGCCTTAAACATTGGGATAAAGTCTTTATAACCGAATTTATTTTGCGGTCCGTAAGTCTCAACGTGATGCTTAAATTCTTTTGAATCTTTTAAATACATATTCCGCGGATACCATTCATTCTCAAATGCCGGTACCGAATAGATACCCCAATGAATAAATATTCCAAACTTGGCATTGCGAAACCAATCGGGAATCTGGTAATGTTCCAGGGATTCCCATGTTGGCTGAAACTTTGGCTGCTGGGCGATTGCAGGCAGAGAAATAAGTAATAAAGAAATTATAACTAATAAGCCTGTACGATTTTTTTTCATTTATATTTTATGTTTATTCTCAGAAGATTTTTTTGTGCAGTATTTGATTAGGAAATACACCTAGTTAAATTTATTAATGCTCTTTCAATTCCAAAACCACAACTGAAAATGGCGGCAGTTTTACATTCAATGTATTTCCTTTCAAAGAAGCCCCTGAAAATACTTGTGGTATAATTTTTACCGGTTCTTCAAAAGTATTGTGATCCTGCAGTTTTGATGAAGTAAGAATTCTGCCTTTTACATCGCTATATCTTTTGCCATCAATTTTTATAGAAACGTTCTCCTCGTTTTTAGAATTAATATTAGTAAGAGAAATATGAACGAGTCCTGTTGAATCCCTTGAAGCGGAGCCGGATACCGCAGGCAGGCTTTCATTTCCAAATGTATAATTATCCGTCGTTATTTTAAGGGGGAGCATCATCGCATCCTGGTGCACATTGTACATTTCCATTATATGGTAGGTTGGCGTGAGAATTATTTTTTCTTTGTTTGTCAAAATAACAGCCTGCAATACATTGATCGTTTGAGCAAGGTTGGCCATGCGTACCCTGTCTGAATGATTATTGAAAATGTTTAAAGTAACCCCTGCGATCATTGCATCACGCATGGTATTTTGCTGGTAAAGAAATCCCGGATTTGTACCTGGCTCTACCTCATACCATCCGCCCCATTCATCCACCACCAAAGCAATTTTTTTTTGCGGATCATATTTATCCATTATAGCGGAATGCTTTGTTACCATCTCTTCCATTTGCAAAGCCGATTTAAGCGTAGCAAAATATTGTTGCTCGGAAAAATCTATTGCAGGGCCTTTGTGGTTCCATTCAATTACTGCATAATGATGCAGGCCAGTACCCGAAATCATATCGTGTGAAATGTCACGCATCAACACTTCCGTCCAATGATAATTTGCATCGCTGGCACCTGAAGCGATTCGAAATAAATTATTGCTGTTGGTCCAGTCGGTCATAAACGTTGCGTACTGCTTGTAAATATTTGCATAATATTCCGGTGTCATATTGCCTCCACATCCCCACACTTCATTACCAACTCCCCAGTATTTTACATCCCATGGTTTTTCCCGGCCATTCTGCCTCCTCCAATCTGACATGGGACTTTTGCCATCGAAATTTACGTATTGCAGCCACTGGGATAATTCCTGCACTGTACCGCTACCAACGTTCCCGGCAAGATAAGGATCAGCGCCAAGACGTTCGCACATGTTTAAAAAATCGTGCGTACCAAAGCTGTTATCTTCTGTAACGCCTCCCCACCAGGTGTTCACCATTTCAGGTCTTTTGTCCTTAGGCCCTACACCGTCTTTCCAATGATAGGTATCTGCAAAGCAACCACCGGGCCAGCGTAAAAGAGGAATTTTCATTTTACGCAATGCAGCAATCACATCATTCCTTATTCCTTCTGTATTGGGAATGGTTTTATTGGTATCACCCACATAAAAGCCATCATAAATACATCGGCCAAGATGCTCTGCAAAATGACCGTAAATGTTTTTATTAATTTTTTGTTTGGCGGAATTTGCCATTATTGAAATTTCGGTTTGTGCATTAATGTTTATACACAAGAGCAATAAGCAAAAAAATTGAATTACCTTTTTCATATTGATAATTTATTACCGGTAAAGTTCGCTTTGTACAGCAATACCCTACCAAACTGATGAAAAATAAAGTTAGTAAGTGAGATCAATGTATAATAGATTTTAGATATAAGCAATCTCATTTAAATCTCTTTAAAACTCATTAAGGGCAGAAATAATTTTCCTTTCATAAATAATCCATTTTTTGGATTGTGTGAAATCTAATTATAAATGTAATAATATCAATTGTAATACTGACAATTAAAATTTTTCTACTTCCCTGTCCAAGAGCCAATATTAATAATGACAAATATTAAGTAATAATTTCAATGCTTACCGGCTAAAATTTTACAGGATTTATAGTATAGCTTTTGCCTTTTACAGAATTAAATGAAGTTAAATACCCATTTACATCTTTAATTGATTTTGCCTTCACATCGTTAACGAGTATGGGAATACCAGTTCTTAATTTACAAATACCTCCTGAAACAGATTTAATAACAGCATTACCTAAATGATGATTTTTCCAATTGATAGAAACTTCAAAATTACCTCTTGCCTTCAATCCCCTGACTGATCCCTCTTTCCATGCACCGGGCAATGCAGGTAATAATTGAATTTCACCTAAATGGCTTTGAAGCAACATTTCTGCTATACCAGCCGTCCCGCCAAAATTACCATCGATCTGAAATGGAGGATGCGCATCAAAGAAATTGGGATAAGTACCCCCGCCTTCGCCGTAATTGGTATTAGTCTCAGTGGTTGCATGCAATAAATCTTTCAATAAAATATAAGCGTGATCTCCATCCAGCAGCCTCGCCCAGAAATTGATCTTCCATGCTTTACTCCAACCAGTGCCTTCATCACCTCTTATTTCCAGCGTCTTCTTGGCGGCAGCAGCAAATTGTGGTGTCGTGATGGGTGATATTTGGCGACCGGGGTATAATCCAAACAGGTGAGACACATGCCTGTGATGTACTTCCACATCGTCAAAATCCTTATACCATTCCTGGAGGTTTCCATTGTGCCCAATATGTAGTGGGAATAATTTTGCTTTCTTTTCAATTAAGAGCTCCCTGAATTCCGGGTCTATATTTAATGCTTTTGAAGCATCAATAAGATTGGTAAACAGGTCCCAGATAATTGACATGTCCATGGTAGTAGCAACTGAAACATCGCCATGTTTTCCATCAGCATATAAAAAAACATTCTCCGGGGAAACAGAGGGAGCAGTCACCAGATAACCATCTTTATTTTCTACCAGCCAGTCCATGGTAAAGATCGCCGCGCCTTTCATTAAAGGATACGCGGTATCTCTTAGAAAATTCTTATCCATAGTAAACCTGTAATGCTCCCAAAGGTCCTGGCACAACCAATTTGCACCTTGTGCCCAGTTGGCCCATTTAGGATCGCCACCTCCTTTTTTACCCACTGGATTTGACAATGCCCAAATATCTGAATTATGATGTGCTACCCATCCATGCATATTATAAAATTGTTTGGCGGTTACCTCACCGGTAATAGAAATATTTTCTATCAAACCAAATAATGGCTCATGCATTTCAGAAAGATTGGTACTTTCTGATGGCCAGTAATTCATTTGCGTATTAATATTAATAGTATAATTGGAACTCCATGGCGGCCTTATTTCTTTATTCCAGATTCCCTGGAGATTAGCTGGAATTCCACCAGGTCGTGAACATGAAATCAGCAAATAACGGCCAAACTGGAAATACATTTTTTCAATCCATGGATCGTAAGCACCTTTAGAATAAGCAAGCAATCTTTTATCTGATGGTAAATTATTTGGCTTCTTATTAATTGTGTCTTTAAGTTCCAGCGATACCCTGTTGAAATATTTATGGTAATCCGCCAGGTGTCTTTTCATCAGTTCATCGAATGGTTTCTTAATCGCTTTATCCATAAAATCCGCGGCAATCTTATTTTCATCTTTGCCCTCTTTATCGGGGCATTTATCAAACCCATTAAAACTTGTTGCCGCGGATAAGAATAACAAAACTTCTGTTGCGCCACGCACATGAATTCCATTGGTATCAATTTTAATATTGCCCGTTTTACTCAGAGCTTTCATGCGCATTTGAAAACGCATACCGTTGCAACCTGATGTATCTTCATAGAGAACCGGATCTCTATCTCCGCTATGATAATTGGGGTCAACATGTGCAGGGGCTTTTCCTTTTAACAACAATTCACTTCCTGCAACCATATTCACATAGTGCAGTTGACTATTGATACCCGCGTCAAAATTTAATACACCTTCTTTGCCTGATTTCAATCGAACAACAATTACCTGGTCCGGCGCAGATATAAATATTTCTCTCGTGAACCGGATGCCATCCGCTGTGAAACGTGTAGTAGCAACAGCATTCTCTATATTAAGATCACGGTAATAGCCAGATACATCTTTTGACTTAAAGATTTGCCTGATCATTAAATTTCCAAGCGGCATGTATGACTCTGAATAAAGCCCCTGCATTTTTTTGGTAAGTTCATTTGCTTTTGCATAATCTTCTTCATCAAGAAGAGCTTCTCTTATTTGCGGCAAAAAAGAAGCAGCCAGCGGATTTACATTCGTCTTAACCGGACCTCCGGACCATAAAGAAGATTCATTTAATTGTATCAATTCCTGGCCAGCTTTCCCGAACACCATTGCGCCAAGTCGACCATTGCCCAGTGGCAACGCTTCAGTCCATACTGAAGCTGGTTCGCTATACCAAAGCTTCAAATCCTGTTGGGCAAATGAAGAATGTGCGGATGCAATCGTTGTAAGAATGATGATTAAACCCTTTTTTATCATAGCATGTAAATTATAAATGACACCTCTTGTTTCCATTCCAGGAAATAACCGGAAAATATTTTATCAAAAAAATTATGAACTCAATTCCACCATAGCCTTTATTACATTGGATCCGGGATCAAGAAGGCCCGGAAATGAATCTTGCAATTGGTCAAATTCCAGGCGATGCGTAATGTAAGTCTCCGTATCAACCAAGCCATTTCTAATAGAATCAATTACAAAATCAAAATCTGCTCTTGTCGCATTGCGGCTGCTCATCAAGGTTGCCTCGCGTTTATGAAATTCAGGATGACTGAAACATATCTCCTCCTTTTGTAAACCTATTAAAATAAATCTTCCGCCGTGAGCTACATATTGCAATGCATTGTTGATGGCTTTCCTGTTGCCCGTCGCGTCAATCACTACCGTTGGCATATCGCCTCTTGTAATTTCCTGTATGTTTCCAAATACATTATCCAGCGATGCGTTAATGGTATATTCAATCTTTAATTTGTCTTTGCAAAACTGTAAACGGTTTTCATTAATATCAACGGCAATAACTTTGGCCCCCGCAATTTGAGCAAACTGCATAGTTCCAATACCAATCGGACCGGCACCCATTACTAAAACAAATTCATCTTTTATAACATTAGCCCGACGTATACCATGAGCGCCAATTGCCAATGGTTCTATCAAGGCCAGCTCATCATAACCAAGGCCTTTGCTTTTGACCAATGAATATGAAGGAACGGAAATGTATTCCGCCATACCTCCGTCAATATGAACACCGAATACTTGAATTTTTATGCAACAGTTAGGCTTATTATTAATACACGCAATACATTTACCACAATTGAAATAAGGAATAATTGTGAGGGCTTCACCTGGCACGAATCCATCTGCGCCGTCAGCTTCAATCAAATCCGCGGATAATTCATGCCCTAAAATTCGTGGGTAAGTAAAATACGGCTGTGTGCCTTCGTAAGCATGAATATCTGTGCCGCAAATTCCAATACGCCTGACTTTTAAGATTGCATGGCCAGGTTGTAATACCGGAGGTACAATATTTTTATATTCTAATAAACCGGGCTTTGTGCAGATTAAGGATTTCATTTTATTGAACCTACTCCAACCCCTCTGCTTTGGAAAGGGATATAGAGTATTAGCTAAATTTATTTTTGATTAACGACTATTTTTAATAGTTACCCGAAAAATTAATATTAATTATTTTTTTAGGCATTCCTCTCTCTCCTTCGGAGAGGTTTCTATGCATTGGCCAATGCCCTGTCCAAATGCACATAACCTCCATCTACATGGATCAATTGACCAGTTGTATGGCTTGAACGCGTAGACAATAAAAAAGCAGTAGTATTCGCGATTTCTTCTGCTGTTGTCATCCTGTTCTCAAGTGGAATTTTCGATGTAATCTCTTTTAATTTTTCTTTTGCGTCAGGCAGAGTCTCAATCCATTTTTCATATTGAGGTGTCCAGCATTCCGCAACTACAATCGCGTTTGCACGAATACCGTATTTCAATAATTCAACCGCCCATTCTCTTGTTAAGGCATTACGGCCACCATTAGCCGCGGCATAAGCAGATGTATTTCCCTGGCCAGTCTCCGCAGTTTTTGAAGTAATGTTTACAATGGCACCTTTTGATTTTATCAATGCAGGCAATGCATGGTGCGCAAGCAAATAGTAATGCACTAAATTTCTATGAAGCGAGGCCATGAAATTATCATAACTACCATTCTCAAGACCAATGCCATCATTTACCCCAGCGTTGTTTACAAGGCCGTCAATCCTGCCAAATTTCTCCATAACCTCCCTTATTGATCTCTCGCATTCAGCGGGATCAGATAGTTCAGCTCCAACCTGGAAAGCAGCGCCTCCGTGGTCTTCAACCCATTCTACCACTTCATTATTATCCTGTTTATTTCTTCCGATGATGACAGGGATGGCCCCTTCACCAGCCAGTACCTTCACAATACCCTGGCCAATTCCTTTGGCGCCACCGGATACAATAATTACTTTACTTTTTAATTGCAAATCCATATTCTATTATTTATAAATTATAAAATTCAATTGCTGTATTTCCAAAAAAATCTTCCTGTTCATCTTTTGAAAAGGAAGCAAAATAATCGTCAACTATATTTTTCATTTCTTTATAAGAAGCAGCGACAATGCACACCGGCCAGTCTGATCCATACATAATTCTTTTAATGCCAAAACACTCTACAACAACATCCAGGTATGGATTGAAATCTTCCTTTTTCCAATTGTTCCAATCTGTTTCAGTAACCAATCCGGATATTTTGCAATACACATTTTTGTGATCCGCGAGAGCAAGAATATCTTTTTTCCATTCATCTATATTTTTATTTTTTATACCTGGCTTCGCGATGTGATCAAGCACAAATCGCTGGCCAGGAAACGCGGCAACTAATTCAACCGCGTATTTTAACTGATCAGGAAATATCAGCAGGTCATATGTAAATCCATATTTGTCCAACTTACTGACTCCGCTCATAAATGCTGTTTGAAGCATGAGGTCTCTCTGAAGCTCACCCTGCAATACATGCCTGAATCCTTTTAATTTTTTATACTGTTGATAGTGTTCTAATTTCTCGTCCACATTTTCTGCCTGCAGATCAGTCCAGCCCACCACTCCTTTTATAAAATCATATTGCTCCGCATTCTTCAACTGGAATTCATTTTCTTCCTCTGACTGAGCTGACTGAACAACCACAGATCCATCTATACCATTTTCCTTTAGCAAAATCTCAAGGTCGGCTGGCAAAAAATCTTTTTGAATTATTTTCATTTCATCATTGATCCAGCCATCTCTCACCGGGTCAAATTTCCAAAAATGCTGGTGCGCATCAATAACTTTCATAACTAAAATAACCTTTTAATTAGTTTGTTGCTTCTTACACGATTTTGCACGGATTATTCAAATCTAAGTATTCAAGTCAAATATCTTTTCCATCATGATCCATTTTTCTCCTGGCTTTGCCCAAGGCAAAGGATGTTGAAATTTCCACAACATGTTTTCCCATTCCTGGACTTTTTCATTCGCAGCATCCATTGCCGCTTTATTATCAAAACTAAAATCATCGGTTGTTTCCATAATCATAAACAACCGGTTGCCGGTACGATAAATATCCATACCTACTATGCCTGCATCTGTAATGCTTTGTTTTATATCAGTCGATACATTTTTGTGATACTTTTCATACCCCGCTATTAATTCCGGATCATCTTTAAGGTCAAGTGCCAGGTAATATGTTTTCATATTTTTCAATTAATGTGCTACAGATAATTTTAATTTCTCTACGTTGATATTTTTCATCGCAAAAAGAAAAATGACAATGAAGCACGCAGCAGGAACCAGGTAAGAGAGCTGTATGTTACTGGCATCTGAAATACGCCCCATTATCACCGGAAAAATAGCTCCGCCAACAATAGCCATTATAAGTAATGATGACCCCTCTTTGGTCTTGGATCCAAGTCCCCGGATACCAAGAGAAAAAATCGTGGGAAACATTATGGACATAAAAAATTCTACTCCCGTTAATGCATACACTGAAAATTTTCCCTGGGTAAAAACGGCAAGAACCAATAATAAAATATTGAGGATACTGTAAACCGCAAGGAGTTTTGGTGGAGAAATAAATTTCATAAAAAAGGTCCCAGCAAATCGACCAACCATAAAACCTAACAGGGCGCCAGATAAAAACAAAGCCGCCGTTTTTTCTTCGATACCTGCAACCCGCTCTGAAAAACGAATAAAAAAACTGCTGACACAAACCTGTGCACCAACATAAAAAAACTGGGCAACTACACCAAACATAAGATTCTTTTCTTTTAAAATTGACCCTTCCACTTCCAGTGAATTGTCTTGTTCAACTATTTCCGGCAATTTGGTTTTATATAAAAAAATAGCAACCAGTAACACAACGATTCCAATAATAATGAATGGCAGCTTTACCGCGGAAGCTTCAAAATTGAGGTATTCGTTTAATTGCTGCGGGCTCATGGCCGCTTCCTGGGCAGTAGATAAAGTTTTGCCTGACAGAATAAACGCCCCTCCAATCAGTGGTGCTAAAAAAGCTGCAAGGCCGTTAAACGATTGCGCAAAATTGAGCCTTTGTGTAGATGTTGCAGGATCTCCCAACACAAAAATATATGGGTTAGCAGCCGTTTCTAAAAAGGCCAGGCCGCAAGCGATAACAAATATAGCAAAGAGAAAAAACGTGTAGGACCTCGTGACCGCGGCGGGATAAAATAAGAACGCACCAGAAGCAAATAATATCAGGCCAAGAATAATGCCTCCCTTATATCCGTAGCGCTTCATAAATTTACCGGCCGGAATTGCTAACAAAAAATAAGCGATGTAGGAGGCAGAATCTATAAGGGCAGATTGCACATCTGTAAGCTGGCACGCTTTTTTTAAATGCGGAATTAATATTGGGTTGAGATTCAAGGCAAAGCCCCATAAAAAGAAAAGAGAAGTAACAAGAATAATGGCGACACGCCTGTTATTTGATGCCATAGAAACGTTTTAAAGATATAAGTAAATGACCAGGTAGTGGTATAGGTAAGCAATTAACAAATGAAACAACTCTTTAAAGTAATAAAAGCAATGCTATGGCAAAATTTCTCATACTGGTAATCTGTTTTTAAAAAATCCATGAATTATTATTAAGTCAAATCGTATTGAATTGTAAACATACTTTTTAGATTCTATATTTCTTTCACATTCGCTAAAATAAAATTTAATGACGATCTATTTTCCATCAATTGACCTTATCTCTTATTTTTTTGATAGTAGAATAAACACCGTAAAGTATTAACAAGCTGATAAATGTATAGACCCAGGCCGGTATGTTTTTACCAACAATAATCAAATACAAATAGGCTGATATAAAAAATAAGCCCGTAAGTAGCAAAGGCAATACAAACGATTTTTTTCTCCGGATATTTTTTACAGTCCATCCCAGGCACAGAAAGAAAAATGGAATAGCGCCTACATAAATACTTCCAAAAACATAAGGATTTACGTTATATTTTTCGCCCAAACCAAGAAACCATTCTCTAAATGTCTCCCATAATTACATCAGCTAAAAAATTTTACACGTTAACTTAAGCCTCCGGAGCCACAGCCGATAACGATGATATCTTATATTGTTGCTATAATAAAAAACCCGGATAATCTTCCAGGCAATAATGATGGAATAATTTTTATTGTTATTTCTAAAAATGACTGGCTGATTAAATGACTGCCCGGTTAACTTTTATTTTAATCGCCGATATTACTTTTATTCAATCACTATCCATGTAAAGCTTTCAGGTTCGATGGTAAAGCTTAGTTCTATTTCATAGTTACGGTTTAATTTAAATATTTTAAACTGCCCGTCTTTTTCTCTTACGTTTGCGGTTGCAGTTAAGCCAGTATAGTATAATGACACTTTTATTTCCCTGGTAATTTTTTCTTTTAATGGATTGTACAACATTAGCAGGCCTTTGTTTTTTAGTTTAGGGTTTACATGCAATATACCGTCCCAATCCCTTCCGTCTGCCCGGCGCAAATGAATGATATCTGAATTAAGAATGTCCCTGTATTTTTTATACCAACTGATTGTTTGAATTACGGCTTGCTTTGTTTCTTCCGTGTCATACAACCTTGGACCACGATAGCATGCCTGCACACCGGCTCCATAATATTGCATCATCAATTGTTTGTAATCTTTCAGATGCTCACTCAAAGGCTCGAGTATTGCTTCCGGACCACCACCCTGGTAGCGTGTAAGAGGAACGAACCCCCAGCCCATTGATGGCGTTTTCTCCCATGTGCCATCAAAAATATTCTGGCGATTAAGTATCATCTGATTTTCCCTGGGCAAAGAAAAATTAACCTCACGGTAACCAAGAGCTATTTTATTGGTCCCATCTAAAAAATACCAATCCGGTGCGTTTATGTAAACGCCTCTTTCACTCAGCCAATGATACAATTCTTTTTGTATTTCCATCTGCCGCCACTGGCTGTCATCTAGCCCGTTGTGGCCGGGATGAGTGGTGGATGCACAAACATCCCCGGGATAAGGTCCGTCATTTTCCCAGATGTTAAAATTTGTTTGTCTAAAAAAGTTTTTTATTTTATCACGATAAGCCAGTCCCCATTTACTTCCAAAACAAGGAGCATTTCCGAAAAAGGCGCCACCTGGTTTTCCTGTTTTTGGATCTATCACATCATCTTCATCGCTAATCCTCCTGGAACTGAATAAAGAATATCCACCGATAAATATTTTTTTGTGGTGTGCATAGTCAGCCAGGTTTTTCCATTTTAGAATATTGGCGGCAGACGTATCTTCCATATCCAAATGACTTCCAAAACTTAATATCAATACTTCATAGCCTGTAGCAACACATTGATCAATAGCACTCCGGACTTCCTCATCATTTTTGCTCACGAGATGCATAAATATTGGATTGGAGGTAGTCCATGGCGCAATGGTGCGATACATTTTTCGAATAGCCAATCCCCTTCTTTCGCGATCATAACTATCTATCAGCAATTCATACGATCTTACAGAATTAAAAAGCTCGCCGGGTTGCAATTCAATACCGGGAGCCTTGGGTGTATATATTTCCAGCAGGCAGGGAGTTTGATAATAATAGTTTACCTGCGAAGTATAAGAGCTATCTGTTTTCCAATGCAATGTCTGGTCACTAAGATCATAGCTCATAGCGTTGTTAAAAGCATAATTCGTTTCCACATAAATACCTGACGGTTTCTTCATTTGTTCAGGAGATCCTACCACCGCACTTTCTTCTTCCACCATTCCAAGTATTTCATTCACTATGCGATTTAATTTTAAAGCATTATTCCCATTATTTTTAATAGAAAGTGATTTACAAATGAGCGGGAGGCCATCATATAGCTCATAATTAACACTAACGTCTAAAGATTTCAATTTTTCTAGTTTAGACCTGTATTTAAATGATATCATTTTACCTGTTGGCCGATTTGTATTAGCAGTCCACATATCTGTCCTCCATTGCAGGTAAGGTTTGATATCATTTACTTCATAAGAAATAAATTGAAAGCTGCTGTCTGAAATCTTCAAATCATCTACCCATTCCGGTAACAGATAGGCATTTTCTTTTTGGCCATACAATCCCCCCACATCATAATCTTTACCATTTATCGTAAAGCGTGCTTCAGGCTTTACGGCACGCAGTAATTCCTGCCCGTTAATCATATTTTTATAACCGGTACATGCGAGATTTGGTGCTATTCGAAAAGTTCTTTTCACCAAACCATTATAAAGTATGATGTCTTTATTATTTTCATCGCGGTAGACGGCAGCCTTGATTTGTATGGGTTGTATCAACCAATCCTGCTGGTATGTTTTTTCAAAATTAGTGTTCCAGGCAGGTAATGACGATAGGTTTTGAGCGTTGGTTATTCCAATACTTATTGTCAGCAAAAATGTAAGGAGATAGCGCATCAATTAATTTTGAGTGAATTAAATGCAAGAATATTATAAAAAAAGAAAAATCCCGATTTTAAAAATTCTGCTAGTTTTCACTTAAGGGTTGCTGGATAGAACCCGAATTTAATCTTAAAAAATTCAGTTGGCCAGTTCAACCGTTTGCATGATTTATTTTTAATGTTACCTATCTAAATTAAAATCAATGAAAGTGACCATGGCGTGTATTTTTCTTTTATCAATCCAGATAATAAAATAAGTATAGAAGATTAAGAAGCTGTTTGAGTTAATTAATTTTTTTGTCCATTAAAATCATCATTGCTACATAAATAAAACTTGTTGCAGATGCTGACGTTCGTTCATAATCCATTTCCAGCCTCCTGAAATTGAGTAGCCAGGCAAAGGTTCTTTCAACGATCCATCTCTTAGGCAGTACTTG
>JBKJRY010000213.1:0-12054 GCA_046593045.1 Chitinophagaceae bacterium | reverse complement strand
GAAGGCTTTATCACAGGTGAATCATCAGTATAAAACTTATCATTAAACACAAAAAATTGCTCATTCATAGTTGAAGTATAATGAGCAAAAATAATCTTTGATCAATGTAATAGTTTTCATGTAAACATATTACTCTTGAATTAAATAGAGAGAAAGAAAGAAAAACTCAATTGGAAATATAACCGGGAGGTCAGATCTGCTCATCAAGCAACTTATTTTTGACGGCAAACATTATAAGACCTGCTGTGCTTTTTGCCCCGGTTTTTGTTTTTAGTTTATCCCTGATAGCCTCGATAGTACGTGGGCTTAATTCAACGGCTTCAGCAATTTCACGGGTGCTCTTTTCCTCACACATTAGCCTAAGCACCGTGACCTCTTTATCTGTAAGAGTAGCATCTTCCTGCTGAAGTTTTATAGCATTTACAGGAGTTCTTTGACGAAGATTATTAAGGAGCGCCTTGTTAGTTAATGCATTGAAATAAAATTCGTGTTCATGGCAGGTTTTAATCGCCTCATAAATAATTTCAGAATCAGAAGTTTTGGTAAGATAGCTGTTAGCTCCGAGTTCCATTAGTTTTGTTATCATACTTTGATCATCCATCATAGTAAGCATGATAATTTTAATCTCGGGATATAATTTCTTGATTTCAGGTAAAGTTGCAATTCCATCCATTATAGGCATTTGGATGTCTAAAAGGATCACATCTGGCTGAATCCCTTTTAAAAGGTTTAAGAGATGGGATCCATTATCCGCTTCTGCAATTATTTTAATATCTTTTTTTGAAGAGAGTGCAGTAATAACACCGGCACGGTAAAGTACATGGTCATCGGCAATTATTACCCGTATAAGATCATCATTGTCCTGTTTCATGGGATTTGTAAGTTTTTAATATTGAACTCTTACAAAAGTCTGTTATTTAAATCGTAAATAATACGAATAACTACCAAATTATTACTATGGTATTAATACGCATAAATAAAGTGATTTAGCGTACATTAAAGAAAAAATATAAGTGATGAATTTGATTTTAAATTCAAATGATCGTTAGAAAATTAACTAAGTGACCCTGTTTATAGTTTAACTAGCTTATTGAGAGATAAATGCCGCCGTTATTTAACGAGAATCATGATTTACTTAAGGGGAATGTCGCCTTTTCGAGACATTTTAACTCCGCCACTTATTTTTTCTTGTGGCTTTTTGGAGCAAAAATTGCAAACATTCTTTTTCCTTCGAGTTTGGGCATACTTTCAAGAGTTCCCGCCTCTACAAGCCGTTCAGCGAATTTAAGGAGGAGTAGCTCACCTCTTTCTTTGAACATAATCGCCCTGCCTTTGAATTGAACGTAAGCTTTTACTTTATTGCCATCTTTTAAAAAATTCTCGGCATGTTTCGATTTGAAATCAAAATCATGATCATCTGTATTCGGAGTAAAGCGAATTTCTTTCACCTCAGAAACTTTACTCTTCGCCTTCATCTCTTTTTCCTTCTTCTTTTTTTCGTAAAGGAATTTATTGTAGTCAATGATCTTGCAAACAGGAGGATCGGCCTGGGGAGAAATTTCAACGAGATCAAGGCCAAGATCATTCGCCATTTTTTGTGCCTCTGTAGTGGGATAAACACCTGTTTCTACATTTTCGCCAACCAATCGTACATTAGGTACTCTTATCATGTGGTTAGTACGGTGTTCCTGTTGCTGCTCTTTTCTAAAACGGGGATTAAATGCGCCTCTTGGCGGTCTGGGTGGAAATGCCATTAATTGATTTTAAATTAAAAATTGTTTTCTTTTTTATGATTGCAACTCTGTTGTTGCGTCATATATTTTTTTACTTTTTACTTCTTCTTGTATCATATCTATAAGTTCAGCAACCGTTTTTACGCCTTCATCACCTTTACCCTGCCGCCTTACCGATACTTTATTTTCATTGACTTCCTTCTCGCCGATAATAAGCATAAGAGGAATTTTTGCTAATTCGGCATCCCTTATTTTCTTTCCTATCTTTTCACTTCTGTCATCTATTTCAGCACGAATATCAGAATTTTTCAATTCTGATAGAACATTTTCAGCATAAGATAAAAATTTATCGCTTATTGGCAAAATTTTTACCTGTACAGGTACAAGCCACATAGGAAATTTACCGGCGCAATGTTCGGTAAGTACCGCGATAAATCTTTCCATACTGCCAAAGGGCGCCCGGTGTATCATTACCGGCCTGTGTTTAGCGTTATCTTCTCCAATATACGTTAAATCGAACCGTTCTGGCAAATTATAATCTATCTGATTAGTTCCCAATTGCCATTTACGTCCAATTGCATCACGAACCATAAAATCAAGTTTAGGCCCATAGAAAGCGGCTTCGCCATATTCAATTACTACATTTTTCAATCCTTGTTCCTCAACAGCTTCTATAATTGATTTTTCTGCAAGAGCCCAGTTTTCATCACTGCCGATGTATCCTGACGTGTCTTCTTTATCTCTTAAGGATATCTGTGCAGTATATTCTGTAAAACCAAGCGATTCAAAAACATATAGTACAAGATCTATCACTTTTTTAAACTCATCTTTTACCTGGTCAGGCATACAAAAAAGATGAGCATCATCCTGGGTAAAACCTCTCACTCTTGTAAGGCCATGTAATTCTCCTGATTGTTCATACCGATATACAGTTCCGAATTCAGCGAAGCGCAAAGGGAGATCTTTATAGCTTCTTGGTGATGATTTATAAATTTCACAATGATGGGGGCAATTCATGGGTTTCAGGAAAAACTCTTCGCCTTCCACAGGGGTTTTTATTGGCTGAAAACTATCCTTGCCATATTTTTCATAATGGCCACTAGTAACATATAAATTTTTTGACCCGATGTGCGGTGTAATAACCGGCAGGTATCCTGCTTCAATTTGCGCTTTTTGCAAAAACTGCTGAAGCCTTTCTCTCAGCATAGCGCCTTTAGGCAACCATAGCGGTAAACCCGCACCTACTTTTTCAGAGAAAGTAAATAGTTCAAGTTCCTTGCCGAGTTTTCTATGGTCTCTTTTTTTTGCTTCTTCAAGAAAAACCAGGTATTCGTCCAATTCTTTTTGGTTAGGAAACGTAACACCATAAATACGGGTAAGCATTTTATTTTTTTCATCACCCTTATAATATGCCCCGGCAATGCTGGTAAGTTTTATGCCCTTTACCGCTCCGGTCGAAAGTATGTGAGGTCCCCTGCAGAGATCGGTAAACTTTCCCTGTGTGTAAAAAGTAATGCTCCCATCTTCCAGGCCACTGAGAAGATCGAGCTTATATTCATCTCCTTTCTCCTGGTAATATTTTATAGCATCAGCCTTCGAAATTTCTTTTCTTTCAAATGAATTATTTTCTTTCGCAAGCTCCTTCATTTTCTTTTCAAGCTTCTCCAGGTCTGATTCCGTAATTTGCTGATCTCCTAAATCCATATCATAATAAAAGCCTTTTTCAATGGGAGGTCCCACCCAAAATTTTACTCCGGGAAAAGTATCTTCGACAGCTTCAGCCATAAGATGTGCGGATGAGTGCCAGAAGGTTGATTTTGCCTTATCATCATCCCATGTAAGAAAATTAATTGAAGCATCATTTTTTATGGGGCGTGAGAGATCCCAAACTTCACCATTAACTTCTGCTGCCAGGATTTTCCTAGCAAGGCCTTCACTTATTTTTTTTGCCACATCTAGTGCTGTAGATCCTGTATCATATTGCCTCACAGCTCCATCAGGGAAAGTAATGTTCATAGTTTCATTCACCACAATCAATTTTATTTTTAATTTTTTAAGAATGCAAATTTAACGAAGTATTAGACAAAGATGCCATTCATTTGAATCATAAACTTTTATTTAAATATAAATTTGTACGAAACCCTAAGATGATCACTGGTGCAGTACTTTTTGAGATTTAATATCGTGGTCATTTAAAAATAATCATATAGCACAATGAAAATATTTTACTTTTTATTCTACTTACTATTTTCTTTTTCTTTTACTCTATCCGCTCAAAGTTTTAATGGGCAATGGAAGGGAGGCTTCAGTGAAACCAGTTATGGTTATACCGGGTTGGGAGGAAACGATATTGATTATGTTTTAGAATTGGAAACCAAAGGGTCTCAAGTGACAGGATATTCTTACACTTATTTCTGGGAAGGAGCTAAAAGATATTATACCATTTGCAAGCTTGCGGGTAAATTGAACAAAGAAACTAATGAAATAATTGTAACAGAAATTGAAAGAACTAAATTTAATACACCCCCGAATTTTCAAAATTGTTTCCAAACACACAAGCTCCATTATATACAGGATAGTGCTGATATTGAAACGCTGAAAGGAACATGGACGCCTGCTCCTAATCAAAGTGGCAATTGTGGTTACGGAACAACGCTTCTTTCCCGGAGAATAGTTAGAAAATTACCAATGGGAATTACTGCAACTGAGAAAAAAACGGATAAAAAATATGTTCCAAAAAAAGATATAGTATTCAGCAAAAAATATTATGCTAAACCAAAAAATACTCCTGGTGTAAAAACACCGGATCAAAAACCTAAGCCGGAAATTGAAAAACGCGAGCCTGTAAAAAATGCAATTGTTGAAAAAAGTCAAATAGATAAGCCTGCTATTATTACAAGTCCTGTTTCAGGATTCAAGTCACGCCGAAAAGATATTATCAAAACAATCCCCATTGCGAATGATAATTTTAAGATAGATTTTTATGACAATGGCGAAGTTGATGGCGATTCTATTTCCGTTTTTTATAATGGCAGGGTCGTGCTATCGCACCAGAGACTAAGCGAAAAACCTATATCGCTAAAGCTTACACTTGATGACAATACGGGAGACAATGTAGTAACAATGTATGCAGAAAACCTGGGCACTATACCTCCTAATACGGCGTTAATGATTGTTACAGATGGAGATAAGAGATATGAGGTAAGAATAACTTCAGATACAGAAAAAAGCGGCAGCGTTGTTTTTGTGCATAGCAAACCTGGTAATTAATCCATTGACTTTTTTGTTATATAAGCCCACCACATAAGTGCAAACTGAAATGGGAAAAGTCTTATCCATGCGACCCAGGCAGGATAGCAGAAGTTTTCAGATATACAACCTTTTAATTTTATTATGTAAATATGTGCTGGTATAAAAGCGATTAATAAAATAATAGTTAGATACATTCCCGCTTTTCTTGTCATAGTAAATAGTATCAAAAAAGAAGATGTTATTTCTAGCATTCCACTTAAATAATTTATTTCTTCTTTCCATGGTATATAAGGTGGAATAATTGCTATATAATTTAGTGGATGCCAGAAATGATTAGTACCTGCACTTAAATAGAACAGGGAAAATATAGTAAGATTAATTTTTTTGAGCATAATCAAATTGATGTAAGAAGATGAATTTTAGATGTACGATATAAAAATTGTTTTGGATACATCGATAATTGTTTCTACTTCTACAATCAAAACCTGCCAAGCCTTTTTAGGATGGATTGACTAAAATTTAAAATTCCATGTCACAGAAGGAATTATTGGAAATAATGAAACTTGCTTAGCCTGCACTTTCAGCGTGCCATTGTAAGGATTGCCCTCCTGGTCGAAATAAATAAAATAAGGATTCTTCCTGCTATAAATATTATATACACTAAAAACCCATTCACTTTTTAGTTTCCTTTCCGGATGTTTTTTGGGACTATACGTTGCTGCAAAATCAAGCCTGTGGTAAGAAGGCAGCCTGTATTCGTTAATGCGGCTATACTCTTGTGTTAGTACACCTTCATAAATATAAAATCGCTGTGGTAGTGTGGCTGCATTGCCCGAGCCGAAAATAAAGGTGCCCGACAATTTCCACTTGGGTGATAATTCGAAAATGCCTACCAGGGAAAGATCATGGCGCCTGTCGTACTTTGCAAAATACTGCGCCCCGGAATTAAGTTGCGGAAATTTTCTATAAGTCCAGCTGAGTGTGTATCCAATCCAGCCCGTTAATCTTCCCCTGGTCTTATTAATAAAAAGTTCAGTTCCATAACTTTTCCCTTTTCCAAACGTAAAAAAGTTTTCAGTATCTTCAAGTGTTGCAGGCGTATATCCCTCTTCGTATTCTATTTGGTTTTGCAGGTCTTTATAATACACTTCTACTGAAGTTTCATAAATATTGTCACTAAAGTTTTTAAATAACCCAAGCGCATACAACCAACTCTGTTGAGGCTTTACTTTTATTGTACTTGGCACCCAGATATCAGTAGGCAATGTAGTTCCCGCATTACTTACCAGGTGAATGTATTGAACGTTCCGTGTAACGGCGGCTTTTATAGAAGTGGCGTCATCGATTGCATATCGGATCGTAAACCTTGGTTCAAATCCGAAATAGGTTTTTACCGGTTCACCCTTTTTGTATACAGTACTATCAAGCCTGTTGCCGTTCGCATCATTTGTGTAGGTTTTATATTTGCCCACCTGCTGAAAAACGCTTTCACGAATGCCGGCGTTAATTTTTATTTTATCACTTATATCCCAATCATCCTGTATATACACGGCGCCTTCATGCGAATATTTCTGCTGTGCATTGTTTGGCATAAATTGAACAGTGTCTTGCTTGCCAGTCAATACCGATGGAGTAAAAGTATGGTAGGTATATAATGCCCCGAACTTTACTTTGTGATTCGTAAATGGATAGAGATCGAAGTCCTGCTTCATATTCCAATCTTTTATTCCGGATTTGAGGTTGATTTCAAAATTATTTTGAGAAGCTCCAAAATTAAAATTGTAATCGTTGTACACCAATGTCGTATTGGAAAACAACTGGTTGTTAAATACATGATTCCACCTGAAAGTACCTGTAGCATTGCCCCACGGAATATGAACATTCAATGATTGCTTACCATTAACAAAATCAAATTTATCCTTACCGAAATAGCCACTTAAATAAATGCGATCTTTTTCTGAAAATTTATAATTGATTTTGGCATTAAGATCATAAAAATAATATCCTGATCCGCTAAAGGAATTCGTCTTTTTTATAAACGGTTTTACCAACGCATCTACATAGGTTCTTCTTGCTGAAACTATAAACGAAGCTTTATTTTTCTTAACAGGCCCTTGTATTGAAATCCGCGATGCTATTAATCCTATCCCACCTTCCACCTGGAAATTTTTATCGTTTCCTTCTTTCATAGCAATATCCAATACGCTTGATAGACGGCCTCCATATTGTGCAGGCATTCCTCCTTTTATCAATGATGTATTTTTAATTGCATCCCCGTTAAAGATTGAAAAAAAACCAAACAGGTGCCCGGTGTTATAGACAACCGCATCATCGAGCAGTATTAAATTCTGATCGGGGCCTCCTCCCCTTACGTACAAACCCGAACTACCTTCGCCGGCACTCTGTACTCCGGGCAAAAGCTGAATTGTTTTCAGTACATCAACTTCGCCCAGGAATGCCGGAATAGATTTTACCTGGTTTATGGAAAGATCAATTTTACCCATTTGGGCATTCTTCACATTAGCATCTCTTTTTTTTGAAGAAATAACTATTGCCTGTTCAGTGGTGATCTTCGGGGCCATTTCAAAATTGAATTGCACATCCGAACGCAGATCAATTTTTTTCGCCAGGGTGATGTATCCAACATTAGAACAAAGAAATGTATAGGTACCTGGTGAAAGTGAAATAGAATAAAATCCATATGAGTTGGAGGTAATGCCTTTTGATAAACCTGCTACAGATATGGTGGATCCAATAAGCGTTTCCCCGGAAAGAGAATCTTTCACATAGCCGCTAAGTGTATATTTGCTTTGAGAACATACAAGCAGGGGAATAAGAAAAAAGGTAACGGATAATAACTTTTTCAACTTGTCTTTTTATAACCACATTATTTAAGTGTGTCCTTTATTTCTCCACAGCCAAGCATTGATGATTTATATTCAGGATGGTTTTTACCGAGGTAAGGGTTCACAATTTCTTTTGTACTGCTAAGCCAATTCCCTTCCCTGTTTTCACCAAAAGCCATTGGGCAATTTTGCCAGTATAACTTCTCTCCTTCGTAGGCAATTGTTTTCAGGAAAGGGTATAAATTTTCTGACACCATCCTGAAATCCTGCCTCATTTCTGTTATATCATTTTCCATCAGCATAGCCTCAGCATTCGCTTTTATATCACTTATTTCCTGGCGGGCAGCCATTACAATTTGTGAATCTTCACTTTGCAGATCATCAAGCTTTATACTGTCAACTGTGGTTATGAAATTCTTTCCCAGGCTTTTTACTCTTGAAGTATCTGCATCCACGAATGCGTCTTTCATTACAAGGTAGGAGTTAACAACATCTGATATCTCCTGGTTAAACTCCGGCGTATGTTTGCCTATTTTTATCGACTCTTGCTTTGGTTCAGATTCATTCGAATCAGTCTTAAAAAAAAGCCACCACGCACCAAATAAAATCACTGCTAAGAAAACAATCGCTAAAAAACTTTTCATTCTTTATTTTTTTTGCAAAGTTAATACATAATGCTGCAATGGGTATTAGTGATCAGTTACAAGTAATGAGAAACAGGTTATCATAAGCGTTGTGTCACGACTGATAAATGTCACATACTAATTGCAAGTAAGGCATCAATTGTCATCAAAGAGCTTATAAACTTAACTACGTATTAACTACTGCCAACTGTACTTAAATTTGGCAATTAGTTTTTGATTAGTGAATTTCGGGTCTAATTATATGAACATTTCATTCGAAAACACTGCTATCGCCTTTGAATATAAAACTGATAAAGAGCTTAAAACGGCCAAATTTCTTTTTTCATCAATGGCAATTGACTGGTTGGTAAAGTTGGGCCTTAAGTTGACTCCCTGGATTATTCATTCAGGTTTGCCTGTAAAAGGACTTATAAAAAAAACTATTTTCAGCCAGTTTGTAGGAGGTGAGACATTAGAGGAAACATCGAAAGTCGTGGATAAACTTAGCCGCTTCAATGTGCAGGTAATTCTTGACTATGGAGTAGAAGGAAAAGAAGGAGAGGAAAATTTTGAGAAAGTAACTGATAATCTTATTCATGTTATTGAATATGCGGCTTCGCAGCCAAATATTCCATTCATAAGTGTAAAACTTACCGGCTTCGCAAGATTTGAATTATTGCAAAAATTAGATGATGCCGCAGATTATAACAATACAATCAATGGCATTGTCTCCACGGCAATTCTAAGCGTTGATGAAAAACTTGAATGGCAGAGAGTTGAGACAAGACTGGAAAGGATTTGCAAAGCTGCACAGAAAAGTAATACAGGCGTACTAATAGATGCGGAAGAAAGTTGGATTCAGGATCCGGTAGATGCCCTTACAGTGAAAATGATGCAAAAATTCAACCTGCAAAAAGCAGTAGTCTACAATACAATCCAGTTGTATCGGCATGATCGTATACAATTTCTAATAGATAGCTTCGGCTTTTCAAAAAATAATAATTTTTTACCTGGATTTAAACTTGTGAGAGGCGCTTATATGGAAAAAGAAAGAAGGCGCGCTGAAGAATTAAATTATGCATCCCCCATACAACCTGGTAAGCAGCTTACGGATAAGGATTACAACAAAGCCCTGGAGTTTTGTATTGAACGACTTCCTGAACTATATATCGTAGTTGCAAGCCATAACGAATACAGTAATTTATACGCTGTTGAGCTAATGGAGAAACGGCAATTTTCATTCGATCATCCCCATATTCATTTTTCCCAGTTATATGGCATGAGCGATAATATTACATTTAACCTTGCTAAAGCAGGATGTGCTGTAAGCAAGTATTTACCCTTCGGGCCAATTAAAGATGTAATACCTTACCTTATGAGAAGGGCACAGGAAAATTCATCAGTAAGCGGGCAGACCGGCCGTGAACTTGCCTTAATAAAAAAAGAAATAAAGAGGAGGACAACGCAACAGGAAACTGAATGACTTTCTTATTACATAGTATTTTTACGCTTGAAATATATAGTATTTGTACGTAAATTATTTTTATTATTTTAATATACTTTTGGCAAACCTTAAGTTCCATAAGTTAGAAAGTCGATATACTTATAGCCGTTTTACCAACTGTATGAATAGACTACTGCTTACCTTTATTCCACTATTTTTTTTTATAACCTCCGTTCACAAAATAAAAGAATCGAGGCTGTAAAAACCGGTAATTCAATTAAAATTGACGGCAACATAAACGACCACGGCTGGGAACAAATTGTACCAGTAAGTGGTTTTATAACATCAACTCCTGTATTTGGGAGAAAGCCGCAAAGAAAAACAGAAGTAAAAATTACTTACGATAATACAGCAGTATATATTCTTACTTATATACATGATGATCCTTCCAATGTACGAAGACAATTAACACCAAGGGACGTTACGGAATCAAATGATGTAGATGTTTTTAGTGTAGGAATTGACACATACCATGATAAGCAAAATGGCTTTCTTTTCCAGGTAACCGCCGCGGGAGTGCAGGGAGATGCAAAGCTTTCCGGAAGCGCTGATATAACGTGGGACGCAGTATGGGAAAGCAAGGTGAGCATTAAAAAAGATGGTTGGGTTGCTGAAATAAAAATTCCTTTTAGTGCCATAAGGTTTTCCAAATCATCCATTCAAACATGGGGTATACAATTCACAAGCTTTAGCAGAACAACCAACGAAACTGCCACCTGGTCTCCGGATGATCCCAGCATTAACGGAATGATCAACAAATGGGGTAGCTGGAACGGCATTAAAAATATTTCACCACCTCCACGATTATCGTTTTTACCCTACCTCTCCGGCGGAGTAAAAACCTCCCCGGTTAGTGGCAATAATATAAGTGAGTACTTAAAGAGCGGCGGTATGGATGTGAAGTATGGCATAAGCGAAAGCTTCACCCTGGATGCTACGCTTATTCCGGATTTTGCCCAGGTTCAATCGGACAATATCGTACTTAACCTCTCCCTTTGACATTAAATTTACAGACTACCGCCCATTTTTCACAGAGGGCACAGAATTGTTTAACAAGGCAAGAATTTTTTATTCGAGGCGAATCGGAGATGCCCCATCAGGATCATATGGAATACTTCAACTGGCCTCGGGTTCCCCGGATTTTACTATCATAAAAAACCCCGGCATAACCAGGCTTTACAATGCGACAAAATTTTCCGGCAGAACAAAAAACAATCTTGGCATCGCAATACTAAACGCTGTAACCGTACCGATGTATGCTCAAATTAAAGACAATTCTAATGATTCAATGGTGAGAATACTGACAGAACCACTTACCAATTTTAATGTTATCGTACTCGACCAGGCATTAAAAAATCGTTCATCAATTACCTTTACCAACACCAATGTTTTAAGAAAAGGGAACAGCCGTAATGCAAATGTTGCCGCTGTGGATATATCATTATATGATAAAAAGAATCTTCACCAGTTTTTTATTGACGGACTCTATAGTAATATCTGGGGCAATGAAGGAAAATACGATGGATTTAAATCTGATATCAGGTTTAGAAAGATAAGCGGGAAAATTCAATAAAATATAAATGCTTCCGTCATTTCTGATAGGTATGATCCGAATGACCTTGGTTTTTTAAGGAATAACAACCAGTTTAATTATGGCACCACTATAAGTTATGTAAATTTCAGGCCAACAAAGGTTTTGTTGAATCAACGGTATGATCTCGGCTTTATCAATCTGTATTTATACAATCCATTTCAATGGCAGAATTTTGTAACCAATACCAATGCGTTTTTTTTATTTAAAAACTTTTGGGACATTACCGCTACTTTTCAAATGCAACCTTTGTGGTCAAATGATTTTTTTGAAATGCGTACCGAGGGAAAAATGTTGAAAAGATCACCTGTATATTATTTTGACTTGCAGGGAAGCACTGATAGCCGAAGGAAATTATTGATGAATTATGAATTTGAAGGGGCAGAAACCCCTCTCCCTAAAGACCCCCTATTATAGTGGCACGCTTGGCTTACGATACCGGTTTAGCGATCATTTTCAAATGAATACTGAAGTACATGCTGAAAGTGATCATTCAAATTATGGA
>JBKJRY010000030.1:0-12201 GCA_046593045.1 Chitinophagaceae bacterium | reverse complement strand
ACCCGGTTAAGGTATGTAGGGTTTACTAACTATTACTATTGGAAAACGGAACATCAGAGGGAACTCTTCTAACAAACCGCCGTGTACCGAACGGTACGCACGGTGGTGTGAGAGGACAGGTAGCCAACTAATGGCTACCTTCCTACTCGATTATACGCCATTTATATAAACTCCTTAATTTCTATAAGACTGTACTGATCAAGCCGAACCGTTATGAAAATAAGTCGCGCTTAATTCGATATTTCCTAAGACATGAAAGATCAACGGGTTTGCCCGTCTCTGGTTTTGACTTTCTTTTTACCACTATTCTTTTTTTCATATTCCAACACTTCTTTAGGTTTGGTATTTTTCGGGACGTCAATTACTGTTTCTGTATTTTTTTGGCCATCTAATAAATGACCACGATCGTATTGTTCTGTTTTAATTATTCTTCCTGTAGAGGGATCGTAATAATTCCAATATCCGTCTTTGACACTGTATTGTTCGGCTCTTACTATTTTAAAACTTATTATCTCATTGCTGCCGGTTCCATACACAGGAATGGTGTCATATGGAGCATCCGGATTGTAAGCCCTCCAGCTTTCTTCGCGTAGTAAGTCCCCAAGTGGGCTAAAATATTGTGTGATGCCATCTTTACCACCATATTTATAAGTTTCAACTGCAAGAATATCACCTTGCAAAGTATATTTTCTCCAAATGCCTTCTTTTTTATCATTTACAAATACACCTTCTTGTTCGTACCCCGGTTCGCCACGTAAAGCATCTACATGCATTACCCACTCTCCTTGTTTCATTCCTTTTTTATCAATTGCATTCAACGTATCGCCTTTTACCGACATGGTATATGACTTATATTGAGCTCCAGCCTCGGGCAGAAAAATTTGCAGTGCCGCAAATATCAAAATCAATTTTCGTATTTTTAAAAACATGTTGTATTCTTTAAATATTTGAATGGAATCATCCGGTTCCAAAATTACCAAATTCAAATGTTTTGTGACTTTAGTAGCAACATTGTTTGTATCAATTTTAACCTTTCGACTTGCGGCAGAAATTTTTTCAACAACTGCTAAAGAAAGAACGGATTAGTGCGAAAAAAGTAGTACCCGGAGATCCCTGGTGCATATATCCCAGGGAATTTTATGATAGTTTTTTAGGAAGATTTTTAATTTTTATTTTTTAGTACTAATCATATATTCGTGTTATTGCATACTAATTATATATTCGTGCTAATTGAAACATAGTTAACCAGGAATAAGAAATATTTTTATACTCATTCTTATTTTAAGGATATTTAAAATCAAATGCCTCAATATTCCATGAAGAGCTTTATACAATCTGGCGATTATGAGCTTAGTAAGCAGGATATTTCCCGCGATGCATCAAGGAGTGAAGAATTAAAAGATGCGATTCTAAATTCATTACCCGCCCAAATAGCAGTTTTAGATTGTGATGGTATCATCCAAACAGTTAACGAATCATGGAGGCAATTTGACAAGGAAAATACACCTTCCGGATTAGTACGGCCAGACATTATAGGAACTAATTATCTTGAAATTTTCACAACATCAGATGGACCGTTTTCAGAAGAAGCGTCAGATGCACGCAACGGGATTCTTGCTGTTTTGAAAGGCGATATAACATCTTTCTCGATGGAATATCATTGTCACGCACCCTCTGTGCAACGTTGGTTTCTTATGAGAGCATATATGCTTCCAGGTTCACTTGGAGTGGTGATTTCACATACAGATATCACGGAGAGAAAAGAGATGGAGCAAATGAAAGATGAATTTATCAGCATCGCTTCCCATGAATTAAAAACCCCAATTACAAGTCTCAAGGGTATTGTTCATATTTTGCAATTGAGTTTTCTAAAACAACTGAAAGGGGAGGGCGCTAAATTGCTAAAGACGATGGATATACAGTTAAATAAATTAACGAAAATCATCGCGGATCTTTTGATTGTGAACTCCATTCCTGGCCAAAAAATGCTTTTAAGTAAGGAGAAATTTGATTTTAAAAATCTTGTTTATGAAACTGTTCAAAATGTCAGCAATATATCACAGCTCCATTTTTTATCAGTGAAGGAAAATGACAGTATTTTTTTTACCGGGGACAGATTCAGGCTCGAACAGGTAATTACTAACCTTCTTACTAATGCTGTAAAATATTCTCCTCAATCTAACCAGGTTTTAATTAACTCGGTTGTAAAAGAAAATAAGATTTTGTTTTCAGTGCGGGACTTTGGAATAGGTATTGACAAGGCGAACGTGAGCAAAATATTTGATAGATTTTACCGGGTTAAAACCAAAAAAGCTTTTGGAGGTTTTGGGTTAGGCTTATATATTTCAGCTGAAATAATAAAAGCGCACGATGGAAAGATATGGGTCGAAAGCGAAGGTAACGGTTCTGTTTTCCATTTTTCACTTCCACTTACAAGGGGTTAAGGAAGTAAATTGAAATTGCACTTCGTGAATATGCTTATGTTTTAATGATTATTAGTAATTTGTTTTTCCACCGGGGTATTCATTTTTATAATTTTTCAATCCTCGCTAGTACTGAATAAAAGGTATTAAATATTTGTCGTAACAAGATCATATCAGTTATAGCGTCATCGATATTCAGTTCCAGGAAATTAGCCTTGTTATTTGTTTCATCTACGTGGTGTTGGGTGATATGGAATTTAAAATTTACCAGGTATTCTAGTGTCTTCCTGGTATCCTCTGCAGAAAAAACAGATTTAATTTTTGCCGGATCGTTTGTTTTTACAACTACTTTTTTATCAAATTCAGCGTAGCCTGTTTCTATATCTTCCATGCCAAAAAATTTCCCAATCTCGTCCAACAGGCCCTGGTGGTGTAAAGCAAATCTGAATTCACCCGGAGACTCCAACAGGCTCCTGAAATTAGTGAATTGATAACCTCCTTCAAAACCGCCTCCCGGATCTACATCAATCTCAAGAAAAATTTTCCTGTTTTCATAGTTTATAATAAATGAATATCCCAGTTCATTGTTGTCAAGCTCTTCAGTAACCTGTTGCCATATTTCATCAATGTTTCCGGAAGTAATTAATTTTTCTTTCACTATGATAATTTTAAAATGCTAAGGAATTGGCTGAATATCTGCTGTACAAAACAGTCCCAATGTCTATATAAAATTAAACTAAAGTAAATTCTTTACTTATTATTAATTTAAAACCTGTGGTTGTTCCATTGCATACATTTGCTATCAGTTGGTATATCCGTCATCCTGTTTATAGAACCTTCCGATGTACTTTTTCGACATCTGGTAGTTTTAATTAGTTTTCTTAACTTGGTACTATACAATCAACCTTTTTTTACCCTTTAATCGAAATAATTATGACAAACCATCCAATGCCTGCCTATCATTTTATAGTAGAGTGGGGCGGTACAAGAACTGGGTTCGCTGGAGTGTCCGGGCTCAACATCAATTTAGATGTAACTGAATACCGGGATGGATCAGATCCTGGTGAGGTAGCTCATAAATTGCCAGGCTTAACGCACTACAGCAATGTAATTTTGAAGCGCGGTTTCTTAAGAGGAGACAACGACTTTTTCAATTGGATTAATACGAAAAAATTAAACCAGGTCGAACGTCGTGATGTGGCAATAAGTTTATTAAATGAAAATCATGAGCCGGTAATCAGGTGGAAATTGATTAATACCTTTCCCGTGAGGCTTTCCGGTCCGGTGCTGATCGCAAATTCAAGTGATATAGCAATGGAGGAATTGGAACTGGCACATGAAGGTTTGATTATAGAGATGAGCTGAAGGAAACCATTAAATAAGCTTTATTGTTTTCTTACCATATTCAACATTAATAAAGTTTCACTAATCATTTTTGCATTGTATTCCAGTGCAAGGTTTTTATGGTTTATTGCATCTACGATGGTTCCTATCCAGCATAGGCCTGCTGTAAAGAAATACAGAACTCCTAATCCGGTATGCCCGATTACAAAGCGATGAATACCCGCAACAAATACAAGGCCCAACAGGCACAGTAATAATATTGTCTGCGGGTCTTTCCTTTTAGACCTGTATATCATACAAAAATATGAAAGGTCCTCCTCACCAAATCCTTTGGTATTGGAATTTATTGTAAGCAATTCTTCAGGTGTAACGTCATAAAGTAAATTTAGGAGCACCGGGTTAATGGGAGATGAACTTTTGTCATATTGCATGTGAGATATTTTAGTATTCCTGAAAATATATGGAGAGTTGCTAATTTATATATCCTGTATAAGATTATAATAACCGCGAAGATTACTAAGGGGTGTGATGAAATGGAGCGGCTGATATCACCATGAAAAAAATAGGATATTGAATGCCCAAGACCGCAGCCAGGGCAGAACTGAATACCAATTATTTTAAGAATGCAAAATGAATAGTGCGGGTTCGTATCCGGTTTCATAAAAGCTAAAAGCATTAGTCCGGCTATCCAAAAAGCCATTTCAAAATATCGTCTGAATAATATTCTCAAAGATTTATTTTTTAGAACAAGGTATTGAAAAATGTCCTGAAAAGTCAAAGTAGGGTTTTCCGGATTTCTATCTTAAGTGTAAAGGCCCGGAGTTAAAGAATATTTAATTCTTAAATGCTGGTTGCAAATAAGGCATGAGTATGCTAAGAGGCACCAGTAAATTAACTTCACCTTCAGCAAAAGATTTTATATGGTGCATATAATAAACCTAACTCCGACGCGGTTAAATAAAAATTTTCCGTGACCGGGATTTTATTTACAAGAAAGTAATTCTGGTCTAATGGCTTTGTATTTTTTATTCCAAATTGTGTACGGGCTACTTTATCCAATATTGCAGGTAACGCTTGCATGCCTGCCGGAGTAAGTACATCTTTTATGGCGAGTTGCTTACCATTTGGTTTTTGCAGGGTTGTAAGTGAAGTTCCATAATTTCCATGGGCGCCTCCACTAAAACTAAAACTATAATGTGCGATAGTAATCAATTTTTCATTTTCATACATAACCAGTACACGGTCGTCTTGTTTTAGCGATAATGATAAGCCAATTTCAGATGGCTCTTTTGGCGACATCTTAAGATATTCTTTCTTCCATCCTGAAAGAAATTTGTTCTTCTGATTAGTCATCCACGTTTGTGGATTGGTAATAGGGATTTTTATTCCAAGAGCTTGCTCTATGCTTCTTTTTATTCCTGCATCAAGAAGGCTGTTACCAGGCGGCCGTATAGATGATGCTGAATAGCTGGCCTTTGATTCATTTTTAATTTCGGGTTTTAATTTTCCACTACCGCCGGCATAATGAACTTTAAGTGGTGTATATGTTTTATCGTCTGGAACCACTAAATTAAAATAAGCATTTTTGGGTGCGCCGTTTTCATTTTGTAAATTGTTGCTCCTGTAAAATCCTTATCTGTAAGGATACCTTTGAAGGAATGGTCTGCTAATGTATTGTGTATTTTAAGGATGCTTCTTTCAAAGATTTAATTAATCGTCTACACCAAACAGTAATAATATTTTATCAATACTTTTAGAAAATAACTTTTAAAAAATATTTTTTCTTTCTGACATCACGAAATAATAGTCATTTTAAATATCTTTAATTTTTTATGATATATAAATTGTATTCTTCTTTCTCGATGACATTGTGTTCCCAAAATTTTAAAATAAAGGAAATAAAACCAAAAATAAAACATGAAAATTTCTAAATGGTTCAAAAAAAATTCTTATATAAACCTGTTTTTTTCTTCAATTCTGATAATTTGCTTTTTAGGAATTTCGTCATGTAGTCACCGGTCCGGCAACCCACGGGTGCTGGTGTTTTCAAAAAATACATATTTCTTTCACACTTCAATCCCAAATGGCATTGCAGCCATTACAAAACTAGGAGTGGAAAATGGATTTGATGTGGATACCACCACCAATGCGTCATACTTCAATGAAGATTCTCTTAAAAATTATGCCGCCGTTATCTTTCTAAATACTGCTGACAATTCGGGCAGCTTATTAAATAATTACCAGGAAGCTGAATTTGAAAGATATATTCAAAGCGGGGGTGGATATGTTGGCATACATGCTGCATCCGACGCTGAACAGGATTGGGGCTGGTACGGGAGATTGGTTGGCGGATATTTTAATGGCCATGCTAACAAACAGCAGGAAGCCGAATTACATGTTACAGATTCAACACATCCTGCCACTAAAGGATTACCTGCTGTATGGAAACGACAAGATGAATGGTATAATTTTAAGAAATTAAGTAAAGACGTGCATGTGCTAATTACGATAGACGAAAGCACTTACACCGGTGGAACTAACGGTACAGATCATCCCATGTCTTGGTATCATGATTTTGATGGAGGCCGTGCCTTTTACACAGCTTTGGGGCACACAGAAGAATCTTACACGGAGCCATTATTTTTGCAGCACATCCTTGGGGGTATCAAATATGCGATAGGTGACAATAAAAAGCCAGACTACAGTAAAGCAAGATCCCTTCAAGTTCCTGAAGAAAACCGTTTTGTAAAAACAACTTTAGTGCAGGCTACATTGTTTGAACCTACTGAGATGGCTGTATTACCCAATCTTGATGTATTAATTATTCAAAGAAGAGGTGAACTAATGCTATATAGCAGCGAATCAAAATCCATAAAGCAAGTGGGGTTTTTAAATGTGTACTGGAGAACATCTGCAAATGTAAATGCGGAGGACGGTTTGCTGGGCCTTGCTGCTGATCCTGATTTTAAAAATAATCATTTTATTTATGTTTTTTATAGCCCCTTCGATACTTCTGTAAATCGTTTATCCCGGTTTGAATTTAAAAATGATACCCTGGATTTGAAATCTGAAAAAATCATTTTACAGTTTTATTCGCAAAGAGAGATTTGTTGTCATACCGGCGGTTCTATCGCTTTGGGAAATGATAACATTTTATTCTTATCAGCGGGCGATAATTCAACACCTTTTAATGAACCAAATCAGCAATATGTAAATAATGGTTTTGGTCCATTGAACGATGCCCCGGGTCATTTACAATATGATGCCCGGAGGTCTGCGGGAAATACCAATGACCTTCGTGGAAAGATCATGCGGATTCATGTAAAGCCTGATGGGAGTTATGACATTCCCGAAGGCAATCTTTTTGTGAACAATCCAAAAGGAAGACCTGAAATTTATGTTATGGGCAACAGAAATCCATACCGCATTTCTGTAGATAAAAAAACAGGTTTTTTATATTGGGGCGAAGTAGGTCCGGATGCGGGTAATGATAGTCTTGAAACGAGGGGACCCCGTGGATATGATGAAGTAAACCAGGCACGAAAAGCAGGTTACTTCGGATGGCCTTTATTTGTTGGTAACAATTATGCCTACCATTCATACGATTATATAACAGGTAAAAGCGGGCCAGCATTTGATCCGGCACATCCTGTTAACGATTCGAGAAACAATACTGGTTTGCGGGATCTGCCACCGGCGCAGCCTGCATTTATCTGGTATCCTTATGCCAATTCTCCTGAATTTCCACAGGTAGGAACAGGAGGAAGAAATGCAATGGCAGGCCCCGTATATTATGCTGACGATTTTCCAAAAGAAACGCGTTTCCCGGATTATTACGATAAGAAATTATTCATCTATGATTGGATTCGTGGCTGGATAAAAGCTGTTACGATGCTTCCTAATGGAGATTTTGATAAAATGGAGCCATTTATGGGGCACACTAAATTTTCAAATCCAATCGATATGGAAATGGGACCAGATGGAAGATTATACATCTTGGAATATGGTACCGGCTGGTTCAGTAGAAATCAGGATGCAGGTTTATCGAGGATAGATTATTTAACTGGTAACAGGCCCCCGCAAGTTGGAGATATACAAATAGAGAAAACTTCTGGCAATTTACCTTTTACCCTTAAAGCTGCCGTCAAAGCTTCTGATCCGGAAAATGATGCCATTACTTATATATGGACCATTGGTACGATAAAACAACAGACAAAAATACCTGAGCTAAACTACACAATCAAAGCACCTGGTGAATATGCTACCAGTGTAGAAGTAATTGATGATAATAAGGCTTCATCAAAAAGTAATACAGTGAATGTTTATGCAGGCAATGAACGGCCTCACGTCGACATTAATATTGAGGGTAATCAGTCCTTTTATTTTGCGGGGAAACCTGTCATCTATAAAGTGAATGTTAGCGACAATGGCGATAGCATTAGTTGGAACAATCTCCTCATTTCAACATCATTTACCGACGAGGCCCCAACGGCTGAAAATGTCGACGAGGCTGGCTCGCCTGAAATTGCAGGCAGAACATATATACAATCATTGGATTGTAAAAGCTGCCATAAAGTCGACGAAAAATCTGTTGGCCCGTCTTTTACAGAAGTGGCAGAACGATACTATAATAATAAAAAAGCTCCGGAAATATTGATTCAAAAAATTATTAAAGGTGGATCAGGTGCATGGGGCGAAGTGGATATGCCTGCCCATCCAACTTTAGAGGAAAATGATGTAAAGCAAATAGTGCAATATGTTTTGTCTCTTAAATCTGAGAAAACGAACATGAAATCATTGCCGGCGAATGGCCAGGTAATGCCGTCAGGAAATAAACCAGATCAAAATGTATTTGTATTAAAAGCTGCATATACTGACAACGGGAGTAAAGGACTGAGGCCATTATCTGCTAACAAAGAAATATTCCTGACATCAAATAATGTAGATGCCAGTATGATAACACATGCTGAAGGATTTGCGAAAAAAGACTCTGCCGGTGTTCGATATTTGATTTACCCGCAAGAGGATGGCGTAATTAAAATGGAGGGAGTAGATTTGAAAGGAATACACTCAATTCTTATATCGAACGCAGCAAATATTGATTCCGGAAAATACCTGGTAGAAATAAAAATTAATGGTACTAATGGCAAAAAAATCGGGGAAGGTATTATCAATAAACAAAAGAATAATCCGGAAATTAAACTAGAACCCCTCCAAGACAATAAACTTCACGACATCTATATTATTATCCATGGAATGCATGTACCGAAAAATAAAAAGCTCATGTTAAAACAAATTAAATTCTTAATGTAAAATTTATTTTCAAAATAACCGAATCCCTCCATCTATGATCGCTGGTTCCCGGAGGTCGGTCGGTTGATTTCCCATTATTTCCTTCTATTCGCTAAAATTTTGATTTTCGAAATCACAGTGGTGATATCGGGAACCAGGATGTTTTTTCTATTGCACAAGTACTTTACCGGATCTTTTAAAACCGCTGCCAGGTTGATGTCTGGTAAATTATTCTTTTTATTTCTATGGATAAAGGCGACTCTCTTTTATCAATTTCATAAAAACTTTTTAATTATTTTAAAAAGTTTTTAATATTTATATAAAAGTGTTTTAACTTCACTCTAACATTTAACTGGCTGGAGACTTTTATAAATATGGCCGATAACAAAAGTTTGTATAGAAGGAGAATATTGAAGGAGCTTTATTTTGCGCCTTCAATCTCCAGTGTGGACCTCTATTCAAAGATCAATAAAAGCCTTCCGCTTGTAACTAAACTACTGAACGAGTTAATAAAAGATGGAGTAGTAATAGAGACTGGATATGCCACATCTACTGGTGGCAGAAGGCCGCAGACTTATGCAATAAAGCCGGACGTAATGTATGTTGTTTCTGTCGCTATGGACCAATTTGTAACCCGGATCGCAATAATGGATATGCAGAACCAGGTAGTTTCCCCGGTTAAAAAGTTTGAATTAAACCTTGCGGCTAATAGTGATTGCCTTAACATTCTTTCGGAAAAAATTGATAACGTTATCGACAAATCAGGCATAAGTAAAACGAAAATAATAGGTATTGGAATAGGAATGCCGGGATTTGTAAATGCGCAAAAGGGAATTAATTATACTTTTTTAAAATCTCAGGATAAAAGTATTTCACAGGCCATAAGCGAAAAAATTGGATTACCGGTCTATATAGATAATGATTCGAGCCTGGTAGCCTTGACCGAATTACGCTTTGGTACGGCCAGGGATAAGAAGAACGCAATGGTCATTAATATCGGGTGGGGCATTGGCTTAGGATTAATTCTTAACGGAGAATTATTTAGAGGACATGATGGCTTTGCCGGAGAATTTAGTCATATTCCTCTGTTTAATAATGGTAAACTCTGCAGTTGCGGTAAAAGCGGTTGCCTTGAGACCGAAACATCTCTGGTTACAATTATAGAAAAAGCAAAAGTAGGTTTAAATTCTGGCCGGCTATCCAAATTAAGTCCTGCTTCATTCGACCATCTTGAACAGGCAATCGAAATAATTATGGAAGCGGCGCAGGAAGGTGATCGGTTTGCCGTAGAATTATTTACCGAAGCCGGATATAATATTGGAAGGGGTGTGGCAATACTAATTCACGTTTTGAATCCCGAAATTGTTATCCTTAGCGGACGAGGTTCTTCTGCAGGAAAGGTGCTGAAGACGCCCATTCAGCAAGCGATCAATGAATATTGTATACCGAGACTTTCACATAGTACCGGAATTGAAATCTCAACATTAGGATATATGGCTGAACTGATCGGTGCTGCTGCATTGGTGATGGAAAATTTTGAAAAAGAATCAAACAAAATTCGTGCAGCAGGTTTGGAAGTCATGTTGTCATAGCAGTGAAGACCGTTACCGAATTTTATTAATTAATAGTTTTTTTAATAAACATTCAACCGTTAGAGATAAATTTTTTTATAATAATAATTGTAGTCCTTTTTATTCATCCTTAAATAATGCTTATGAAACGATTTTTAACTTTTTTGTTGCTGAGCGCTTTCAGCTTTCCTTGTTTAGCACAAGGGCAAAAAACAATTAACGGTTACTTAAAAGACACTGACGGTAACCCTGTTGCCGGAGCAACCATCAGTGTAAAAGGATCCACACGTGCTGTGGCATCCGATGCAGCGGGCCGGTTTGCAATAGAAGCCGCCCCAAGTGAAAACCTGGTAATAACTTCTGTTGGGTTTGAAAAATCTCAAATAAACGTCGGCAGCCAATCAACCCTCACTATCGCAATGAACACTTCAAACTCTGCGCTTGAAGGTGTGGTGGTAACTGCCTTGGGACAAAAACAACAGAAGAGATCGTTGGGCTATGCTACCACGACAATCCAGGCAGATGAAATTACAAAGACCGCTCCTACCAATTTTGCTTCAGCACTATATGGCAAGGCCCCGGGAGTTAGAATTGCTACAGCTCCGGGAGGTTCTACAAGCGGTGTGGCTATTCAAATCCGTGGCCTCAATTCTATTACCGGCAGAACACAGCCATTAATTGTAATGGACGGTGTTCCCATTCATGACGGAGACTTTAATAATGGAAATTATTGGGGCGACCAGCGTCTTAGGGGTAATGGATTGGTTGATTTAAATCCTGATGATATTGAATCCATCACTGTTTTAAAAGGTGCTTCCGCCGCCGCGTTATATGGTTCCGAGGCAAACAATGGAGTTATTTTGATCACCAGCAAATCCGCGAAGGGCAAAAAAGGCTATACAGTTGACTTTAGCTCCACCTATTTCCAGGACAAAGTAGCCTACCTTCCAGACTTTCAGTATGTAAGAGGCTCAGGATTCAATCCGGGTTATGGCATTTATGGTTCTGATGCGGAAGGCTTTGCACATCATACGCTCAATGGAACTGATTATCGCACCCTGGTTTCCGGGTCTTTAAATTTTGGGCCCGTTTTTGACGGCAAACCGATCCTTGGATGGGATGGGGTGGTTCGTCCGTATTCCGCACAAAAAAACAACTGGGCTGATCTGTTTCAGCAGTCCAATAATACGGTTAATAACCTTGCTTTCTCAAATGTATCTGAAAATTCGAATACAAGATTTTCGGTTACCCAGCAGCATTATGAAGGAACCAGTTTAGGTTCTAAAAATGATAAGATGGCTTTTAACCTGAATACTACTTACAGGTTTGGAACAAAATTCCGCGCAAATTTGATCGTAAATGATATTTGGCAAAAGGTACATAACCGGCCTTATTCTTTCGACAGGTTGATTAACAATTTTGGTGGTATGATGTCTCCTTTTGATAACGGGGCATGGTATAAAAATAAATACCAAACCAGTTTGGGCTATAGATATGTTACAGGAGGCAACCAAAGTTTAACACCCGACGAAAATATATCATATGGTAATTATCGGGGAGACCTTCTTGAC
>JBKJRY010000023.1:0-9819 GCA_046593045.1 Chitinophagaceae bacterium | reverse complement strand
GTCTTCCATTGGTTCAAAGAAACTAATTAATCCTGTCATTGTTTTTGACTGCGATTTGCTTAATTCTTTTTACATAAAACACCACTGTGAATAAATATAGCTCAAAAACAAAATCTTTTTAGTTATCCACATTCAAAAAACTAAATAATATTTAGATGCGTTTGCCCTGTTCTGTCGTGCCTTTTATCTGGTTTTTTATATTTCTTTTACAACGCTGATAAAACAACTTATCCGTCAAAAAATAATCTTACAAAAAAATATGACTCAGCAAACACGATGAGTTTGCACCCAAAAGAATTAAGTCCGAACAATAACGCAGGAGTACAACTGCCTGCTGATAACCCAACAAAGAACATAGTTGATTCAAAAGAAAACATTGTAAGTAAAAAGAAGCAAACTTTTGATAATACTAAGGGATTAAAAAAGAATGGTGCAGTTTTAATAAAATGGAATAATTCTAAAATCAATCATCCGCACAAACCAAGTCAAACTCTTGCAATCACTGGGGTATTAAATGAAAATGATACTGAAATAACGAAGACAACAAATACCCCCCTGGCAACAATAAACAAACTTTCAATAATGCCGATAAATTAATCGTCACGGAAACAGATGTAAAAGCTATCGATAAAACAAATAAGTCGCCAGGTATATCACAAACAGAAAAAGAATTTTCTAAAGATGCTCCGGACTATTCCGACACTGCGAGAGAACACAAATTTGAAAAAATAAATAAGGGTAATATTATAAACGTTATAAATAATAGTACGACAATAAAGGATACAGCCATCAACCAAGTATCAATAATCAAAAGCAATCAAAAAAAACAAGGGAAAAAAAATCATTTCGCCTTCACGCTTACAACCGGTTTGGAAGCCAGTGGCACTCGCATAAATACGCCAGGCAAACTGACTCCTGTTTACGGCTTTGGTTTTCAATATTCAATTGGGGGGAAAATTTTGGTAAGAACCGGGTTGAATGTTGTGAAGAAGATTTATTCAGGTCAGGATGGAGATTATCATGCACCTCCGGGAAGTTGGGCTTTCAATATTACATTTGATAATATTGAGGCAAATTGTAAAGTGCTGGAAATTCCTTTGAGTGTTGCCTATAAAATAAAAGAATATAAAAAAAGCGGCCTTTATATATCAGTAGGTTCCTCTTCTTATTTTATGAAGAGAGAAGATTACCAGTTTTATTTTAAGGGGCAGAATGGTAACGATACTACACGTTCAGCACATTTTATTAATAATAGCGATCATTACTTTTCTTCCTTAAATTTTTCAGCAGTTGCGGAAAAAAGAATCAATAATAAATTTTCATTGTTAGCTGAGCCATTCGTGAAATTGCCATTGAGTGGTATTGGTTTTGGAAAAGTACGCATTTATAATATTGGGGTATTAATAACGGCAAAGTTTCAAATAAAATAGATGTCGGGAGTAAGTTCTGCTGCGCTTTCTTATAAAATATTTTCAGATGTAAGTTTATTTTATTGCCTGTAGTTTTGGGAATTTCATGAACAGTTCAGGCAATGCTTCTGCCTGTCCATGTTGTTGTGTGAAGTAAAAATATCTTTCTATTTGTAATCCTTTCACATCTATGATGTAAAAATCTTTATTTCTTAATTCATTTAAAATAGAATGAATAGAAAGAAAAGCCATACAGTTACTATGCAATAAATACAGCTTCATACTTTCTGTACTGCCGAGTTGCATTTCGTTTTGCAATTGGGCTATTTTTATCCCGAGTGGTTTTAGGGCATGTGCAATTACTTCTAATGTACCTGACCCTGGTTCTCTCAATAATAAAGGGATTTTCTTTAATTCTTCAGGTTGTATAGTTTGCTTTTTAGTAAGCGGATTATTGATGATTGATACCAATACAATTTCATCTTTTACAAACTCTGTATATTTTATTGCAGATTTTTTTGAATGGCCTTCAATAATCCCAAGGTTTATTTCTTTGTCGAGTAAAGCCTGTTCTATTTGTTCGGTATTGTTTATAGTTAACGTAACTTTTATGTCTTGAAATTTTTTATGAAATGCTGCCAGCACCGGTGGCAATAAATATTGCGCTACAGTTGTACTGGCGCCCAATGTTAGTTTTCCGGTATGAGTATGAGTAAGCGTATTCATCTCAAACTCAAGGTTGCGGTACACAGTAAATAGCTCATCGGTATATTGTAAAAGCGTGTAACCGGCAGGCGTTAGTTTTATTTTTGTCCCGTTACGCTCAAATAATTTTACTTTAAAATGATTTTCTATTTCATGGATGTGCTTGGTTACTGCCGGCTGGGTAATATACAATTCTTCCGCAGCCTTTGTAAAGTTGAGGCGTTTGGCAACTGCGTGAAAAACCTGGAGTCGAAAATCGAACATTGAAGTGGAGTTATTATTTTTTTTGAAAGCTACAGAAAGTAAAATTCTGAATGATTTTCGTTGGTGTTATATGATCTTCTTCAACACATTTAATTCTATCAAAAGCTATTTCAAACCTTGCTGACATTGATGCTTCTGAATATTGTTTTATTTCTAATCCACTGCAATTGTCAGGTCCGTTTTCGGAAAATGTACCGAGTATTAAATAACCATCTTTTTTAACGGCATCTTCTGCAATGGAAACGTATTTATAAATCTTTTCTTCAGTAGTTAAAAAATGAAACGCTGCTCTATCATGCCAAAAGTCAAACTGTACCGGAGGATTGAATTCTGTAATATCAGAAACAATCCAATGAACTTTGGAAGCCCTTTCACTTAATCTTTGTTTGGCTCTGTCAATAGCATTTATCAAAACCATTTTTGTTAATTGCGGAAGATCAGCTTGGTTTGGTGAAATGGCAAAGCAACCCTCTACAAATGATCCGTAAAACTCCGGGAACAGTAAAGTGGCAGGTTATGTCCACTTCGCCTTCGTTAACAATGAATGTTGATGCATCACTCGAGTTTGATGGATTTGTTTCTTATCAAATAAAAATTATTGCCACGCACGATATTAATCTGAAAGATATTCGTTTGGAAATTCCAATGAATGAATCCTCATCAAAATACATGATGGGCCTGGGGCAGAAAGGTGGCTATCTCCCCAAAGATTTTGAATGGAAATGGGATGGCGCTCATAAAAACCAGGATGGCGCATGGCTTGGCAATGTAAACGCAGGGTTACAATTTTCCCTCCGTGATGAAAAATATGTACGCCCGTTAAATACTAATTTTTATTTGTTGAAACCATTGCTGTCGCCTGTATCATGGAGCAACGATGGCAAAGGCGGTATTGATATAACAAAGAAAAATGCGACTGTTGTCGTTAATAATTACAGTGGAGCAAGGAGCATGAAAAAGGGGGACACTTTGTATTATAATTTCACTTTACTTATTACACCTTTTCATACCATCAATACAGATTTTCAATGGCAAACAAGATTCTATCATGCTTACCAATCTGTTGACACTATTAAAGCGGCAGGTGCAACAGTTATCAATATTCATCATGCAAACGCCATCAATCCTTATATTAATTATCCGTTCATTGCATGGAAGTTAATGAAGGCATATATTGATTCCGCGCATGCTGAAGGATTGAAAGTAAAAATTTATAACACCATTCGCGAACTCTCAAATCATGCTTATGAAACTTTTGCATTAAGAAGTTTGGATCACAAAATTTATTCTGCAGGTAAGGGCGGTGGCTTTAGCTGGCTGCAGGAACATTTGGATAGTGACTACATCGCTGCCTGGTTTGTGCCGGGATTGAAGGATGCAGCTATTATAAACAGTGGGCAGAACCGATGGCATAATTACTATGTGGAAGGAATGAACTGGCTCACGCAAAATGTAGGCGTTGATGGGATTTATTTAGATGATGTCGCCTTTGACAGAACCACGATGAAGCGTATTAAAAGAGTGCTTACAAAAGACGGTCATCCGGGTATCATAGATTTACACTCCGCCAATCAATTCAATAAAAACGATGGATTTAATAACAGCGCCAATTTATACATGGAACACTTTCCCTATCTCAATCGCCTGTGGTTTGGAGAATATTTCGATTATGAAAAAGATAGTCCTGATTTTTTCCTCACGGAAGTAAGCGGAATACCTTTTGGCTTAATGGGAGAAATGTTGCAGGACGGAGGAAATCCCTGGAGAGGAATGATCTATGGAATGACGAGCCGTATGCCCTGGAGCGATAAAGCAGACCCGCGGGCTATCTGGAAAGTATGGGATGAGTTTGGAATGAAAGGAACAGAAATGATAGGATATTGGGTTGATGGCAACCCTGTAAAAACTGACAATGAAAAAGTATTGGCAACAGTTTATAAAAAGAAAGGAAAGGCGTTAATTTCTATTGCAAGCTGGGCAAATACTGATGAAGAAATAAAATTAAAAATTGATTGGAAGAAATTAGGGATTAATCCGGATAAGGCAATTATTAAAGCCCCTGAAATCAGAAATTTTCAATCTGCGAAAACTTTTAAATTGAATGATAAAATTCCAGTTGAAAAAAATAAGGGCTGGCTTTTGATCATAGAATAGCATCAACAATTTTATGTCAATACATATATAAACAACCTAATCGGTTGCTTCTGCTAATATTGCAATTGGTGCATCATGGAAGTTGTAGGTTAAATCAAGCGCAGCTTATTATTGCGCTATTCAACAGGCAATGAAGAGTAAAGTATTTATAGAGTAGATTTCATTCCAGATAATATTAAATGGTTTTTCGAAAAACTTTTAATAAAAGACCTTTTTATCTTTTATTAAAAAGGATTTTATACCTTCGCGCTGTAAACGACATAAATGTTTTCAAAAACTTGTGAATACGCGATCCGTGCGATGATCTTTATAGCACAAAAATCAAAGACAGGTAATCGAGTAGGAATAAAAGAAATCGCTAAAGCAATAGATGCGCCTGAATATTTTATTGCAAAGATTTTGCAGGACTTAAGCCGTAAAGGGCTTGTTCAATCTTTAAAAGGGCCTACCGGCGGCTTTTTCCTGGAGGAGGAATCTTCTCAGTGTTCTTTGGCAGATATTGTAACAGCTATTGATGGCGATAAACTTTTTACCGGCTGCGGCCTCGGGCTTAAAAACTGCAATGAAAAAAGGCCTTGCCCTATTCATAGTGAATTTAAAAAAGTAAGAGAGGATATCTATAACATGTTGGAAGCTGCCAGGATAGAAGAGTTTAGTAAGCAACTGGAAAAGAATTTGACTTTTCTAAAACGATAATAGTTTTTTTTGAAATAATAAAGGATAAAAAGGTATTAATATATTCATTATGTGCGAAAAGTTTATATACAAACCTGCATTGTTGTTCATTCTTACAGTCTTCATTTATTTACCATCTGCACAGGCGCAGGTGGATAGCACTGCAACAAAATTTGCTTCAAATCATGATGGGGATATGATGATACTGTTTGCACTCCTCGTTGTAGTGTTTGGAGCGGCAATTTTCCTAAAGATCAAAACCTCGGAAGTGATAATGGCCGGAAAAAGAAAAAAGACTGAAATAGATCCAACGAGTCTTAATCAATATGTCAATAGCATGAATAGTGATCAAATAGATGAGTTTTTATTATACAAGGACAGGGTGAAAAACCAGGAAAAAGAAGAGGGTAAAAATTTTAATTCCAAGCTTCTCAGCCTCTTTTTTATTATAGCTGGATTTTTAAATCCGCAAAATTTGTTTGCACAATCTTCGAACAAATTAGGATCTCTCCTGGGCGAAGGAGGTGTGTTAATAACAATAGTCTTAATTCTTACGCCTATACTGACGGGTATAGTTATAATGATTGTTAAGGTAAAAAATGTTTTAAGGCAATACAATAAGAAGCAAAATGTAGAAGAGTCAGCGAAGTTAGCCGCCTACTTAAAAGTACTACCCGATGATGAAATAAGGGAAACATTACTAAAAAGAAAAGCTGCCCTGGATTACAAGTTGAGTAATTCTGAATTATCGGGAGAATTAAAAGCGGAAGACAGTAAAGGCTTAATCAATATTGATACTAACAGCAGCTTACCTGTGGTAGCAATAAAAAAGAAGGCCTTGAAACGGCCGAATATAGATCCGCAACTGTCCAAACTCATTTTATGGTATATAGCTACAGCAACTTTTTGGTTGGTATTTGGCACCACCATCGGGGAGTATTTAGGAATCAAATTCGTAGCGCCTGATGTAGATCATATCAGTTGGTTAAGTTTTGGACGGCTTCGTCCGGTACATACCAATGCAGTGTTCTGGGGTTGGGCTTCACTGGGTATGCTGGCGCTCGGTTACTATATCGTACCTACTGTTAGCAATACATCATTATCGAGTATGAAGCAAGGTTGGTACACGCTAATTCTTATTAATGCCTCTGTGATATTGGGAACATTGTGCCTTATGGCGGGAATCAATAATAGCGGTGGCGAATACCGGGAATACATTTGGCCGGTGACGCTGTTATTCGCGATTGGCCTTGTGCTCACTTTAATAAATTTTTTAAAAACTATCGCTAAGCGAAAAACTAAAGAAATATACATTTCCAATTGGTATATGGTCGCTGCGATAATATTTGCGATAATAATTGTAATAGTAGCTTATGTTCCATTTTGGGCAAATGGCCTTGGCAATACAATTGTGCAGGGCTATTACATGCACCAGGGCGTGGGCATGTGGTTCATGCTTTTTACGCTGGGAATTGTTTATTACATGCTCCCGCAACAATTAAACAAACCTATTTATTCTTACAGTTTGGGTATCCTTGCCTTCTGGACACAGATACTTTTTTACACCCTTATTGGCACACATCATTTTGTATTCAGTTCAATACCCTGGTGGTTGCAGACTGTGGCCATTGCCGGAAGTGCGGGAATGATAATACCCGTAGTTGCAGGAACTACAAATTTCATTATGACATTTAAAGGAGCCTGGTATAAAATTGCGGGGAGTTACACCTTACCCTTCTTTTTAGTAGGCATCATATTTTATTTTACCGGTTCTATGCAGGGGACAGCGGAAGCATTTCGCTCTGCAAATTTATACTGGCACTTCACTGATTTTACGGTCGCTCATTCGCACCTTACCATGTATGGTATTATTTGCTTTTTTCTTTGGGCAGGTATCTATGCAGTTGTACCAAGACTTACAGGAAAAGAGCCGCCGCAGATTACCGTAGGTGCTCATTTCTGGTTGGCGCTTATTGGCTTATTATTTTACACAGTTCCCTTGATGTATGGAAGCACTATTAAGGGAATGATGTGGATGCAGGGAAAGCCCTTTATTGATGGCGTTGTTTTCATGGCTCCATACTGGCTTTGGCGTGCTATCGGTGGAAGCCTCATGTGGCTATCGCATTTATTTTTTGCATACAATATTTATAAAATGCTGGTAGGAGGAAACATCGCGGATGTAAAAGAAGCAGCATTAGAAAAATTAATCAATGAAGAAACTGCCTTAAATCAATTAGGTTAAAAGAAGAACAAATACATGGAATTATTCGACGATCATAAAAAATTATTTGGAACGGCAACGTTATTCTTTGTGGGGCTAACACTTTTGGTTGCCATTATACCGGCATTAAATATTCAAAAGAATAATGCTGTTCTTCCAGGTGCGGAGCCCTTAAGCGCTGATGCCGCAAAAGGTAAGGCTCTTTATATAGCCAATGGCTGTATTGGCTGCCATACACAGCAGGTACGCAATATTGATATGGATAAAGTGTGGGGATCACGACCAAGCATAGCCGCGGACTATGCCGGCATTCACCGCCAGGATGTATGGCGCAATACCGCTACTCTGTTAGGTTCCGAGAGAACGGGCCCGGACCTTATCAACGTTGGCAACCGGCAAGGGAGCAAGGACTGGAACCTTGTGCATTTATTTAATCCACGAATTGTTGTTCCGCAATCGATAATGCCTGCGTATCCCTGGTTATTCGAAATCAAGAACACTCCTTCAAAGGGAGATGTAATAGTAAATGTTCCGCCGAAATATTTAAAAGGCGATACTGGTAAAGTTGTAGCAACCAAGGAAGCGCTGCAACTGGTAGCATACTTGCTTTCACTAAAGCAAACTAAATTACCTGATGGAACAGCCATCCCTGGTTTTTTATATAAGAAAGAAACTAAAAAAGAAGGTGGTGGCACTGCTTCAAAAGAGTTAAATGGTGTAGCATTATATACGGCCAATTGCCAAAGCTGCCACCAGGAAAATGGAGAAGGGTTGCCGGGTGCATTCCCTCCATTGAAAGGCAGTAAAATTGTGATGGATGAAAATCCTGAATTGATGGTAAATATTATAATGAATGGCTACAGTGGCCGTGAAAAGGAAGGCTTTGGCCCAATGCCGGCGGTGGGTACTATGAATAATTTAAGCGCAGAAGAAATTTCCGCAATATTGAATCATGAAAGATCAAGCTGGGGAAATAATTCAAAAAAAGTGTCGCCTGAAGAGATTCAAAAAATAATGGAAGTTTTAAAATCAAACTCGCAAAAATAAAATGAATCATTATGCGCAGTTCAATAAAATTAAACGCATCCAACATGAAAAAAGCAATTCTTTTAATCTTAATAGCTTTCACAAGTATTGTCACTTTTGCCTGCCCCGCATGTGAAAAGCAACAGCCCAAATTATTGAAGGGTATTACCCACGGTGCAGGGCCTAATGGCAATTTGGATTATGTGATAGTCTCAATAGCTGTAATCATTGTTCTCTTTACCCTTTTCTTTTCAGTAAAATGGCTGATAAGGCCGGGCGAGCAATCACAAAGCCATATTAAAAGACTCATTTTAAACAACAAATAAATGGAAGCCAGGACTACCATATTTATTTTTTTGGATGAAGAACCAAAACCAATTGCAAAATTTATTTCGCCCGTGAATTTTGAATTGGATACCCGCAAAATGACCGATGGAAAGCATACCCTGAAAATTGTAAGCAAAGACCCTACAGGAAAGGAAGGTGTCCGCATCGTTCCTTTTGAGGTAAGGAACGGCCCGGCGATTGCTATTGAAGGCATTAGAGAGAATGCAGTTGTAGATGGAATTTTACCTCTTATGATAAACGCTTATGGCAAAGGTGATCAAAAAACTTTTTTAATCGAAGGAAGCGAAACACCACAAAGCATTCCATCGTGGGTATGGATACTTATCATTGGTTTTACAGGCTGGGTGCTTTATTATCTTATTACCTATCTCTCAATGAAAGAATAAAAAACTATGGATGACATAAAAGAAATTATATCGCTCGATGATATTAAAAAACTGGTGGATACTTTTTATGATAAAGTAAGAAGCGATAAACTCATCGGCCCCATATTTAATGAAAGGATACAGCATCGCTGGCCACAACATCTTGAAAAAATGTACACCTTTTGGCAAACCGTTTTGTTAGGTGAGCATACCTATTTTGGAAGCCCTTTTCCACCACACGCTAACCTGCCGGTATCGCATCAGCATTTTGAAAGATGGATGGAACTGTTTACGAAAACCATTGATGAATTGTTTACCGGTGAAAAAGCAAAGGATGCAAAATGGCGTGCCGGTAAAATGGCGGAAATGTTCGAATCCAAAATAGAGTATTACAAAAACAAACCTTTTAAGAGTTTAATATAATGACCGGTTTATTTATAATAATTATTGCTGTTTTTTTATGGGCAGGTTTTATTTGCGCCATTAGCTTTATGGAATCATGGTTGAAATTTCGTGCCCCGGGCATTACAATGCCTGTGGGGTTAAGCATTGGCAAGTTGGTGTTTAGTGCGCTCAATAAAGTGGAATGGTTTTTTACCCTTGTTATTGTTGCCAATATATTTTTGAATAATGGCGCCATAACTTTCGG
>JBKJRY010000398.1:0-15640 GCA_046593045.1 Chitinophagaceae bacterium | reverse complement strand
TTTGCTTAATTCTTTTTACATAAAACACCACTGTGAATAAATATAGCTCAAAAACAAAATCTTTTTAGTTATCCACATTCAAAAAACTAAATAATATTTAGATGCGTTTGCCCTGCGGTATTGACATCAGATTCGGATTTCAATATTTTTATTCAGATTTTAAAAGCCGGTAAGAGAATTCATTCGCCGCTTTTTATAACGTGAACTTTATGGATGCTGTTCCATAAAACAGGTCCTTACCTTTTTCAGACAGATCCGTGCGCCCGGGAATCACAATAAGATTTTGCGGAAGCACATACGAAGGTATAAGAATAATATTCATTTTCCCTAAGGCATAAACAACCGGCATTGAAAACTCGTAAGAAAGAATATCAAATTTTTTACTGTTAGTTGTGACCTGTTTTTCGCCCGCAGGTAGAAACAATATATTTTGCTTTTGATAGTATGTTTTAGTAAAATTTTGAGTACCCGCATATAGGTATGCAGAAGGATCAACGACGATTATACCTTTCCCGATTTTACTTATTCTACAAGTATGATCAAGCCCTGCCGAAGCAGAATAGTCAAGCTCGTCGCTGAGCTTTACATTACCTCCAAAGTTTATATTGATTATTTTATTTAGGTTAGTAATGTTTATGCCCGATGTTCCCTTAAGTACAGACTGCACAAGATTATTATTGTTTTGATAGAAAAAAGCATTTGCAAATAAATTGCCTGCCCAGTCCTCCTTTTCATTTTTAAATTGATAGCCGGATTCAACGATTGTTGCCGCGTATGCTCTTGAAATTTTATTTTTGATAAAGACGAAACTGGTGTTGAAATATAGTCCGTTTTTAAAATTAACCCCGATAAATGGATAGAGTCCACTACTTGCAAGGCTATCAGTTCTGCCATAATAATTTAATGATGAATTGTAGGTAACTCCGATAATGAATTCTGTTTTGACATCATCCGCATTGACAAAACTTGAAACGTACGTTGAATCGTTTTTTTGTGCCTGTAAAGAAATTGCAGCACAAAAAGATATAGTCAGCATCCATAGAAATTTCATATGGTGGTGTTTTTAAGGAAGTAAAAAAAACTCCCCGGAATAAACCGGGGAGCAAGGAACTGATAATACTATTGTTGATTAGCGCTTACATCTGTATCGCTGTTTACATTGGTAGTAGAAGTGATATTGATTTTTGTGTTATCAACTTTTTCTTTTGCTGTTGCATCAACTTTTTCTGATGTTTTTTCTTTTATTTCTTTTGTTTTATTAGAGGTTTTATCTTTTGTAGATTCAGCCGTTTGCTTGATACCAGGAGTAGTCGCTTCATTAACTTCTCCATTTACAAATGAAGCCCCAGTTACATTAGTATTGAGGCCGGCATTTATAGCAGTGCTGCTGTTGTTTTGAACCTCAGTATTTTTTAATGAAGTATTAGCGCCTGCTGAGGTATTTGAATTAGCAGACACATTGGTGCTTTGCTTTGCTTCATGAACCGTCGACACAGAATTATTGGCGGTTGTTTTTGATGCTGAAGAGGCTTTTTCATCTGCTTTTTTTATCGTGCCTGTAGTTGTGGCAGTTGCTGATTTTGTCGTGGCTGACGTTGATCGTAATGCATTGTTTACACCAGCTGAATTTACCGCTGTAGCTGCTTTAACTGAAGTTGATGTTAGTGCATTTACATTTAATTGCGCTGATGCTGGTGAAGCCGCGATAAATACGATTGTGAGAAGGCTTAAAACAATTGTTTTCATAAAGTGTCTTTTTAGTTAATAATTAAGATGATTTAAAATGGTTTAAAATTTGTTGAATTTCTAAAAGGTTTTGTATTCAAGTATTTTAGTTCTCCTAAAAAAGCAACAGACTAAAGACTTCTGCATCGGCCCATGGTTTAAAAAGAAAATATTTCTATTGCATATTGTACCTGCACAACATGCTTTTTGATTTCCTTTATTTCCAGGAAAATTATTAACGGATGAATTACGGATCTACCTGCGCTGAGTCCGGCTTATGGAATATCAGGAATGAGATATAGGTGTTCCTTTTTTGGAAATATAGTGCAACTTATTCTTTACAAAAATTATTCAAAATAAATTTTTACTGTTTGATAAAGCAAACGGTTCTGCATGTATTGAGTTTGTGTATTATGTTTTTCAGAATAGCCTTCAAGGCCAAACAGCCCTGCGGCATTCCCTTTATTAATTGCGATTTCAAGATAACTTGCGGAATTGAACAGTGCCAGTTTTTCACTTTCGTGTACATCAGCATAAGTCTCACTGATTTTGTCAATAACTTCATCTCTTTTAAAAACTATTTTAAAGCTTCTGCCACGCCGCTGCTCTTCAAATTCTTCTTTAGTTATATTGATAATTACGTTTTCAAAATTATCAATGAAGATAATCTGGCCCTCAATGTATTTAGGACCAAGCAAAGGCCTTAACGGATTTTTTACTTCTATTGAAACACTGCTGTCCCCAACTTCTTCAATTGTTTTTCCATCGAGAATGCCCTGGTACGCTTTCCCAAAAACACTGGCGCAATACAAAGTGTTTTTTTGCTCGGAAATTTTAAGAGGTAACGCAACTATTTTTTCAGGAGTTTCTTCGAGGATCATTGTTATTAAACCATTATCAGCACAGCCTATGTATTGATTGTTGTGTTGTATAAACAAAAGGTGCTCGGGCCGCTGGTCAAATAAATTTACCAGCACAATATGAAAAGTAAATGGGGGGAAATTTTTTATAGCGTTGCGGCATACATACGCTGCCTGTGGATAATTAAATGGTGAAAGTTCGTGCGAGATATCAAGAATGTTGAAACCACTGTTTATATGCAATAGCTGGCCTTTTACTGCACCTGTCAAAAAATCCTGTCTGCCGATATCCGATGTTAGAGTTATTAAAGCCATTTAAAAAAAATTTACCAGATGTCAAAAAAATAAAAGATAATAAAAAAGGCAGGAAAGAAACTTAGAGTTTACTTTATAAGCTTTCCATCTTTGAAAAAGAATTTTCGCACCAACTTGTCTGACAATCCGGGGAAAAACTTATTCATAAAAACAGTTTGCTTGCCTGTGTAAGTTAATATTAATGTTCTTTTTCTTTTTTTAATTGCATTAATAATATGTGTGGCACATTCCTCCGCGCTCATCATTCTATTTTCATCCATTGGCGATTCTCCCTGCGGTTTCGCTTCCTTATTTAAGGCAACATTCCTGATGTTGGATGCGGTAAAGCCAGGGCAAACCCACATCACATTCACGTTAGCTTCAAGTAATTCTGTCCTTAGAGCTTCCAGCCATCCGTTGAGTGCAAATTTACTGGCACTGTAACCGCTTCTTCCGGGCAGGCCGCGATAACCTGCAATCGAAGAAACACCTACTATTGAACCTTTCCTTTCTATTACCGCATCCAGGGCATACTTCGTACAATATACCGTTCCCCAAAAATTGATATCCATTACATTTTTCAAAGTGACGAGATCGGTATCTTTAAAAAGAGCCCTCATTGAAATACCTGCATTGTTTATTAGAATATCAATTCCATTAAATTTTTTAATAGTAACCTCAATAAATCTTTTGCAATCTTCTTGTTTACTTACATCCGCAACAACAGTAAACAAAGAATCAGTTGAGCATTCAAGGCCAAGGTTTTCAAGCTTTAAATTATTTCTTCCACAGGTTGCAACTTTGGCTCCAAGCCTTAGAAATTCCTGCACGAGTGCTTTGCCTATACCTTCGCTTCCCCCGGTTATGGCAACCACTTTTTCGTTAAACATAATAGTTTCAAATTTGCGCAAAAATAGGAGACATGACTCTGTGATTGAAAGAAAGTTTTAAGATATGAGTAGACGAGTTGAATAACTCCAGTAAAAAATTTGTTCTCAAATCTTTTTGACCTATTTTTGCACTCCTTTTAAAAAAAAGAAGCGATATAGGGAAGATTTACTCCGACACGTTGTTATTAAATGATTCGGTAGCTCAGTTGGTAGAGCAATACACTTTTAATGTATGGGTCCTGGGTTCGAGTCCCAGCCGGATCACAAAGAGGCTTCAATTGTAAGCTTCTTTTTTATTAAGACAAGGCATCCATTTTCCCGGAGATTTTCGGTTCTTTCCCCATTTCATCATCGACCCGTGCAATAAATTGGTGGATTATCTGAGCAACGCTGTAAATTATTCAACTTTTGGTGGCAATTTTTTGACCATGATTCCCAATGCTGTCAGTATCAATTTTTCTATCTTGCTATACGATTGATTTTACTTGTAAATAACTTCGGCATGATTTTTCATTAGAAAAAATAAATCAAAAAATAACAAACTATGGAAAAAATAATCGATCTCAGAGACCTGTTGAACCATGAAATACTCGACCTGTATTCAGCAGAGGAACAAATCATTGAGGGATTGCCAAAAATGATTGAAAAAGCCACAAACCCCATGTTAAAAGAAGCTTTAAGTACACATCTTGAAGTAACAAAAGTTCACAGAGAAAGGCTTGACATCATCAAAAATATGTTGGTAGGGGAAAATAGCGATGAAGAAGACAATGGGTTTTTTACAAATTTATTTGGAGGTACTAATTCAGTCAAATGCAAGGGGACAGAAGGCTTAATAAAAGAAGCTGAAAAATTAATGGGGGAGGAGATGACCCCTGAGGCAATGGACGCCGCAATAATTGGTGCAGCGCAAAAGATTGAGCATTATGAAATCGCCGGATATGGTACGGCGCGTGCTTATGCTGCGGAATTAAATTTGGATGAAATTGTATCTCAACTGGAGCAAACCCTTGAGGAAGAATATGAGGCCGACGACTCACTTACTGAGCTAGCTGTAGGCCAGGTAAATATCAATGCAGAGAATGCTGTTGACGATGAATACGATGAAGATGAAATGGCTGATACAGAAATGCTAAATGAAAATCCAACCGGTCCAGACATACTTTAATATTTATACCGTTTTATTTAGATGCAAATTGCGGCCTATTAATATTTATAAACATTTAAGGAGTTCCAGGTTAAATACCTGGAACTCTTTGAACGTATTGAAGGCATGTTAGAATAATTAACTGAGCTGCAAATTGAATTTTCATTATCGTATATTGACAAGGCCGATACCAGAAGCCTGGGATAATTAATTTTAAGCAATAGACAAGGTTCGTAACCATTCATTTAGGGACTATAACATGTGGCAGAGAACTGATTTTTTACTTTCCCTTTAAAGAAAAATTCCCCGCATTTAAACAGTAAAACAAGCATTTTGTAGTTGACTAAGGTGCTCAACTTTACGTCAGAAAGATGTCAGGATTCTTAATAAAAAAGATTTTTTAACGACAAATAAATCTGCGTGTGGGGAATCAGGAAACAAGCATGAGAAAACCTAAAAAGCACGTTGATTTAATCAGAATTACAAGGGTTTAATTGCAAATTTTTTGTTTATATAAAGATTAAAATATTATTTAGTACCTAATCTCCCAAATCTTAGCATTAAAATGCAAAATATTTAAGCAGCGATGCCATAGTTAAGCATCGGAATGATTACCATATTTTTTAATTTTAATGCTGTTATTATTGCTTCCTTGCCTAGAACAGTGAGATAATATTTGTAAGTGTTTGCTACTGTTTTAATCAATCCTTTTACCCAAAGTCTTTTGAGTATTCTTGATATTTTGTAGGATGAAAATTGTTTAAATCTTTTTTTTAAATTTTTGGCCCTAAAGTCAGATATATTAAACTCTCCGCTGGTTAAGTACACTAAAATTTCCTGATCCTCCTTGTCAAAAAAATTAAATCCTTTGTAATTTTTCGCTTTGTTCATTGTAGGTCCGGTTATTTTTTGCAGTTTTTTTTTACCAATGCTATTGTCTTCAATAGCAGAAATAAATTCAAGATATCGTTTGTTGGCTGCGGCTAAAATATTGATCAGTGCAGGCAAACTGAAGATATTTTTTTTAACTGAGGCTTGTTGCATGGATGTAGTTTCATCCCGATGTTCTACCTGTCGGTAGTGTTTAAAAAAAGAAACGTTATTAACAGTAGTCTCTATACGTAATATTTTTTTGAATTTGTCATACATTTTTATAGATACAGAATTCATGGAATGCTTTATTCTGCTACCTTCCAGCCGAATATTGTAATTGTTTCCCATTTCACCCTGGTATTTTTGAGACAACTTTTGTCCTAAAAATGTAGCAATATTTGCTGGTTTTACGGTGTGAATGGCGGTAGCAATCAGGGTTTCGTAAATTGGTTGCAGATCGGCTTGTTTTTTAAATACAATATCGGTGGCATACTCTTGCTGCATAATGCTCCAGTGATAATCTTTATCTATTTTTTTATGTAACGGGGCAATATAACCCTGCCAGCCATTGTAGCTTTTTAAAGATTTTATTCATATTCCAATTATCGGCTAATTGCTGTGCTTTAGCGAAATCTTCGATGTAATCAAAAGCATTGTCCAGCATTGTAAATTTTATGCCTGCTTTTTTTAATTGATTTGCCAGCACATTGTGTCCATTAAAATATACTTGCAATTGAAACGGACACCACGTGGGTACTCTCATGTAGCCAAAACCAATATCTGGATCATTGAAATAAAAATAATAATGAAGACATTTGCCCGATACGGATTTCATAAATGTTCTGTGGGATACTTTGTCGTGCCAGGATTTATAGGCATTGCACGATTCCATAGCGGATAAAATAGCCACCAGGCCAAACTTATTGGGATCGTAATCTTTTTTTGCAATGTCTTCTTTTCTATCATTACTCTTGCGAATAAATTCTATAGAAATATTATTTTTAGCAGCTAATGTTTCTGCATTTTGGCGTTGCTCTTCCCGTAATGGATTGACATATTTTGTATAGTCGAACAAAAGGATATTTTGTTTGGTTAAATGCCTTGCCATCGCATCATCATAACACACACTTGGTAATATCCCTTTGACAATTATTCTGTCAAAGCATCCTAAAACGCCAGTTATTTTATCCCCATATCTGGTAACTAAATTTTCCATAACTTTTTGCAATAAAATTATGTAGTTTTTCCTTTTTGGTTCTGGCTATGCCAGGTTAGGTGAATTGAATCTTTCAATCCATGAAGTATTAGCGAACCAGGCCTTTATTTTTATAAAGTTAGATGCTAATATCTCCCGGTTGCAACATCTAAGTCAAATCTTAAAAATTCTATCAATTTTTCTTGAATTGATTTTCAGTAAATTTGCCCCGTAAAAATTTCATATATTATATATGATATCAATGTTCTTTCTCTTTTAACTGAAAAAATAAAATACTATGGTATTCGATCTGGAAATGATAAAGGAATTTTTTAAGGGATATTCTGACAAAGTTGACGCAGCACGCAAAGTTGCAGATCGTCCGCTTACATTGATTGAGAAAATTTTATATGCACACCTTTGGCAGAGTAATGCAGATGTGGCTTATGAAAGTGGAAAAAGTTATGTTGATTTTGCACCCGACAGGGTAGCTATGCAGGATGCCACTGCACAAATGGCTTTGCTCCAGTTTATCCAATCGGGCAGAACTAAGGTGGCAGTGCCATCGACTGTCCATTGCGACCACCTGATACAGGCAGAAGTAGGCGCTGTTCCGGATCTTTCGAGGGCAAAATCAGAAAATAAAGAGGTGTACGATTTTCTGTCTTCTGTTTCTAATAAATATGGAATCGGTTTCTGGAAGCCTGGCGCCGGTATCATTCACCAGGTTGTTTTGGAAAATTATGCTTTTCCCGGGGGAATGATGATAGGCACAGATTCGCACACTGTAAACGCAGGTGGACTTGGTATGATTGCAATCGGTGTAGGTGGTGCGGATGCATGCGATGTAATGGCCGGATTGCCTTGGGAATTAAAATTTCCAAAACTTATTGGTGTTAAGCTCACAGGGAAATTAAGCGGATGGACCGCGTCAAAAGACATCATTTTAAAAGTAGCTGGGATATTAACTGTAAAAGGCGGAACCGGGGCGATTCTTGAATATTTTGGTGAAGGTGCCAAATCACTTTCCTGCACGGGCAAAGGAACTATTTGTAACATGGGTGCAGAAATTGGCGCTACTACATCTATATTCGGTTACGATAAAAAGATGGCTGAATATCTTGAAGGAACAGGAAGAGAACAAGTTGCAAAAGGTGCTAATGCAATAGAAAAATACCTGACAGGAGATAAGGAAGTGTATAATGATCCTGAAAAATATTTTGACCAGGTGATCGAAATTAATTTATCAGAATTGGAACCACATATAAACGGGCCTTTCACCCCGGATCTTGCATGGCCTATTTCCAAATTTGCAGATGCGGTAAAAGTAAATGGCTGGCCCGACGAACTGGAAGTTGGACTTATTGGTTCCTGCACCAACTCTTCGTATGAAGATATTACAAGAGCGGCTTCCATTGCTGAACAGGCTACAAGCCATGGAATAACGGCAAAGTCAGAGTTCACCATAACGCCCGGTTCTGAGCAGGTACGCTATACCGTAGAGAGAGACGGGTATCTTGGTATTTTCGAAAAAATGGGTGGGATAGTTTTGGCAAACGCATGTGGTCCCTGTATTGGACAGTGGGCTCGTCATTCCAATGATCCTAATAGAAAAAATTCCATTGTGACTTCTTACAACAGGAATTTTGCAAAAAGAAATGATGGCAATCCCAATACCCATGCTTTTGTTGCTTCGCCGGAATTAACCACGGCAATGGCTATTGCCGGCTCACTTTCTTTCAACCCACTTACCGATTATTTAACTAACGATAAAGGAGAAAAAATAAAACTGGCAGAACCAAAGGGAATTGAAATGCCTTTGAAGGGTTTTGCCGTAGAAGATGCGGGATACCAGGCTCCCGCGGATGATGGCAGTCATATTGATGTGATCGTTTCGCCGGAATCAAACAGGTTGCAAATACTGGAACCATTTCCTGCATGGGAAGGCACTGATCTTTGCGATCTAAAATTATTAATTAAGGCAAAAGGAAAATGTACAACAGATCATATCTCTATGGCAGGCCCGTGGCTAAAATTCAGGGGACATCTTGATAACATAAGTAACAACCTGCTGATAGGGGCGGTGAATTATTTCAATGAAAAAACGAACCTTGTAAAGAATCAGCTAACAGGCGAATATGGTCCGCTGCCAGATACACAAAGGGCCTATAAAGCTGCAGGAGTTGGTTCTATAATAGTAGGTGATGAAAATTATGGAGAGGGGTCCTCACGTGAACATGCTGCTATGGAGCCCCGCCATCTTGGTGTGAGAGCAGTACTTGTAAAATCATTTGCCCGCATACACGAAACCAATTTAAAAAAGCAGGGAATGCTGGGACTTACATTCGATAACAAGGAAGACTACGATAAGGTACTGGAAGATGATAACATAGATATTACAGGCCTTACTTCCTTTGCGGTGAACAAGCCATTGGTAATAATTCTTCATCACAAAGATGGCACATCCCATAATTTTTTAGTGAATCATACCTACAACGAACAACAAATAGAATGGTTTAAAGCAGGAGCTGCATTGAATATAATAAGAAAGGAATTTGAGGACAGGCAATAAAGTTTTCGTTCCACGGCATCGTACGCTACAAAATAAAAATGGAAAGAAAAAGTAATTGAGATGCTTAAAGTATAGGCCATTCAATCACTCAGATTTCCAAACGGCAACATCGAACTTTCTGTAATAAAGGTCTAATCCCCAACGTAATCTATTTTTTCAGCTCTGGGCACCTGGGAATGACGATCGCATTTTACATTTGTAAAAAAACAGGATGGCTGGATTGAGAGTTCGGAAAAAAATATTTTAACAGGAAAGGGCGTTTCAAAAGCAGACATCTGCACCCTGTTCAGATTTAGTTTCACCGGTAAAGTTATTGTCAGCAATATTTCTTTAAAAGAAACTACACCTGACCTTCCCCGTTGGGTACGTGTAGCCTGCACCGGTTGAACTGGTTGCTTTCAAAGGTGCGGAATTAGTCATATTCCCTAATGCCGGGTATTACAGAAGCCCGCAACAAAACTCATACGAAGCGTGAACGAGATTTTCCTTATGCAATAGATAACTTGTCATTAAGGTATTTGGCCCTAAAGTTAGATTTGGGCCAAACAAAAAAGTCCAGTTACAGATAGACAGTAGTCAATTTTCCCCTGACCAGATAAGGTGAAGTGTTTGGATTTATTTCATTGAATTTTATTTTTTTAGGAAGGAACTTTCTTCCAACGCTCCCACCAACATGTTGACGTGATTTTTTGTGCAGCTTTCTCCCATGATTCCTATTCGCCAGATTTTTCCTGAATAAGCACCAAGGCCGCCGCCTACTTCAATGTTGTATTTATGAAGTAACTCGCTTCGTAATTTTGCCTCGTCAGCGCCTTCAGGAAGAAAGACTGCATTTAGATTTGGCAACCGATATTTTTCATCTACCAAAAAGCTGAAGCCCAAATTTTCCAATTTAAGCACAAGATATTCGTGTACTTCTTTATGTCTTTGCCAACGCTTTTCCAAACCTTCTTCCAGCACAAGATTTAGAGCTTCATACAAGGCGAATATTGAAGAAACCGGAGCGGTATGATGGTAAGATCGCTTTGCTCCCTCCCAGTAATTTTTTACAAGGCTTAGGTCAAGAAACCAACTTTGTACTTTTGTTTTGCGGTTATCAAGTGCTTTTACTGCAGCCTCTGAAAAACTAACCGGCGAAAGGCCCGGGGGTGCGCTAAGACATTTTTGTGATCCTGTATAAATTGCATCTATATTCCACTCGTCTACTTTTAATGGTACGCCACAGTAGGAAGTCACGGCATCCACTACGAGTAAAGCCCCGGCATTATGCACCAGGTCACTTATTTCTTCCATAGGCTGTAGTGCACCAGTAGAAGTCTCTGCATGAACCAATGCTACTAATTTAGGCTTTGGACAATGATCAAGCATTTTCTTGAGCTGAGCAGGTTCGGTTATCTTACCCCAATCTGTATCTATTCTAAAAACTTTGGCGCCGCATCTTTCCGCTATGTCCACCATCCTGCCACCAAAGACACCATTAACACAAATAATACATTCATCCCCCGGTTCCAGCAGGTTTACCAAACAGGTTTCCATACCTGCACTTCCTGGTGCGGAGACAACAAAGGTGAGGTGATTTTTTGTTATTAATGTCTCCTGCACCATGCTCTTCACTTCATCCATTATTTGTATAAATTCCGGATCAAGGTGGCCAATCAATGGAGTTGACATTGCTTTCAACACTCTTGGATGAGCATCTGAAGGACCTGGCCCCATTAATATTCGTGGTGTTGGATTGAAAGTATATTTCATAATATTATTTATTCATTTTCAAAATTCCGATACTTCATCAAGCAACTGCAAAATGGATTCATACTGTTGCCCCACGGCTTCGGATAATGCCATTTCACATGTTCGTGAGGAAGAATAATAACCATCATATTTCTTCTGCTTTACTTCCTGCGATTCGGGCTTTGTTGCTGCATTCGTTAATTGCGGATAATAAAATCCACGGTCACCGGCCATACCACAACATTTGGAAAAAAATGGAACATCGGGACTTACAGCGCATGCCTTACCAATTATTTCCAAATTATTTAACGAGCCCATTTTATAAACGGAACAGACGGGATGAAAAACAATTGATTCCTTTTGTTTGGTAATTTTCAGGGCAGGCAAAATCTGTTCAGCAGCAAAATCAATCACATCAATGAAAGTCATTTTATCGTAGCGACTTTTATTTTCATCCGATAAATAATTCCGGTACGACCTCGTTGTTTGCGTACAACTCGTTACATCCATCACTATTGCAATCTTACCTTCGCGTGAACTTACCCATAATTTTTCAATCGTACGGTTAGCGGTAACCGTTAGAGCAGGCATAAAACCTTTGGATGAAAATATTTGCCCGCAACATGTGCCATTGATTCCTTCGGGAATGATAACATTGATAGTTGCTTTTTTACAAACTGATAAGAAAACATTTCCAATATCCCCACCCATCATCCTTGAAATACAGCTTGAAAAATAAACAACTTGTTTTTGATCCTCCTTCGATTTTTGGTTTTGAATTTTTTTTGCCGGTTTCTTTAATTGATTTGACCAAACAGGCGCAGCTGGTAGGATTCGTTTAATTGCTTTCGTAAAATTTATCATGAAATTCTTACCAAGCATTCTGTTCAAAAAAAAGCCGGTTGTAATCATTGCTTTTGCAGAGTTCTCAACAAAATTAAAATGTTTAGCGACCCACGTTGCAATACTATTTTGAAACGAAGAATGATTTTCCCTGCGTAATCTTTTTATAAGATCGCCTGTGTTGATATCTACCGGGCAATTGGTAGCGCACATTCCATCAACAGCACATGTCTCCATTCCATCGTAACGATATTCTTTTAATAAAGTTTTTACCGCTTTTGAATCTCCTGCAATTTCCAGTCGCTTCATCGCCCTGCGTATGCCAATACGTCGTCGCGGAGTTAATGTAAGATCACGGCTGGGACAAACCTGTTCACAAAAACCGCATTCAATACATTTATCCACTTCCTCTTCTACCACCGGCATTGTTTTCAAATTATGTACATGTGCCAGGGTATCTTCTGTTATTACTATTCCGGGATTAAGCAAATTAGCAGGATCAATAACTTTCTTTAACCTTTTCATTATTTGGTAGGCATCGCTCCCCCATTCTTTTTCAATAAACGATGACACCGCTCTTCCGGAGCTATGTTCTCCTTTTAAAGAACCGCCATATTTATTTAAAACCAAATAAAAAAGATCATCGTTAAACTTTTCATATTCATCAATATCTTCTTTAGTAAAAAAACTTTGCGAAATAACAAAGTGCAGGTTCCCATCTTTTGCATGGCCGAAGATGATGCCATTCTCATAATTATATTTTTCAAACAAGCGTTGCACATCTACAACAGCCTCCCCAAGCCTGTCAACCGGAAATGTAAGGTCTTCCATTAAAGCCGAAGTTCCTCTTGCTCTCATTCCCGCAACTGAAGGATACATGCCCTTTCTTATCTTCCATAAGATTGCCTGTTCCTTTACAACCTGCGTAAAAGATGGTTGAAAAAGTAAAGGCAATTTTTCAAAAACCGCCCGTGCTTTCTCATATTTTTCTAAAAGTTTTTCCTGGCTGGCTTCCTGGAATTCACATAATATGGCGGAAGCATCCAAAGGCAATTCCTTTAACAGATCCGGGACGCCCGGCATATTTTCCACTGATCGCAATGATGCCCTGTCCATAAATTCCAATGCTTCCGCACCTGTATTTTTTAAATCATAAATAGCTTTGCAGGCTATCTCCGCATTTTCGAAATACAGCATGGCTGTCATTTTATGGGGCAAATCAGGCACTGTATTTAATACGGCTTCTGCTATAAAAGCCAACGTTCCTTCTCCGCCAATAATCACATGAGTAAGAATATCCAACGGATGCTCAAAATCTATAAAAGCATTCATACAATAACCAACTGTATTCTTCTGCTTATATTTTTTCCTGATCCGCTCAACAAGAGAAGTATTGTTCAAAATATCATTTCTAATCGAAATAAGTTCTTTAGCGATATGGCCAGCTTCGTTTTCAAATCTTATATAATCCTGCGGCAATTCAGAATTAAATACCATACCATTGGGCAACACAAAAGTCATGTGTTTTAATGTGTGATAAGAATTTTGAATCACCCCGCAACACATGCCGCTTGAGTTATTCGACAGAATGCCACCCATCATTGCAGCATTGATAGATGCAGGATCAGGGCCAATCTTGCGGCCAAAACTCTTTAATGCATGGTTAACATTTGCACCGATTACTGCAGGCTCGACCCGTACGGTTTCACCATTATTTTCTGGCACTACCTTCCTCCAGTAATTACTTAGATCCACCAATATGCCATCAGTAATCCCCTGTCCTGAAAGACTTGTACCACCTGCACGAAAAGTAATATGAATTTTTTCCTGGTTAGAAAATTCAAATATTTTTTTTATCTCTTCAACTGAAACCGGTTGTATAACGGCCCGGGGTACCAGGTAAAAATGACTTGCATCACTTGCGTACGCATAGCGGTCTATAAGCCTTGTTTTTACTCTTTCTTCCGGTAATATATTTAATAAAGCTTTCCCTAAATTTTCCATCTTATTATACTATAATGTCTCCCATTAAATCTACTTCTTTGAATAGTAATGCAAAATAATATATGCAACATCATTAATACACATTTAGGTCCTTTTTTTAATGAACCGTCAATTCTGAGTATCTTCAGGATAAATGAACAAATCAACTATAGCAGAAATCAAAGACCGGTTTGACAATGATGTTGAACGATTTTCAAACCTTGACACCGGGCAACTTTCTACCATTGACGCAAAGCTTTTGCTGGAGGTTATTACAGAGGCAGCCAGGCGAATAATTCCACATGCAGAAAACTTGCTGGACGTAGGCTGTGGCGCCGGCAATTATTCGCTGATGATGCTTTCGAAAATACCAGGCATGAACTGCACCCTGGTAGATTTAAGTAAACCTATGCTGGACAAAGCTTCAGAAAGAGTGGCTGAAAAAACAACCGGGAAAGTAGAAATTTTACAAGGCGATATCCGTAATGTACCGCTGCCGGAAAATCAATTTGATATTATCCTGGCGGGTGCTATTTTACACCATTTGCGCGACGACCGGGATTGGGAAGCAACATTTAATAAACTGTATAGGTTATTGAAACCAGGTGGCTGTTTAATGATTTCAGATTTAATAAGCCAGGAGAATGAATTGCTTAACGATTACATTTGGGAAAAATATGGCGACTACCTGCAAGAAACGGGTGGAGAAACCTATCGTAAAAAAGTACTGGACTACGTGGCAAAAGAAGATTCGCCAAGGCCGATGACTTACCAGTTAGACCTTATGAAAAAAGCAGGTTTCAGCAGTGTCGAAATCCTGCATAAGAATATGTGCTTCGGCGCCTTTGGCGGTATAAAATAAAAGAAGGTCCTGGTAGTATATTGCCCATGTTGAAATTTAAAACACTTTCAGATTGTTTTGATCAACATGTTATAACGGGATTCGCTTGTATATATTTCAAACCAAAATATGACGGCTGATAATTATGTAATAACCGGCAGAACCATTAAGGAGCCTCCGGCTTCTTTCCGGAAAAAATTAAAATTTCTCGGGCCGGGATTTATTCTTTCCGCATCTATTGTAGGTTCAGGAGAATTAATAGCCACTACCACATTGGGCGCACGGGCAGGCTTCATTGCTTTCTGGATCATCATTGTAAGCTGCCTTGTAAAAGTGGCCGTGCAGCTTGAGTTTGGAAAGCAGGCTATATTGACGGGCAAAACAGCCATGCATTCATTTAATAATTTACACGGGCCGCACACGGGGAAAGGGAACTGGGTTCTTTGGTCGGTGTTCATTTTAATTTCACTAAAAATAATACAGATAGGTGGCATATTAGGGGGCGCTGCAATTGTATTGCACATGCTTTTCCCATTTCTCCCCATCTATGTATGGGCTTTTGTTATTGCCGGTTTGGCCGCCTCAATGATTTACAAAGGATATTATAAAGTAATAGAAAAAGTATCACTCGTTATGATAGCAGTGTTCACTTTATCAACTATCACCGCGCTGCTGATGCTTCGCTA
>JBKJRY010000248.1:0-23218 GCA_046593045.1 Chitinophagaceae bacterium | reverse complement strand
CCTTAGCGGGAGTAGTGCGACTGCTTCGGCACTTACAAGATATTTTGATAAAGCTTTTATGCTAATGACTGAAGCACTGCGCCATCCTGCCTTTAAACAGGAATCTTTTGATAAAATTAAATCACAGGTAATTACCGGGCTCAAAAGCAATGAAAAGAATTCGAAAGCGATTTCCGCTAGAGTGGTAAATGCGCTGGCCTTCGGGTCTGGGCATCCAAACGGAGAGTTTGAAACTGAAGAATCAGTGAATGGGCTTACACTTGATGATATAAAAAAATTGTATGGAGAGTACGTTACTCCCTCACGCGGTTACCTCACATTCGTCGGTGATATAAAGCCTGAACATGCAAAGGAACTGGCTCAAAAAGCCCTGGGAAACTGGAAGGGAACGACACTCGCTCTGCCAAAATTGGCCATGGTTAGTAATCCATTAAAAACTGAAATAGATCTCATTGATGTACCCAACGCAGTACAAAGTGAAATAACTGTGGTGAATCTTGTAGACATACCAATGAGCAGTCCTGATTATTTCCCGATTTTGCTTGCTAACCAAATATTGGGTGGCGGAGAAGAGGGACATTTGTATAAGAATCTTCGTGAAAAACATGGTTATACTTATGGCGCGTATTCATCTGTGGGTGCGGGGCGTTTTCAAACAAAATTTTCTGCCGCCGCATCTGTAAGAAATGAAAAAACCGATAGTGCTGTAATTCAAATATTAAACGAGCTTGATACCATTCGTACACAACAGGTAAGCGCCGAGGAATTGAAAAATGCAAAAGCATTATACAATGGCTCATTTGCTCTCGGTCTCGAAAATCCGGCACGTACGGCGGCATTTTCAAGTACCATTCTCATTAATAATCTGCCGAAAGATTTTTATAAAACCTATTTGCAAAAAATAAACGCGGTAACGGCTGCCGATGTTCAGAGGGTTGCTCAAAAATATTTCAACTACAGCAATACACGCATTGTTATAGTTGGCAAAGCTGAAACGGTAAAGCCTGCTCTTGCTGCAACCGGGCATACTGTGAAAATCTATGATAAATATGCTGATGCAGTTAGCGCCAATTTAGCAGCATCGGCTTCGGTTAATGTGAGCGCTGATGAAATAATAAACAACTATATAAAAGCTATTGGCGGTGAAGATGAAATTAATAAATTGAAATCAGTTGTGATTACGGGCAAAATGAATATGCAGAATATGGAGCTTAATTATACAGAAAAAACAATGGCTCCTAATATGCAGCTTACTGAAATACAAATGAATGGCCAGCTGATAGTTCATAGATTTTTTAATGGTAAAACAGGCTCTGCAACACAAATGGGGAAAACACAGGAACTTTCTGAAGATGAAATTGCCACATCTATTGAGACGAAAGGCTTAGTGCCTCAATTGTTTTACAAAGAAGATAGTTATAAACTTGAAAATACCGGCATTGAAAAAGTTAATGGAAAGGATGCGTACAAAATAAATATTACTTCGCCTTCAGGAAAAAAATCAACAGAGTATTATGATGTGAATTCCGGCTACCTGATAAAAACAGATCGAAACCTTAAAGCAAACGGACAGGAAATAACACAATCGATAGAGTATAGCGATTACAAAAAGGTTGATGGTATAATGTTTCCTTTTACTGATTCTGTTTCAGTACAAACCCCTGCAGGTGCGCAGGATTTTGTTATTAATGTAGATGATGTAAAAATAAATGAAGGTGTAACTACAGAAGATTTTAAATAGATGTTTCGGCAATTGTCTAAAATACAAAGACCGGAATTAATGCTCTGGCCTTTGTATTTAAATATTGATACGTTATCTAATAACTTTTTTATGAAGGTAAAATTCTATTTGATCAATCTTAAACTGAAAGGATATTTATAGAGTTTTCCTTCACTGGCTTTAACGGTCGCCATTATTACGAAAATAAGAGCGGCGATTCCAACGAGCCAAAGCAGCAATATACCTATGACTGTAATAATTAATCCTGCAATGATAATGAAAATTGTTATCTGGAAATTAAGAGATTCCCTGGCATGTTCCCTGACATAAACGGACTCATCCTTTTTCATAAGATAAATAATTAACGGCGCAACGAATCCAACCACAAGTGTGAGTACATGTGATAAAATAGCCATCGTTTTTTCGTCACTTGTTGGGGCGATAACCGGTTCAGTGTCCGTGCCGAGGTATGATTTTTCTTCCATGTTGTAAGTTTTTATGGTAAAATAAATTATTCTGTTTACAATTCATAGGGAAGTGAATATTTTTTAATGGGATAAAATATTTTAAAATCTTGCCAGTAATTTAAAATTAATAAGTCTTGGAGTTAGCCGGTTGGGAATGCTAAAAGTGTTGTTGGCAAAATCCTTAATGAGCTGGTATGAAATTGTGTTAGCCCTGTCAATAAGGTTAAATACTTCAAGGCTCGCCCATATATTTTCGAAGCTTCGAAAAGGAGTGTGGCTGCGGCGCAATGATTTCTCACTCAATAACAATGCACTGAAACCGAGATCAACCCTTATGTACGGCTCTATGATAAGTGCATTGCGGTATTTGACACTGTTGGGAAGGTTAAAGCTCATGTTGCTTCCATAGATCATATTCAGGTGCACCCTGAAGTTTTTATTGGTACTTAGATAATCCTGCAGGAACAATCCTACTGTAAAGAGCCGGTCACTTGGCCTCCTTATGTAGCCCACATCCGTCCGGACTGAATCGGCTGGAACCTGGTCAGTGGTCTGGGATGTTATCGTTTCCCCCGCAGTATTTTTGTAAGTATAATAATGATCGTTATTGAGGTCTTCTTTTGTCCGGCTTATGCCAATACTTAGCCAGCTTTCAGCGTCTTTCACCAGCTCAGTAAAAATTCTTGTTTCAATTCCTGTTGCATAAGCTTTCGCACTATTTTCTCCATAATATCGTATCCGGACATTGTCAATATCATACGGCACCACATCAGTAAGAGATTTATAATATGCTTCGGTTGTTATGCGGATTGGCTTGTCACCGGCAGAAAGATTGTAATCAAAGCCGGCAACAAACTGGACACTTTTCTGGCTCTTCAGATCACGGTTAATTGTGCCATCGTATCGTCTAAGTTCACGATAGAATGGCGGCTGATCATAAACGCCCGCAGCTGCCTTGAAAATAATATCTCTTTTCCAGGCCGGTTTATAGCTTACCTGCGCACGTGGGCTTACCAGGAATTCACCATTCAGTGAATTGTAGTTAAAGCGCACGCCTGCCTGCAAAGAAATATCTCTTACGGTGTTACCTAGCCGGATATTGTCCTGTATATATCCGCTATACTTATCTATCGTTAAGTCCGCTTTTGATTTAAGTACTGAGCTTAGGTGAATAAAATCCGGACTGTAGGGTAATGAATAACCGGCGCTGTCCTGGTATTCCCATTCCTTAAGCCTATCATTTATTATGGTATGGTCAACCCCTGCTCCCCATTGTATAAAATGTTTACCCTTATCAAAACTTCCTTTATGGCTTATGTTATAAACCTCGATATTAAGTTTGTTACGGGCATAGTTTTGAAATACTCCGGCTCCAAGCGGACTGGTGATCTGGCCATATGCAGAACTGGTTTTATCAAAATTTCTTTCCCCAAATAGATAATAGCCGGTGATATCGAAATTTTCATTTTCATTATCAGAATAGTGGCTCGCCATCCATTTTAATTTCACCCTGTTGTTTACTGATTGATTCAGGCTCAAACCAATAAGATTAGTGTTATAATTATCTTTTTCCTGGCCTTCAAAGAAAATATCAAGCCCGACATTAGCTGTAAAAAGAGGAGAAAAAACAGCGGTTGATTTTTGTGCAGATTCCGGGACAAGCGTAAACTTAGAACCAGAGATTATTCCCAATAATTCAAGCTGTAATTTTTGTGAAAGTTTGTATGTGAGGAAGGCTTGCAGGTCTGAGGAAGAAGGTACATAATTGCCTTTTACTTCCTGGCTGCTCAATAAATTTTTATTCGTTTTAGTGCGTACTCCAAAGAGCCATGTGAGCTTTTCATTTTTTGAGGAGCCTTCAAAATGGAAACCCTGTTCTAAAAGACTTATATACACCGAACCTCCAAAGGACACGGGTTTTTTATATTGGATATCAAGCACGCTGCTTATTTTATCTCCGTATTTTGCCTGGAAGCCGCCATTATAGAAATTAATATTTTTGACAAGTTCAGGATTAATAAAGCTCAGGCCTTCCTGCTGCCCGTTGCGCACGAGGTAGGGGCGATAGATTTCAAAATCATTTAGATAAATCAGGTTCTCATCATAGTTCCCCCCGCGAACGGAATATTGCGATGTAAGTTCATTATTGCTTCCAACAAGTATTTTTATAAGGCCTTCAACACCGCCGGTTGCAGACGGAAGCGTAATGGTATTTTTTGGATTTATTCTTACAAGCCCCGTCTCTTTCCTTTCCTTTTCATCCTTTATTATAACTGTTTCAAGTGTTTTATCACTGCGATCAAGCCTTACCGTTATGCTTTCTTCTTCATCTTCACTCAGGTAAAAGTTTTTTTGCTCATCCCTGTATCCTGAAAATGAAAATACTAATGCAAATGATTTTTCGGCAGGAACTTTTATACGATAGGTGCCCGAATCCGATGTGAGAATGCCGGTTTGCTTTCCCAGGATTGTGATACTTACGCCCGCCAAAGTATTTTCATTTTCACCAATCACTTTGCCGGATACATAAGCTGATTTCTTTTGTGATAAGCCCGAAAGTGCTGTAAAAACAAGTAACATGAAAGCGGTTAGTCTCATAAAGTGAAGGTAATATTTTATAGATTACATTTAATATACGTTCATTTCAATTTATTATTTTTGAAAAATGCGAAATGCCTGTACAATCTTATTTTTTCTTGTTTGCATAATTCCTGTCGGCTGCACAATGCCTGAGCCCTCCAATGAAAAAATGGTTGACCAGGCACGTCCCCAAAGAAAAGATGCCTTTCATCAATTGTGTCAATATTGGGAAGTCACCGATGCAGAGCGCCCGACAATGCGTGACCTCTACGATAACCAGCAAGAAGGTGTGTATAATTACCCCGGCATTGTCTTTATGACTGATTCAACTTTTCTTGAAGACCCAAGAGCCGAAATGCGATATGGTAAATTCTCCTTTAGGGGAAAAGAAATCAATGCGCAATTTGATGACGGGCAAAAATCGGTGTATATAATCCAGGATAAACAAGCTGCAACAATGGTTGTAAAACGGGTGGAGAAAAACCTATCAACTATTCTTTATTTAAAAGCCTCCAATGTTTTTTGGCCTGATGCAAGTAAAAATCCTTATAATAGAATAAACAGCCGATGGAGAATCAAGCCTGCGAAAGCTGAGAGTGAAGAGCAATTGAAAGAGAGACTAAAGGGATGTGTAAAGTTCTATGAATATTTTTTTAAAGGCCATTCTGAAAGTGAGAGTAATGAGATAGATTTTCTGGGTTTGCCTACATGCTTTAAATGGTACCAGGGCGGAATTTTTGTGCAGAGCGCAAAAACTCTGGATAAGAAATGGGTGAATTGTTTTTATTCAGAAGACCAGGCGTTAAAGGCGAGGCAGACTATGGAAGACGCACTTGCAAAAAAATATGACTGGGATACCACCCAGAGAAATTGGGTAAGGCAGCTTATCCCCGTTTTGAAGCAGGTTCAAAGCCAGCTTTAATTATGATTCTTACGGCTTAACGTTAAGGTACACACGTATTAGTTTTGTTCATTAACTTAAATAAGTAAAAATGATAACAATACAGCCCATTCATAAATTTGATTGTGATGTGTTGATAACTGGTGGCGGACCTTCGGGCAGTGCTTTGGCATATTACCTGGCTAAGGCAGGCATAAAAGTTATTGTAGTAGAATCTCAAAAATTTCCCCGCGATAAAATATGCGGCGATGCAGTAAGTGCTGTCGCTCTTTCGGAACTGGACAAGATGGGTATCACGAATCTCGAAGAATTTTCGAAAGCCAACCAAATAAATGACGTTGCATTATTTATAGAGCAGGAAAAGATCACTGTTGATCTTACGCGTAGCGAAGAACTTCCATTCCAGGGAAGGGTAATCCCAAGATTAAAACTTGACAATTGGATATATGAGGCTGCTTTAAAAGCAGGCGCCATCTTTTTGGAAGATACAAGGCTTATCAATTATTCCATTTATGAAGATTATGTTTCAATAGAAATAAAATGTGGCGTAAATAATAGAGTCCTTAAATCAAAACTTATTGCCGGTGCGGATGGGAGTAATTCTACCGTAGCCCGAAAACTCAATGGAAATAAGCCTTCTGAGGCATACCAACTACTAGGGTTAAGGGCTTACTACGAAGATGTGAATGGGCCCACGGACAGGTGTGATATATTTTTTACCGGTGATAATTTCCCAGGATTATTTTGGTTATTTCCCACAGGCCCCGGCACCGCTAATGTTGGCTCGGCAATGATTGCAAGAACAATTCCGCCAAACCAAACCCATGTAAAAACATTATTGAATAATCAAACCAGGAACAACAACAACTTAGCTGAAAGAATTGGGAAGGGGAAGATTAGGGGAAAAATTCATGGATGGCCATTGACTTTCCAGGATCCAAAAGCTGCAATAGTTGGTGACCATGTTTTACTGGTAGGCGATGCCGCCGGCCTTATTAATCCGCTTAGCGGCGATGGAATTCAGTATGCGCTTTTAAGTGCACGCTGGGCTGCGGAATGCCTGGCAGAGTGTGTGGCCAAAAATGATTACTCACTTGCTTCTCTGCAGTCTTATAAAAAAAAGCTTGATAAAGAAATGGCCTATGATATGGCCCTGTCACAATTGCTTATCCAGGTTACAAGAAACAGGACATTTACTCCCATCTGGATGGAGATACTTAAGATAATATTTGAGAGGGCTAAAGACGATAAAGAATATGCGAAAATTATCGGCGGTATTTTCGACGGTTCTCTTCCTTCGTATAAAGCGCTTAATCCAACATTTATTCTAAAATCTTTTTTGCAGGGCACGATGCATTTTGGATTAAATACCGCCAGCGGGATATTACAGGGGCCAGCCCACTGGATTAAAAAAGGAAAGGACACTAAGCGATTTGCCAATAGTATTCTTAAAAGTATCAGCGAACAGCCTGGGGATCACGCCAAATGGTTGGCGGGAGTTGCCGCGAAAGGATTGAAAGTTGGCGGGCATGTTATTAAAGATATAAGAGCAAAGTAATTACGTTTTGTGAAGCATGAATCGAAGGTCACATGACGTTAAATTTTTAGGAATTTATTTTTTAATTTTATCTCTTTTTGTAATTTAGAAAAACAAAAGCGGAAGTAGCTCACCTGGCAGAGCGACAGCTTCCCAAGCTGTAGGTAGCGGGTTCGAGTCCCGTCTTCCGCTCTTCTTCCACTGGTATAGAGAATGGATCAAGACGAATTTGCATTTACTTATAATTCATTTAAATATATAAGTTGAATATTTGAAAATTACATATCTTGATGAAAGAAAGCTGATAAGTAACACTATTCTTGTTTCATGAAGTCTCTCTCTCTTCTTACTGACCCACTTTATAACCCGAAGGATAATTACAACCAGTATGATAAATTTTGGCTGGGATTAATGAATGATAAAAGAGATCTTCCATTTATGTACCTGCTCACAAGGATACACATACTAGTAATTATTCCAGGTATATTACTCTTCACGCCATTGATAGAAGGCTGGGTTTGGTGGATCGCAGCGATTCCTTATTTCTATATTTCTCAATTTTATTATAAAGGGCGGTTTGGTTTAATGTTTCATTGCATTTGCCATAGAAAGCTATTTAAAAAAAAGTATCAATGGATTCATACTTATGTAACGTGGATCGCATGCCCTTTTTTCGGTCATAGTCCCGAAGGTTATTTTAGTCATCATATTGGTATGCATCATATAGAGAATAACATGCCGGATGATACGAGTTGCACGATGTGTTACCAGAGAGACAGTTTAAAAAGCTTCCTCATGTATTTTTTCAGGTTCATAACAGTTGGTGCTAAAAATACTTTTTTATACCTCTATTACCGCAAAAGAAAAAAAATGTATGAAAGATTCACTGCCGGAGAAATTTTCTATTACTTTTTTTGTATAGGAATGTGCTTTGTCAATCTGAAAGCAACGCTCGTGGTTTGCATAATTCCACTTTTTTTTTGCAGGCTGGTAAGTATGTTGGGAAACTGGACTCAGCATGCATTTGTAGATAACGATGATCCCTCGAACGCTTTTAAAAATTCTTTGAATTGCATCAACACTTCTTACAACCAGATGTGCTGGAATGACGGGTATCATGTGATACACCATTTACGCCCCGGCATGCATTATACTGAAATGCCACTCGAATTCCTTAAACGCATAGACGCCTTTGCTGAAAATAAAGCAATAGTTTTCGATAGCCTCAATTACCTACATATTTTTGTATACCTGCTGGCACATCGGTATGATAAATTAGCCGCCAACCTTGTAAACATAAATGAAACATTTGCTAACGATGAAGAAGCTATAAAACTCATGAAGAAGCGCACAAAAAAAATTAACTTGTAATCTTTACGATGCTGATTCATCCACCATCTAAAAAATTTATACTCCGCATGCTTGTAAGCGAAGTATCGGGATTAACAAATACATTTATTAAAAATTACTAATGGAATTTCTTATAATATTTTTATCGATCGCAGGGCTTGTGTTATTAATTACCTGGGGAAAGATCAATCCCTTTTTAGCTTTTTTAATTATTTCGATAGCTGCGGGACTTTTATTGGGAATTCCTTTTAATAAAATTATAGGTTCAGTTCAAAAGGGTATAGGCGACACGCTAGGTTCTTTGGTTATTATTATAGCGCTTGGAGCAATGCTTGGTAAACTTGTTGCCGATAGTGGTGCGGCACAAAAGATTGCTTCGGTAATGATGAAAGCCTTTGGCGAAAAATATATTCAGTGGGCTCTTGTCGTAACTGGATTTATTGTAGGGATACCTTTATTTTACGGTGTCGGGTTTGTGCTATTGGTTCCACTTATATTTTCTGTAGTGTATCAATATAAATTGCCTGCTGTTTATATTGGTTTGCCTATGTTGGCGGCATTATCAGTTACATTTGGATTTTTGCCACCACATCCGGCGCCTACGGCACTTGCAGTTCAGTTCAATGCCAATCTGGGGTTGGTATTAATCTATGGCCTTATCGTCTCCATACCTGCCATTGTTATTGCAGGCCCTTTGTTTGCTAAAACCTTAAAAAAAATTCACTCGGAGCCTCTTGAAACCTTTGTAGGTAAAACGCTTCCTGAAGATCGTTTACCGGGCACCGCTAGTAGCTTTATCGCAGCTCTTTTGCCGGTTTTTCTACTTATGGCAACTACATTGTTGATCCAGGTAATTACTCCCGGCACTGTTCTAACCCAGGTAATTACTTTTTTAGCAGAACCTGCAGTAGTGATGTTGATTGCACTAGCAGTCGCCACTTATACTATAGGTGTTAAGCAGGGGCTTAGAATCAAAAAAATAATGACAATTTATACTGATGCGGTTAAAGATATTGCAATGATCCTGCTGATAATAGGAAGTGCCGGGGCATTAAAGCAAGTACTTACTGATAGCGGGGTAAGTGAGCAAATTGCGTTGCAACTGAATGGAGTGAGTATACATCCGCTGGTGCTTGGCTGGTTGATCGCAGCTATCATCAGGATATGTATAGGTTCGGCTACAGTTGCGGGTCTTACAACTGCGGGTATTCTTGCGCCAATAATATTGCAAAGCCAGGTAAATCCCAGTTTGATGGTACTCTCTATTGGAGCGGGGAGCCTTGCATGTTCACATGTTAATGATTCAGGCTTTTGGCTCTACAAGGAATATTTTAACTTGAGTATAAAAGACACCATCCGTACATGGACAATGATGGAAACAATTGTTTCTGTAGTGGGACTTGCCGGTGTGTTAATTTTAAACCTTTTTGTATAATTTATTAAAATTTATTTCATGGAAAATAACAACGCTTCAAAAATCTTTGAACAAACAGGATTAGTACTTCCAACTGCACCAAAACCCATGGGAGTTTATAAGCCGTTTTTAATTGATGGAAATCATTTGTATGTTTCCGGTCACGGACCATTAAAAACTGACGGGGCATTGATCACTGGACAAATAGGGTTAGATATAGATATGGAAGAAGGCAAACTTGCCGCACAACAGGTAGGTTTGGCTATTTTAGCAACTATCATTAGTGGTGTTGGTAGCCTTGATAAAATAAAGCGTGTAATTAAAGTTTTAGGAATGGTTAATTGCACTGCGGATTTTAAAAAACACCCTTATATTATTAACGGCTGCAGCGAACTTTTCAAAAAAGTGTGGGGAGAAGAAAATGGTGTGGGTGTGAGAAGTGCTGTGGGCATGGGTTCCCTACCTGACAATATACCTGTAGAAATAGAAGCCTTATTTGAATTGTATTGAAATGGACATAAAAGATAAATCAAAAAGCGAGTGGTACTATGTCAAAAATATTGATGCGATAGATTCGCCGGCATTGATTGTATACCAGGAAAGAGTAGCCGAAAATATCCGTATATTAATTTCAATGACAGACGATGTAAAAAGATTACGGCCTCATGTAAAAACACATAAGACAAAAGAGGTCGTTGAATTACAAATGGAAGCCGGCATCAATCAATTTAAATGTGCTACAATAGCCGAAGCGGAAATACTTGGAACAGCCGGCGCAGCTGATGTATTATTGGCCTATCAGCCTATTGGTCCGAAGGTGAAACGCCTTATTCAATTAATTAAGGCTTATCCTGCTACGAAATTTTCATGCCTGGTAGATAATATTATTGCTGCAAAAAATATAAGTGGGTTTGCTGCTAATAAGGATTTGATGATACCGGTTTATATTGATTTGAACGTGGGGATGAACCGGACAGGGATTGAGCCAGGAAATGACGCTATCCAGCTTTATAAAGAATGTCAGCAGTTGAATGGGATTGAGCCGGTAGGGCTGCATGCTTATGACGGGCACATTCGCGCAACTGATATTGAAGAGCGCATGATTGAGTGTGATAAAGCATTTGAGCCCGTCCTTTTGATGCAGCAACTTTTAATAAAGGAGGGCTTTACTGAACCCGTAATTATCGCCGGAGGCTCACCCACTTTTCCTGTTCATGTAAAAAAGAAAGGCAGGCAATGTAGTCCCGGTACTTTTATATATTGGGATCGTGGTTACCAGCTTTCATTTGAAGAGCAGCATTTTCTTCCTGCAGCTTTGGTCATTACCCGCATCATTTCTTTCCCGGGAGACAGAAAATTATGTCTTGACCTCGGACATAAATCGGTAGCCGCTGAAAATAGTTTGGACAAGCGCGTCTATTTTTTAAATGCTCCTGAACTAAAATTTATCAGTCAAAGTGAAGAACATTTGGTTGTCGAAACGCCATCGGATCATTCTTATAAAATTGGCGATGTTTTATATGGTTTACCTGTTCACATTTGCCCGACTGTTGCATTGTATGAGAGGGCATATGTAATAGAAAATAATGAAGTAACCGGCGAATGGAAAACTATCGCGAGGGATAGGAAGATTAATATTTAAAAATATTTAAACCCATGTTTATAATTGATGCACATCTCGATCTTGCCATGAATGCCATGGAATGGAATCGTGATTTAAGAATTTCTGTTGATGAAATTAATGAAAGAGAAAAGGAATTAACTGATAAGCCTGACAGGAGAAATGCCACCGTATCATTGCCAGCACTAAGGAAAGGAAATATTGGATTGGTAGTGGCAACACAAATTGCACGGTATGTAGCCCGGGAGAATCCTTTGCCCGGCTGGAATTCACCTCAACAGGCATGGGCACAAACACAAGCACAACTTGCATGGTATAATTGCATGGAAGAAACCGAAGAGATGATACAGGTGAATGATTTGGAGTCTCTTGAAAAGCATATTGCATTATGGAGCAATGGAGGGAGCAATGAACTAAAACCAGTTGGTTACATTTTAAGCCTTGAAGGAGCGGATTCTTTAATTACAATTCATCATCTTGAAAAAGCATATGGATATGGATTGAGAGCGCTTGGGCCTGCACATTACGGCCCCGGCCGTTATGCAAATGGTACAGATGCAACCGGAGAAATGGGTACAGACGGTATTAGTTTGTTGAAGGAAATGGAGCGCCTTAATATTATTCTTGATGCTACACATTTGTGTGATGATGCGTTTTGGCAGGCGCTTGATAATTTTAATGGTCATGTATGTGCAAGCCATAACAATGCACGTACCATCGTAAATCACAACCGCCAGTTTAGCGATGATCAAATAAAAGCTTTGATTGAAAGAGGCGCTGTTATTGGTGGTGCATTAGATGCATGGATGATGGTGCCTGGCTGGGTGAGGGGAAAATCATTACCCCGTCAAATGAATTGCAATCTTGAAGTGATCATAGATCATTTTGATCATATTTGCCAGCTTGCCGGAAATACGTTGCATATAGGAATCGGTACTGATCTTGATGGTGGATACGGTCGGGAGCAGTGCCCTTACGATGTTGAAACAATCGCAGACTTACAAAATCTTCCCTCTTTATTTTATAAACGCGGTTATACCAAAGAAGATGTTGAGAATATTTTGCATGGTAATTGGTTGAGGTTTTTGAGAAATGTATGGAAGTGATGATGAGCTTAGCTTGTTGTATAATTAGCGGAGCCTTTTTCTGTAAAAATACTTGCCAGGCAATATAGCTTATGAAATAAACTTTTAATAATCTTTTGGAATTGCTTGTTTATATTAGGCTGATTTTCATTAATTTATAATAGGTTTTTTATAATTTATTTAGACTACATTCGTTTCATGCAGCATTCAAGCTTTACAGATTTTGATGGACTATCCGGTATAATTAAATCTTCAGAAGATGCAATAATAAGCAGGGACTTAAATGGTGCCATTACAAGCTGGAACCCTTCCGCAGAGAAAATGTTCGGCTACACTGCCAAAGAAGCAAATGGTAAACATATTTCACTAATAATTCCCGATGAATTTTTTGAGGAAGAAGAAATTTTCATCAGAAGTATAAAAAACGGCAAGCGGGTTCAAAAGTATGAAGCGATCCGAAAGAGAAAAGATGGTACCAGGATTTTTACTTCCCATATTATAACTCCTGTTAAAGATGCTGGTAAAAAAGTAATTGGTGCGGCCAAAATCATCAGTGATATTTCTGATCAAAAAACTTTTTACGCATCAATAATTAATACTTCGGATGATGCGATATGCAGCATAACACTGGACGGGATTATTACGACATGGAACTTTGGGGCGGAAAAAATGTTTGGTTATACTGCACAGGAGGTGCTTGGTAAACATATCAATATCATAGTGCCTGAATCAAAAGTGAAAGAGGAAGTTTTAATAAGAAATAAAATAAAAAGAGGTAAAAGTGCAGATACACTCGAAACAATCAGGTTGAGAAAAGATGGAAGTGAAGTAAATATTTCATTAACAGTTTCCCCAATCAACAATCAATCAGGAAAGATCACCGGCGCTTCCATCATAGCAAAAGATATTAGCAAAAGAATAGAGATCGAAGAAAAACATCAATTATACACTGAGAAACTCGAGGAATTAAATAAATACAGGGATGATTTTATTGCCATGGCAAGTCATGAGTTAAATACTCCATTAACTGTAATAAAAGCAAATCTACAGATATTAGAAGTCAGAATGCAGGCGGATGAGAATATGAGTTTTATAGATAGCTCAATCAAACAGGTAAATAAATTAACCGATCTTATCTCGCATCTTCTTGATGTTTCTAAAATCCAGGCAGGCATCCTTAAATTAAACCACGAAAGGTTTGATCTGAAAATTTTATTAAAAGAAATTTTTAAAAGCATTCAGTCATCAAACCCTTCTTATAAAATCATGCTGAAAAAAACTGGTAAGCCTCTAATAGTTCATGCAGATAAAGAACGGATTGAACATGTCCTAAATAATTTGCTTTCAAATGCCATAAAATATTCCCCGGATTCAAAAACAATAATTGTAACGCCTTCCATCCAAAACAAGTATTTGCAGGTAAGCATAGCGGATAATGGTATGGGAATTCTAAAAAAGGATCTGGAAAAAATATTTGAACGTTTTTACCGTGTCGAAGGCATCCCTTCCACTTACTCAGGTTCTGGAATCGGTTTATTTATTTGCTATGAAATCATTAAACAGCACGGGGGTGAAATATGGGCGGAAAGCAAATTCGGAATTGGGTCAACTTTTACTTTCCGCATTCCTGTTATAAAAGAGCAATAATTCTTTTAATCGCTTCCTCAATGTTTTAACAACCCCGTTTTTATTTCATTGCCTTTTTATTGTTCCCGGGATATTATCCATGATATTTCAAAAATGCATTTTGATTCCATAATACGTTTGGGAATTTCACAGATTTCTTGGGCTAACTTTGCAATGTTTTTTAAATGAAGGAATATGATAAAAATGGGCGAATACAATGTGCTGAAAGTAATTAAGGAAAAATCTATGGGCGTATTTCTTGATGATGGCGGCATTGGTATTTTATTGCCAAAAAGATTTGTACCACCAGGTACTAAAATTGGCGATGATATAAAAGTATTCTTATATCACGATGGCGAAGACAGGCCGATTGCTACAACTCAAAAGCCATATGGAGTGTTAAGAGATATTGTAAAACTAAAGGCCGTAAATGTTACACACCAGGGAGCCTTTTTAGATTGGGGTTTGATGAAGGATTTATTTGTTCCGAAATCTAAAATGCAAAGCTTCATGCGCAACAATGGAGAATATCTTGTGAAGATTGTAATGGATGAGCAGACGGGGCGATTAGTGGCAACGGAAAGATTGGAGCCTTTTTTATCAAATGAAATTCTTACGGTAAAGATAAAAGATGAAGTAGAATTGATCGTTTATCGCAAGACCGATATTGGCTATGAAGTTATTATCAACAACATACACAAAGGTATTTTACACTTCAACGAAATCTACAGGAATATTCAAATAGGAGACCGGTTTACGGGATTTATAAAAAATATTTTACCAGAAAATAAAATTGATGTTGCGGCTGGGAAACCCGGTTACGACCGGGTGGAAGATGAAACCGAAAAAGTATTGAGGCTATTAAAAGAGAATGACGGTTACCTTCCTTATCACGATAAATCTTCTCCTGAAGATATTTATTCATTCTTTGGTATGAGTAAGAAAACATTTAAAATGACGACCGGTAATTTGTATAAGCAACACAAATTGTTGTTTACCCAAACGGGGATTCAATTAATTGAGGAATAAAAATTTTGACAATTACTCATTAATCTATACCGAAACAATTGAAGGCAAAAGGATATTGTAAGTTTTATACCCTGGTTTGAATACCGCAATATTTCAGATTCCATTTTTTAGAACTGCAGCGTGAAAACTGTTCCTTCCTTTTCTTTTGACTGCACATGAATATTTCCTTTGTGCAGCATCATTATTTGTTTACATAAACTCAGCCCAATACCACTTCCGTTTTTCTTGGTACTAAAAAACGGAATGAATATTTTATCCATAACTTCCTCGGTCATGCCCGTGCCATTGTCAGCGACTTTCAAAATAACTTTCTTATTATTCATTGTGGTTGCAGAAAGAACAATTCTTGGCTCTGGCCTGTCTTTAACCACTTCCAGCGCGTTCACTACAAGGTTTATCAATACCTGTTCTATAAGATTAGTATCTGCCTGTAAGATGAGGTCGGTATCTTTCAGCACAATATCCATCTCTATATTTTTCTGCTCCAGTGTCGGTTGCATTAGCTGGTAAAGGCTTTCAAAAAGATCCCTTACATAAATCTTTTTTAAATTCAGCGTGGTAATCTTATTAAGGTTGCGGTATGTTTCTGCAAATTTCAGTAACCCTTCACTTCTTCTTTTAATAGTATCAATTCCCAACTCGAGATCATGAATGGCGGCGGATTTGTTTGTCATATGCATCACTGATTTCTCAAGCCTGTTCTTAAGAGTATCCGCCAATGATGAAATAGGTGCTACTGAGTTCATTATCTCGTGCGTCATTACGCCCAGCAATCTTTGCCATGCCTTCGATTCACTTTCATCCAATGCTTCACTGATATTTTGAAAAGCAATTAGCTTGAACTTTTTTCCTTCAGTCGCGAAGGCAGTCGCTGATAACAATACTTTGAACGATCCTTTTTCAAGATGCGCTTTGGTAACTTTTTTATCGCCTGGCTTAAGTGCAACTACATCATTATATAAGTCATTGTCACGTTTTGCAAGCGAATGAATAGTTTTAAGGTAGGGCAATTGCAACATTTGTTTTAATGATTCATTCATCCACATTACTTCCCCCGATTCATTTTCATAGGATAGAATTCCTGTATCAACGAGCTCAAGAATTTTTTGCAGGTATTGGTATTGTGTTTCTTTTTCTTTACTGATGATTTTAAAAGTAGTGTTGATCTGGTTGAATCCCTCACGCATAGGCTGCAGTTCAGCAGGAGCATGCTTTACATCAAAATACCTGGAGAAGTCACGGTAATGTATAGATTCAACAAATTGTGTAATCTCCTCTTGTGATTTGTGTTGAAATTTGTATAGTTCTATTAACTGGTAAATAATTATAGGAGCAATTAGTGCAAGATAAACATGCAAGCCTTTCAATAATAGGAATGCAGTAGCAAACAGTGTGGCGAATAAAAATACTACCCTGATAATAATACGGTATTCTAATTTTTTTATCATACAAAAAAGCCACTATCTCTTAAAAGGAAATAACAGCTGTTTTAAATTATAATTTGTTACTGATGCATTTCGCTTTAAAATAAACAGGTAATCTATCGTAAAATCGATCTTGTTCCCTTTAATAGTTGGGGATTAAATATCATATTTACTCAACCTCCTGTACAAAGCAGTTCTTGTAAGTCCTAACTCTTTTGCCGCCCTGCTGATATTGCCATTATGTTTTTCAATTACGCGTAAAATAGTATTTTTTTCAACCGTATTTAAATTAAGATCTGCAGGTTCACTTTCCTGGTGAACTGTAGATTCAATTGGAGAAAAAATAAGATCGGAAGCAGTGAGCTCTTGATCCTCCGACATTATCACAGCTCTTTCCATTGTGTACTGCAACTCACGTACATTACCCGGGAAAAGATATTGTCTTAATTTGTCAAGTGCTTTGGAATCAAATATAGGGTCAGGCTTTAAATATTTAGCTGCATAGAGTTTTGCAAAGTGTTTGGCAAGCATGATAATATCATCCTCTCTTTTTCTCAATGGGGGAATCACAATTTCAACAGTATTTATCCGGTAGACAAGATCTTTGCGGAAACGATTTTCATTCGCAAGTTCAGAAATATGCAGGTTGGTGGCGCATATCAGGCGAATGTTTATATCGATTGGTTGATTGCTTCCCAACCTCGTCACCTGCCTGTTTTGTAATACGCTTAAAAGCTTTGCCTGTTGTTGCAATGATATATTCCCAATCTCATCAAGAAATAAAGTTCCTCCGTTTGCGGCTTCAAACCTTCCGGCCCTATCTTCTGCAGCGCCGGTAAATGCGCCTTTCTTGTGTCCGAATAATTCGCTTTCAAACAACGTTTCAGTCAATGCACCCACGTCCACTTTAATAAATGGCTTTTCATCACGCAAAGATTGTTGATGAATCGCTCTTGCAATCAGGTCTTTTCCTGTACCATTCTCACCAAGGATCAGGATGTTCGCATCAGTAGGCGCGATTTTTTCTATTTTAAAAAAAATATCATTCATTACCTCCGACTGGCCGAGGAGTTCTTTGCCTATTACCGAATCACCTGATGGGGCTGTCAGCCCTGCGGGCTTTCCTTTTTTTCGTAAGGTTTCTTTAATGGTTTCAATCAGCCTTTCATTGTGCCATGGCTTTATAACAAAATCGGCGGCACCCTCTTTGAGAGATCGCACAGCAAGGTCGATATCTCCGTAAGCTGTAATCATAATTACGGATGCATCTGAGCCAAACTCCTTTATTTTTTTTAGCCAGAAAATTCCTTCATTGCCCGTATTGATAGAACTTGTAAAATTCATGTCAAGCAATATCAGGTCAAAAGATTGTTTGGACAAGAGCCACCTGATATTTTCGGGGGTTTTTTCTGTTATTACTTCTTTCACTTCTGTTTTGAGTAGTAATCTTACCGCCGTTAATACATCTGTATCGTCGTCAATTATTAAAATGCTCGAATTCCTTAGCAACATGGGATTAATAAAATTTTTTTCGTTAAAGTCTTTATTTATGTCCTTTGTAAGTTATATTTTTTTGTCTGGTTTTATTTTTTGTAAAACCATTTGATTTTTCAATAGGTGCTCCACCGTGATACAGTTAGCTTCAATTATACCATAATTGCAAAAGCATGGCAATTAATTTTTTATAATAAAATGATCAATAGTAGCCTGTATCGAAAACGAACACATTGTATCATTTATACGCATATCATTACATCATATATTATAATAAGGCTGTTCAAAAATACACGGTACTGCTATTGTATTGAGTAAAAAAAGGCAGCTTTAGAAAAACGGGTATGTAATCTGCTAACATGAAAATAGCAATATCTGATCTGCCATTAACTGCTACTTCAAATCGTATGGTATGGCTACTGTATCAAAACCGGACACTACTTGTATCACTAAGGAACATCTTTGTACATTAGTATCCCTGTAACTTATTGACTATCACAAACGTTCAAACATGGCATCGTGTTAATAGTATATTGGCATAAGTCTTTCGAATTTTCTCAAGTGTTAGAGGCTCCCGGGTAAGACCGGGAACCTTTTTAAAAAAACTTAAAACAAAAATTGTGGACAGAGTAATTGCAAAGAAAAGATGGTCTAAAAAAAGATTGCTTACGATAGGCGGAATCACAGCGCTAATTTTCCTGATTGCTGCAAGCTATTATTTTACATCAGGTAAAAGCCGGTTGAATGTTGATACTGAAAGAATCACTATAAGCGAAATTAAAAAAGGCCCGTTTAAAGAGTTCATTCCTGTGAATGGTATAGTACTTCCTCTTACAACAATTTATCTTGATGCCATTGAAGGAGGAAGGGTTGAAGAAAAATTTGTAGATGACGGCGCAATGATGAAAAAAGGCCAACCCATTTTACGGTTATCAAATACTGATCTGCAACTTGGCCTTGTAACACAGGAAACCAATGTGTACAACCTGCTTACTCAAATGCAGATATCTAAAAATGCGGCACAACAAAATACGGTGAGTAAGCTTAATCAAATGACGGATGTAGAGAGCCAATTGAAAGAAGCAGAGCGGCTTTATAAATTGGACAAGCATTTATATGAGCAGAAAGTAATTGGCTCGCAGGAATATCAGAAGGCGTTAAATGATTATAATTATTTACTCGAAAAGAAAAAACTTACTGACAAAATTCTTCAACAGGATTCTGTTTCCAATCTGCAACAGGTAACACAGGCCAGGCAATCATTTGAAGGATCACAGAATGCACTGAATGTTATGCGCCAGAAAGTAGGAGACCTTATTGTTCGTTCACCCATCGACGGACAACTTACATCATTAGATGCAGAGATTGGCCAATCGAAAAATAAAGGAGAACGCCTGGGACAAATAGATGTATTGAGTGGCTTTAAAGTAAGGGTAGACATAGATGAGCATTACATCTCACGCATCTTTGTTGGCCTTAAAGGAGATTTTGATTTTAATAATAAAACTTACGAGCTGGTGATCAAAAAAATATATACACAGGTTACCAATGGGCGCTTCCAGGTAGATATGGAATTTGTAGGCGAAGTGCCGCAAGGTATACGCCGGGGGCAAACATTACAGATTGGCCTGGCATTAAGTGATGAGACACAGGCGATACTATTACCGAAAGGTGGCTTCTACCAGCAAACAGGCGGCAACTGGATATTTAAAGTAGCTGAGAACGGGAAAACTGCTTATAAAGTTGACATTCAGCTTCTCCGTCAAAGCCCTGATTATTATGAAGTGGGGTCGGGGCTTAAACCAGGCGATAAAGTAGTTACATCAAGCTATGAAAATTATGGAACTATGCAGGAACTGGTATTGAAGAAGGAATAGAAAAAAGAATATAATTATCTATTAAATAAAACTCGTGAAAGTTTCGCTTGATCAACTTTAAAAACATAAAAATTAATGCATTAATGCCTGGTGCATGATCCAACAATTTAAAACAACTGTTATGAAAAAAGTTTTGTTATTACGCCTGGTTGCAATCACTTTTTTTTGTCTTGCATCTTTAGCTATTAAAAGTGAAACCTCCATTTGTAATATGAAGAGCATTTGTCCGCTGAAGAGCCGGGCCTTGTCCGAATCATTAATGAACACTGAGCAGGAGATAATACATGCAAATCAATATGATGTTTTTTTATAAAAATTTGAATAAAAATTAAAAAGACTAAACTCTTAAAAAGTAAAATAATGATAAAAATTTCTGAACTCGAAAAAATTTATCGCACGGAAGAAGTGGAAACCGTAGCATTGAACAAGCTTTCATTTGAAGTAAAGCAGGGAGAATTTGTTGCCGTGATGGGGCCTTCAGGTTGTGGCAAATCAACACTGCTCAATATTGTCGGATTACTTGATGATCCCGATGACGGAAGTTTTTTATTCAATGGCATAGAAGTGGCAGATTTCAATGAACGCAAGAGAGCCGATTTGCGTAAGCGAAATATCGGCTTCGTGTTCCAAAGCTTTAATCTTATAGATGAGCTCACCGTTTTTGAGAACGTGGAACTTCCTCTCATCTACCTTGGTGTAAAAAGTGATGAAAGAAAAAAGAGGGTGGAAGCTGTTCTGGATAAAATGCAGATAATGCATCGCCGCAACCACTATCCGCAACAATTAAGCGGTGGGCAACAGCAACGCGTAGCCGTAGCCCGGGCTGTAGTAAATAATCCGAAGTTGATTCTTGCGGATGAACCTACAGGAAACCTCGATTCATCTAACGGTAACGAAGTAATGCAACTGCTTACTGATCTGAACGAACAAGGCACTACAATTATAATGGTAACACACTCCGAACATGATGCCCGCTATAGCCATCGTATCATCCGTATGCTCGATGGACAAACTGTTACTGAGAATATTTTGGTATGAGCATCGGGTTCTGAGTCACGAGCCGGCCGCCATACTTATCGCGATAATTACCATCAGCTTCCAGGCAATAAAAGCAGCCGTTGCGAACCCGGCAAAAAGTTTAAGAACGGAATGAAATCAACACTCAAATTTTAAATAGTAATTGATGAGAGGTTTCAGTAGTGACGGTAGCGGACTTTGTGATGGATGGGACAGTTCTTCATAATAAAAAGAGAAAGGAGACGGCCTCGATTTTTAAGGTACCTATTAGTTTTGGTGGGGATTGCTTAACCGAAAAACCTTTCGCACGAATACCAGATGGCAATCTTTCCATCTTGAGTAATCCTTTGTTTAAACAAGTAATCCAAATATGTGCATTGAAATTTTTAGTCTGTACATAAATGTACGTACTCAGACTGTTCATTAAAAAATTCCTCTATTGATTTTTACTAAACTAATAACCGGTCATACATGATCTATCACGCAATACATTTTATGTTGTTACGTTATAGCGTTTGGGGAAATTAATTTTTTTCAATAGCTACCCTATCAATCCGCCTTTTATCCCCATTAAAATTTATAAGATGAAACAATTGATGATATTTTCTATCGGCATGGCTGTATCTTTTACGGCACTTTCCCAGGGCACTTTCCAATCAACTTTAGAAACAGGTATTTCACTACCTTCAAAAAGCAATGCAGTAAACAGTACGCATACGGGCGAAGGCATTCACTTTGGCAATCATTTGGATTATTCTGTCGGTGCAGGCGCCGTGAAATTCGGACTTGGTGTTTATATCGGTTACCTGAACACAGTAAATACAAATGACGAATACAAAAAAATCGGACAGTCAATTGCTGATAAATATCGTTTCCCGCAATCCCAGGTTAATTTTAATGCATCTGATTTTAAAAGCACCCATCTTTTATTGGGCCCTGTTGCTTCAATTCAATCCACTAACTGGAATATCAATCTTTGGGCAAAAGGTGGCTATGGCCTGAATGAGCCGGGAAGATATGCAGTAGTTTATAAAGAAGGCGGGGCGGTAAACAATATTTATGTAAGCCAGGCTGGAGAAAATAAGAATGGCCTGGCATATAATTTTGGCGGTGGCATACAATATCTTGTATCAGGTAATATAGGACTGCAGTTAGGAGCAAATTATTTTGGTACGCAAACAGGCCAGGTAAATTATAACTACGATCGTGAAAAAGGTACATCGCCACTTTATTACACAGCCAAAAATAATTTCATCCAGGCATCACTGGGATTGAATTTAAAATTTGGAAATGATAGCAGGCCGCAAACTACGAAAACAACAAAATTCAAAGACAATTCGAAAGTCGATCATTATGCATTCCTAAATGATGATGAATTGGTTCCGGAGAGTGTAACAAAATCACGAAGTGACATACAAAATAATCGCTCCGCTGCCGAAAATAATTACGATGATACAGGCGAAAAAGCCGATAACGATTCACTATTTTTTGTACCTGTAAAAATTGAAATAAGAAGTAAAGGCCGGGTGGCCGGAGAAGATTATGAAAATCAAACTGCAAACCAGCTCCAAATAGTTAATAATTATCTGACAGGATTTGTTTATCAAACAAAAAACGGTTTGGTAATTAACCAATGTGGGATAAGCGCTATCGATACCGACCCTATACCGGGAGTTGATGTAAAATTTAAACGCATAGGCTCTGCAGGAAATGACATAATATCAACCAAAACTAACAGGGACGGAAGCTTTTCATACAACGCTATTGTTGCCGGAAACTATATTGCCGAAGTGGGTGATGATAAAATAAATATTGCTGTAAAAGGGGATGATGAAAATGATTATAAAATATTAGAAGTAAATAACAGCTCTTGTGAAAATGTAAAAGAAAACTATGTTTTAAGCATCAATGATAAATTGTATATAGAGGTGTTGCCTGCCACCATAACGGGAAGTGGAATGACAACCGGCAAAAAGCATATTTCCAATGTTAAGTGGAACGAAATCAGCGTAACACCACGTGATGCTGTATCTGGCTTACCAACCGGCAAGCGTATGCACAAGCCTTTTAAAGTAG